>DASTGO010000189.1:0-8838 GCA_035719045.1 Kineosporiaceae bacterium | reverse complement strand
CGGGCCGCCGCGTCGGCGCCGGCAGCGCGCCCACCCTGCGCCCGGGCCGCCTGGCCGAGCAGGCCGTCGAGGAAGCGGGAGGGGTTGCGGGTGGCCCGGCCGCCGGGGTTGCGGGACCTCGCCCAGGACAGGTGCAGATGTTCCCGGGCCCGGGTGATCCCGACGTAGAGAAGTCGCCGCTCCTCCTCCACCGCCTCCCAGCCCTCGGCCAGGGAGATCGGCATCAGGCCGTCGGACAGCCCGACGAGGTGCACGGCATCCCATTCCAGGCCCTTGGCGGCATGCAGAGAGGCCAGCGTGACGCCCTCGACGGTCGGGGCGTGCTGGGCGGAGGCACGCTCCTCCAGTTCGGCCACGAGGTCCGCCAACCGAGCCTGCGGCTGGGCGGCGGCCAGGTCGTCGGCCAGGGCGGCCAGCGCCTGCAGGGACTCCCAGCGCTCCCGGACCGCTCCCCCGGCCGACGGCGGCCGCTGCGACCAACCGGCCGCGGCGAGCACGGCACGGGCCTCCTCCGGCATCGGCATCGACCCGTCCGAGGCCCGGGCCGCCCCGCGCAGCAGAAGGATGGCGTCGCGCACCTCCTTGCGGGCGAAGAACCGTTCCCCACCCCGCACCAGGTAGGAGATCCCGGCCTCGGCCAGCGCCTGTTCCAGGGGCTCGGACTGGGCGTTGGTCCGGTAGAGGACGGCAATCTCGCTGGCCTTCACCCCGGACGCGAGCAGCTTGCGGATCCGTGCCACGACTCCGGCGGCCTCGGCCTCGTCGTCGTCGAAGGCGGTCAGGGTGGGCTGCGGACCGGGGGGCCGCTGGGCGACCAGGTGCAGCCGGACCGCTGCGGGGCTGACCGGCCCGGACCCGTCGGCCCCGGGCAGGGTGGCGGCGGTGACCGGGCGCTGGGCCGTCCCGAGCAGGGCGTTCGCCAGCGAGACCACCTGCGGGGTTGACCGGTAGTCACGTTCCAGCTTGACCACGACGGCATCCGGGTGGCGCTGCCGGAAGGTCAGCAGATGCTGCGGGCTGGCCCCGGTGAACGAGTAGATGGTCTGGCTCGGGTCCCCGACCACGCAGACGTCCTCACGCGGGCCGAGCCACAACTCCAGCAGACGCTGCTGCAGGGCGTTGACGTCCTGGTACTCGTCGACGACGAAGTGCCGGTACTGGGCCCGGACCACCTCGGCCACCTGCGGGGACTCCTCCAGGATCCCGACGGTGAGCAGCAGGACGTCCTCGAAGTCGATCACCCCGCGGTCGGTCTTGACCTCCTCGTAGACCTCCAGCAGCCGGGCCATGGTCGCCAGGTCGAAGCCGCCGGGTTCCCCGCGGCGGGCTCCGGCCGCCACCTCGGGGTACCGCTCCGGGGTGATCATGCTCACCTTGGCCCACTCGATCTCGGCGGCCAGGTCGCGAACGGCGGCCCGGTCGACGGACAGCCGCAGCCGGGCGGCCGCGTCGGCGACCAGGCCGGCCTTGTGCTCCTGCAGGGACGGCGGCGACCCGCCGACCACCTGCGGCCAGAAGTACGACAGCTGGCGCAGGGCGGCGGCGTGGAAGGTCCGGGCCTGGACGCCCTGGACGCCCAGTGCCCGCAGCCGGGTCCGCATCTCCCCGGCGGCCCGGGCCGTGAAGGTCACGGCCAGCACCCGCTGTGGGGTGTACACGCCGGAGTGGACTCCGTAGGCGATCCGGTGGGTGATCGCGCGGGTCTTGCCGGTGCCGGCCCCGGCCAGCACGCAGACCGGACCGGCGACGGCCTCGGCGACCTGGCGCTGCTCGGGGTCCAGCGCGCCGAGAATCCCGTCGGCGCAGACCCGCCCGGCGACCTCGCCGGGGCCGGACGCAGCCGCAGACCCCGCCGGGACGACGCGGACATCGTCCGCCGAGGCCCCGACCGGATCGGTGAGGGTGGTCAGCTCCGCCTGCATTCCTGCCATCCTGGCAGGATCGGGCGACGGTGCGCAGGCGGCCTGTGGACGGGCCGGCCGATCGGGCACCCGAACAGCGGGAAGACCCAGCCCCTCGACGTGGTTGAGTGGGCAAAGGTTCTCTGGGCAAGTACCGGCACCGCCGGGACGTCACAGGTGGAGGAACAGCGCCATGCAGGTGCCGGAGCAGGGCACGATCACGATGTTCACCACGACCTGGTGCGGCTACTGCCGCCGGCTGAAGAGCCAGCTGGACCGGGCCGGCATCGGCTACACCGAGGTGAACATCGAGCAGGTGCCGGGCGCCGCGGACTACGTGATGAGCGTCAACGGCGGCAACCAGACCGTGCCGACCGTCCTGTTCCCGGACGGCACCGCCGCCACCAACCCGTCCCTGGACCAGGTCAGGGAGCGTCTGGAGGCGGCGGCCTGAACCACGGCGGCCGCGGGACGGGCACGCACCCACCCCGGACGCGGGTGGTGATGACCATCGGCAAGGGGACCTCCGGCAGGGTGAGCACCGGAACGGGCAGCACGGGAACGGGATCGGCCGCCCCGATCGCCCGGCCGGAACTGGTCGCACGGATCGCCCGGGCGGCCCTGGAACTCGCGGCCGGTCCCGGTGCGGTCCGGGTGGCCGTCGACGGGCCGGTGACCGAGGACGCCCGAGGGCTGGCCGGGGAGATCGTGGCGGCGATCGCCGCGGTGGGCCGCCCCGCGGCGGGGGTGCATGCCGAGGACTTCCTGCGGGCCCGCTCGCTGCGACTGGAGTACGGCACGGACGCCGAGGCGTACTACCAGCGCTGGTACGACCTGGCAGCACTGCGCCGGGAGGTCCTGGACCCGGTGGACCCGGACGGCCCGGGCCGGTACCTGCCCCGGCTACGCGATCCGCGGACCGATCGGCCCTACCGGGACCCGGCCGTGGCCGCCCCGCCGGGTCTGGTCCTGGTGGTGGACGGGCGGTTCCTGGCGGACTGGGACCTGGCCGGCGCCTTCGACCTGACCGTGCTGCTGGAGGTGTCCCCCGCCGCCCTGGCCCGCCGGCTGCCCGACGCCGAACGGGAACCGGTCGCCGGGGCGTGGCGACGCTACCTGGACGACTGCGATCCGGCCGGGCGGGCGGATCTGGTCGTCCGGTTCGACCACCCCGACCGGCCAGCCCTGGTCGGCTCACCCTGACCGGCAGAGACGACCAGCGGGCCTGACCGGCCGACTCCGACGGACCGGGTCTCGGCCCGGGCCGCCCGCTCAGCCCCTTGCCGCGCGGCGACCGGTCAGCGCCAGGCCTCCTCGGCGTCGGCGACCGGCCCGCCGTACCAGTCCTCGATCAGCCGCCGGGCGATGGACAGCCGGGGCGGCAGCAGCAGTTCGCCGGTGCCGGTGTCGAGGGCGAACTCCTCGCGGGTCCACCAGCGGGCCTGGGCCAACTCGGTGCCGTCCACCCGGATCTGCGTGGTGACCGCCTGTGCCCGGTAGCCGAGCATGAGCGAGGACGGGAACGGCCACGGCTGGCTGCCCAGATAGCGGACCTCTCCGACGACCACCCCGGCCTCCTCGGCGACCTCCCGGCGGACCGCCGCCTCCAGCGACTCCCCCGGCTCGACGAAGCCGGCCAGCGTGGAGAAGCGCTTGCTCGGCCAGCGGGCCTGTCGGCCGAGCAGGATGCGGTCCGCAGGATCAACTACGGCCATGATCACCGCCGGGTCGGTGCGCGGGTAGTGCTCGGCGCCGCAGGCCGGGCAGGCCCGGGCCCAGCCTGCCTGGACCGGCTCGGTCGGCTCCCCGCAGCGGGCACAGCAGCCGTGCACGGCATGCCAGTTCGCCAGCGCGACCGCGCAGGTCAGCAGGCCGGCGTCGGTGTCGTCGAGCAGATGTCCGACGGCGCGCAGATCCTGCCAGCGGGCACCGTCCGGGGCGGGCCGGGCGTCGGTGTCGGGTGCGGGTGCGGGTGCGCCGGGCGCCGGGGTCCGGGCCGGGCGGGCGGTGGCCAGCAGCAGGTACGACCGGCCCCCCGCGTCCTCGCCGAGGAAGGCGGTCACGTCGGTGCCCTCCGGGCCGGGCCACTTCGCGGCGTGCGGGGCCGGGGACGTTTCCCGGGCACCGGGCCGGGCATCGGTGGCGGGCCGGCCGGCAACCGAGGGACCAGCAGGCGGGCGGCCGGCCGAGGGACGGGGCGGCGGGAGGGCCGCGGTGATCAGCTCGGCCGCCGTCGCCGGGTCGACCAGGGCCAGCCGGGGGGCGGCCGCGCCGCCGAGAACCGGTGCCCGGTCACCGTCCAGCAGCAGCACCGCGGTCGTGGGATCGGCGAGCAGATCGGGCAGGAGTCCTGGGGCGGTCCGGCGGTGAGCCGCCCGGTCGAGGGTCGAACGCGACAACGCCAGCCGGTCCAGGGTCACAGCGTCACCCTAGGGCTTGCCCTGTCGGCAGCGGCGTGATCGCCCCTGGTGCCGCAGGGGCCGGGGAACCGGGTGGGGGAACAGGGTGGCGGCCCGGGTGCCGGGTCGGGCCGTGCCGGAGCGGCTCACCCCTTACGGTGGATGCGTGCCCGACCGCTCCCCGTTCGCCCTGGCAGCTCTGGCCTGTGCCGCGGTCCGCGGCCTGGAACCGGTGAGGGTACAGGGGTACGGGCCACCGGACCACGACGTGGACAGCGCCGTCGTCGAGGACGACCTCGGGCGGCGCTGGCTGGTCCGGGCACCGCGCAACCAGGCGGCCGCAGCCCGGCTGGACTGCGAGCGGAGGCTGTTGACCGAGCTGTCCGGCTGGCTGCCCTTCGCCGTGCCGGACGTGGCCGGGACCGCCACCCTGCCCGGTGGCGGCCACGCGATGGTCTACCGGATGATTCCCGGCGCCACCCTCGACCTGAACCGGCTCAAGCCCGGGCCGGGACTGACCGCCGCCCTCGGCCGGGCCCTGGCCGCGATCCACGAACTGCCGGAACGGCTGGTGGAGGAGGCCGGGCTGCCGGTGTACTCCGCGGAGGACTACCGGCAGCGCCGGCTGGCCGAGGTGGACCGGGCCGCCTCCACCGGGCACGTCCCTCCGGGGCTGCTGCAGCGCTGGGAGACCCAACTGGAGGAGGCCGGGGCCTGGCGGTTCGTGCCCTGCGTCGTTCACGGCGACCTGGCGAGCGAGAACGTCCTGGTCGACGGCGACGAGGTGGCCGCGGTCCTGGAGTGGGGTGAGGCGCGGGTGGCTGACCCCGCCGACGACCTGGCGTGGCTGGTCTCGGGTGCGGCCGAGCCCGCGGTGGAGTCGGTGCTCGAGGCGTATGCGGTGGCACGTCGGCAGCCCCCGGACCGGGACCTGCGCCGTCGGGCCCGGCTGGCCGGGGAGCTGGCGTTGGCCCGCTGGCTGCTGCACGGGGTGTCCAGTGACGACTCCTCGATCGTCGACGACGCCGTGATGATGCTGTCCGATCTCGACGCCACGGTGACCGGCGCCGCGTCATGACCACCGCGGACCCACCTACCGGACCTCAGCCGGCGGTGGTGGCCGCGGCCACGAGTTCCTCCAGGCCGGCCTCGTCGAGCAGGTCCACCGGCCGGACGGTGCGCCCGGTCGCGGCGTAGAAGAAGGCCGCGCCGACCCGGTCCACCCCGACCCCGTTCAGCCGGGCCCAGGCCAGCCGGTACACGGCGAGCTGGACGGCCCGGGCGGCCGCCTCCCGCGGGTCCGAGGGTGCGGCACCGGTCTTCCAGTCCACGACGTCCCAGCGCGGGCCGTCGGCGGCGGGGACCGCGAACACCGCGTCGACCCGGGCCCGCAGCACCAGCCCCGCCACCGGGGTCTCCAGCGCCACCTCGACCGCCTCGGGAAGGCGCTGCGCCCACTCGCTGGCCAGGAACCTCTCCTGCAGCCGGGCCAGTTCGGCGTCACCGGCCACGTCGTCGGCGGATCCGGGCAGTTCATCGACGTCCACCAGGGCGGCGGCACCGAACCGCCGTTCCAGCCAGGAGTGGAAGGCGCTGCCCCGGCGTGCGTGCGGGCTCGGCGGCAACGGCATCGGGCGGCGCAACCGCAGGGCCAGGTCGACCGGGTCGGTGGCCATCGCGACCAGCCGGGAGGCGGACAGGTGGGCCGGCAGCTCCACGTCCAGGACGGGCCGCCGGGCGGCGTCCCGCTCCGCGAGCAGCAGTTCCACCTCCCGCCGCCAGGGCAGGTCCGCGTCGTCGGGTCCGGCGCCGTCATCGGGTCCGGCGCCGAGGACGTCCGCCCGGGCCAGGGCGGTGCGGACCAGTTCGGCCGCGGCCTCCACGTGCGGGCGGCGCTCGCCGAGCGGGTCCACCGGCCAGTCGGCCTGCGGGGACAGTGCCTCCCTCGGGTTCTCGTCGCCGTCGCCCGGGGTCTGTGACCAGCAGTCCACCGCGACGCCCGGCACCGTCCCGGCCAGTTCGGCGATCTCGGTGAGGAACCGGGACGGCTCCCGCGGCCTGCTGCCGTCCCCCCAGACCGCCCCGGTGAGCAGCAGCTCGCGCTTGGCCCGGGTGACCGCGACATAGGCCAGCCGCCGCTCCTCGGCCACCTCATGCGCACCGCAACGGGTCCGGAAGTCCTCGGTCGACGCGGTCAGCTCCGCCTGCGAGGCCGCCGACTCCACCCGCCAGTGCGGCAGGCCCGCGGCGTCGCCGCGCAGCGGGTACGGCAGGGCACCGAGCTCACCCAGCCAGCCGTTGGAGGTGTCCCGGGACCGCCCGCTGGGGAAGGTGCCCTCGACCAGGCCGGTCACGGCGACGACATCCCATTCCAGTCCCTTGGCGGCGTGCACGGTGAGCACCTGGACGGCGTCGGTGCGGACCTCGGTGACCGGCAGCTCCAGGCCGCGCTCCCGGTCGTCGGCAGCGGCCAGCCAGGACAGGAAGGCCGACAGCCCGCCGCGCTCCCCGGCCTCGGCGAACCCGACGGCGACCTCGACGAAGGCGTCCAGGTGGGCTCGGGCCGCGGCCGGGCGGACCCCCGGCAGCGCGGCCACCTCGACGTCGAGCAGCAGGGCCCGCTCCACCTCACCGACCAGATCCGGCAGCGGCAGCCCGATCCGGGACCGCAGATCACGCAGCAGTCCGGCCAGGCGTTCCAGCCGGCGGCGGGCGGCCGGGGACAGCCGCTGCCCGGCCGGACCCGCCCAGTCGGGGTCGGGCAGCTCGTCGAGGGCCTCGACCAGGGAGCCCTCGTCGACGGTGTCGCCGTCCGCGGCGGAGGCCCTCCGGGACCGCCGGGCCGCCGCCAGCCCGGAGCGGGCCAGCAGCTGCCCCGACCAGACCCCCAGCGCCTCCAGGTCCGCCGCACCCAGCCGCCAGGCCGGCCCGGTGAGCAGCCGCATCAGGGAGTCACCGCGGGTGGGGTCGGCGACCACCTCCAGCGCGGCCCGCAGGTCGGCCACCTCGGGGACAGACAGCAGTCCACCGAGCCCGACCACCTCGACCGGCAGCCCCCTCGCCCGCAGCGCCGCCTCCACCAGCGGGAACTGCGAGCGGGCCCGGCAGAGCACCGCGACCTCCGGTGGCGCCGCGTCCTGCGCCCGGTTCCCGCGCCAGTGCCGGTCCACCTCCTCGGCGACCGCGCGCGCCTCGTCCTCGACGGTGGCATGCCACTGCACGGTGACCGTCCCCCCACCTGCTCCCGGGCGCGGGGCCAGCGGCGGCACCTCCACCGGCGCCACCTCGGCCGGTCCCGGGGCCGGACGGCGCAGCGGGGCCGACACGTGGTTGGCCGCCGCCAGGACCGCGGTGTCGTTGCGCCAGGTGGTGGCCAGGTAGCCGACTGGCGCGGGGCTGCCGTCGGCCCACGGGAAGTCCGACGGGAAACGTTCCAGGTTGCCCGCCGAGGCACCGCGCCAGCCGTAGATGGACTGGTGCGGATCGCCGACCGCCGCCACCGGATGCCCGCCACCGAACAGCGCCCGCAGCAGGACCAGCTGGCCGTGGCTGGTGTCCTGGTACTCGTCGAGCAGGACCACCCGGAAGCGGGCGCGCTCCCCCTGCGCGACCTCCGGGGCCTGCTCGGCGATCCGGGCGGCGATCGCCACCTGGTCACCGAAGTCGAGCACCTCCAGCGCACGCTTGCGCTCCAGGTACGCCTCGACCAGGTCGATCAGCGCGGCCTTGGCGTTGAGCTTGGCGGCCAGTTCCCCGACTTTCGACGACGGCTTGCCCGGGACACCGTCCCCGACCGCCTTCGGAAGCCCGGCGATCCGCTCCAGCACCGTCTGCGCGAACTCCGTCACGGTCCGGGGCCGGACCAGGTGCTCCGCGCACTCCCCGGCCAGTGCGAGCACCGCCGCGGTGACCGTGCCCTCCTTGTAGTCGACGGCGCTCAGGTCACCGTCCCAGTGCTGGACCACGTCCGCGGCCAGCTGCCAGGCCCCCGCCTCGGTGAGCAGCCGGGCCCGAGGCTCGATCCCGCACCGCAGGCCGTGGTCGCGCACGATCGAGGCGGCGTAGGCGTGGTAGGTGGACACCGGGACCGGCTGCGGCTCGACCGAGCACAGTCCCCGCCGGTGCAGCGCCCGCAGCCGGGACCGGACCCGCTCGGCCAGTTCCCCGGCGGCCTTGCGGGTGAAGGTCAGCCCGAGCACGTCCTCGGCCTCGACCAGGCCGTTGGCCACCAGCCAGACCACCCGGGCGGCCATCGTCTCGGTCTTGCCGGACCCCGCCCCGGCGACCACCAGCAGCGGGGCGACGTCCGCCTCGATCACCCGGGCCTGTTCCGGGGTGGGCTCGGGGCGGCCGAGGGCGCGGGCGATCTCGGCGGCCCCGACCCTGCGCAGGCCGGACCGCGGGGGACCGCCACCCGCCGGCCCGGGCTCGCCCGCCCCGCCACCCCCGCCGCCGGGGCCATCCCCCGGACCACCGGGACCACCGGGACCACCGGGACCACCGGGACCGCCCGAACCACCACCACCGGGACCACCTGG
>DASTGO010000188.1:0-4560 GCA_035719045.1 Kineosporiaceae bacterium | reverse complement strand
CTCAAGATCGTCTCGGCAGGCGCGGTCCGTCTCTCCGGAGCACGGTCTCCCGTTCCCGGCCGTCCCGCATGTCCCATTCATGTCCGGTCAGGTCCGGGTGGCCCGAGGAGTCTCGTTCGCGGATCCGTTCGCGTACGCAGCCACGCGGCCGGTATCTGCGTGGTGTCGGTCACTGGCTGTCTCCCTCCTGTTGGTCGAGCAGGTTGAGGAGATTGGTGGTGGACTACTGGTCGGTGACGGTCCGGACGACGCGCACGAACTCGCCAGGTCCCAGTTGCTCCCGGAGTTGCGTCAATACCCGCAGATTGTTCCCTGCCTGCGGCACGCCCAGTGCAAGACGTGTGGCCAGCGCCTGAACGTGGAGCGGGTGGCTTCTGCGGGTTGTCCCTGGGCGGTGCGCAGGATCCCGAGTTGACTCAAGCTGGTGGCCATGGCGGCCTGGTCACCGAGCCGCTCATCGATGGCCAGGGCCTGCCGGTACCAGGTGTCGGCGGCCTCGTAATCCCCCGGGCCTGGGCGAGGACGCCGAGCTGGTGGTAGCTGGCGGCCATGCCGGCCTGGTCGCCGAGCCGCTCGAAAATGGCCAGGGCTTGCCGGTGCCAGGTTTCGGCGGCCACCTCGTAGTCCCCTCGGAGGTAGGCGAGCACGCCGAGCTGGTGGTAGCTGGTGGCGATGCCGGCCTGGTTGCCGAGCTGCTCATCGATGGTCAGGGCTTGTCTGCACCAGGTTTCGGCGGCCTCGTAGTCCCCCCGCCGGTGCGCGAGGATGCCGAGCTGCCCGTAGCTGGTAGCCATGCCCGTCTGGTCGCCGAGCCGCTCGAAAATGGCCAGGGCTTGCCGGTGCCAGGTTTCGGCGGCCACCTATGAGGCGCAGGACACCCTCGAAGCCCGTGTCGCCAAAGATGCCGACCGGCTTGAGTGCATCATCCAGGCGTTGGAATACCGCCATCAGGGCTACGGCCGGGTCCAGGAATGGATCGACACGTGCCGTGCCGGGCTCAAGACCACCTCGGCGCAACAGATCGCGGATGCGGCCGAGCAACTGACGGGCCTGGAATGGCAGCACACCCACCGATAGGGCCCCGCAGATGATCCCGAGCAGATGGGTGTTGGCCCAGCGGCCAACGCCCTGTGAACCCTGACGGCCTCCCGGTCGCGGCCGACCGGCACCACGTCCGCGACTGCCCCGGCACCCACCGCCACCGGGTGGCGCACCGGCTCACCAGGTGAGCGGGAGGGTGGCGGTCGGATCACCGCCGAGCAGGTCGCTGCGGGAGGCGAACGCCTGGCCGGTGAACACCGCGGTGGCGTCGGTCCCGTCACCGTCGAGGTCGGCGACCACCGGCAGGTCGGTCCCGGCGCCGAACCGCACGGTCCGGGAGGTCCCGGTGCCCAGGCCGGGCAGCAGGTACCAGGTGCCGGCGCGGTACAGCCCGGGGGTGTCGGCGCCGTCGCCGTCCCAGTCCCCGGCGACCGGACGGTCCCCTGCCCGCCCGAAGCTGAAGCTGTGATCGGCCGGGCCGGCCGTGACGGTCGACCTCAGGTACCAGGTGCTCCCCCGCAGGACGCCGAGCCCCTGCCGGCGCGGTCCGGCCCACTGCCCGGTCACCGGGAGGTCCCCCGGCTGCCCGAAGGCGACGGCGACGTCGTAGGGACCGGCGGTCAGGGCGTTGCGCAGGTACCAGGTGCCGGCCCGGAACACGCCCACGGAGTCCTTGCCGTCACCGTCCCAGTCCCCGACGACCGCGCGGTCCCCGGGCAGTCCCAGCGGGTAGCGGGCCAGGCTCCCGTCGGCCATCCGCAGCGTGACCTGGCCGGACCGGTAGACGCCGAACTCGTCCCGGCCGTCGCCGTTCCAGTCCCCGGCCAGCGGCTGCACGGCCGGGGCGACCGGGTCGACGGGGACGACGGGGGCCGGCTGCACCCAGCTGACGGTGATCGCGGCGGAGCGCAGCCCCAGCGCCGAGCGCAGCGCCGAGCCGGTGAACGCGACCGTCCGCCCGACGCCGTTGATCACTCCGGTGACCTTCAGGCCGGCGTTCCGGCCGGCCGTGCCGGGTGCCCCGAGGCTGACCGCGCTCACCGAGCTGAACCCGAGGGCGGCGGCGAACTCCTCCGGCGTGAATGCCTTCGCCCAGGAGCGGTACGGGTTGCTCGAGGCCAGGTCCCAGCGGCTGTCGTCGACGCCGGTCAGGTAGCCGTAGCCGCCCTGGTCGCCGTACACGTAGGCACGGTCCTCGGAGTGCCCGCCGTCGGAGGAGGAGTACATCGCGGTGATCGGGCTGCCGTTGCCGTCGACGATCAGTTCGCCGCTGGTGGCGTTCACCGCGGCCCGCCAGGCGCTGCCGTACCGGGCGTCCTCGTCCTCCCGGGTGGCCCCGGTGTACACCTGCGCCGCGGTCGTGGTCCCGATCCGGTAGGCGCCGGAGCCGAAGGTCCCGGACAGGTAGGTGCGCGCGGCGTCGGCCTGGGAGCGCAGCGCCTCGGCCGGCCAGCTCACCGGGACCTCACCGAGCCCCCACAGGTACTTGTCGACGGAGCTGCCCCGGCCGTCGGACCTGATCGTCTCCTCGACGGTGATCCCGGAGCCGACCGTGAAGCCGGCGCTGCCCCAGCGCAGCCGCTTGTCCACGGCCGGGCTGCTGCCGGAGGTGTAGGCCCGGGCCCGGATCGTGGTCCCGGCATGGGCGGCGGCCAGGGTCCCGGAGGTGATCCAGATCTGGGTCTTCCCCGCCGCCGACAGCAGTGCGATCCCGCGCCGGCCGCTGCGGGTCTGGGCGGCCACCGTCCAGGTCTGCCCGGACGGCTGCACGCGGACCGTCCCGGCCGGGCTCGTCCAGGTGACCCTGCCGTTCTCCGCGCCGACCGTCGCCCGGGAGGCCTTCGTGGTCAGGGACAGCACCACCGGGGCGGACATCGGCTGCTGCTGCAGGTGGGTCCCCGCGTAGTAGGTCCCGAGGATCTGGGCGTGGGTGCAGCCGAGCAGGGCCGCCCCCTGGGCGCCGTACTGGCTCATCCCGAGGCTGTGGCCCCAGCCGTGCCCGCGGACGATGATCCCCGACTGCGACGGCGCCGCCGCGTCCGGGACCACCTGCCCCCCGGCCGGGAAGCACCCGGCACCTGCCCGGACCTGCGCGGTCGCCGGCGCGGTGAAGGCCAGCCCGGTGGCGATCACGCAGGTCACGACGGGGACGATCAGGGTGCGGCGCCAGGACGGCATGACGTGGTGCTCCCTCGGTGGCACGTGACGGGCTCGGAAGATCCCACCGAGTGGTCCCGGATGGGACCGCCCCGCCGGGGCGGTCGCCCGCGATGGAGGCCCCCGCCTTGTGTCCGTCCTCGACGCCACCCCCCGGGACCTTGAGTCCCTCGCGGCATGTCATCCGGGTGATCTCCCGGACATGCCGCCGGTCCCGGGACCGACCGGGGTCCAGACCGGTCCCGGGTCCAGACCGGCCCCGGGCTCAGCCCAGCAGGGAGGTGGTGGCGGCCGCCTCGCGCAGCGCCTCGTCCCAGGCCCGGATCGGCTGCAGCCCGGCGGCCGTCCAGGCGTCGTGGCCGAGCACCGAGTACGCCGGGCGCGGCGCCGGCCGGACGAACTTGTCCGAGGTGGTCGGCCGGACCCGCTGCGGATCGGCCCCCGCCAGCTCGAACACCAGCCGGGCCAGGTCGAACCAGGTCGCCTCGCCGGAGGAGGTGCCGTGGTACGTCCCGGCGGGGGCGTCCGCGGCGACCAGGGAGAGCATGGCCCGGGCCAGGTCGAGGGTCCAGGTCGGCTGGCCGCGCTGGTCGTCGACGACGTCGACGGTCTCCCGCTCCCGCTGCAGCCGGGCCATCACGGCGGGGAAGCAGGCGCTGCTGGCCGCGCCGTACAGCCAGGCGGTCCGCACGATCCAGTGCCGGCCCGGCAGTTCGGCGCGGACCGCCCACTCCCCGGCCGCCTTGGTCCGCCCGTAGGCCGAGCGCGGGGCGGCCAGGGCGTCCTCGGCGTACGGCGAGGTGGCGTTCCCGGCGAACACGTAGTCCGTGGACACCTGCAGCATCCGGGCGCCGTGCCGGGCGCAGGCCCGGGCCAGGTTGGCCGGGCCCACCGCGTTCACCGCGAAGGCCGCGGCCTCCTTCTCCTCGGCGGCGTCGACCGCCGTCCAGGCCGCCACGTTCACCACGACGTCATGGCCGGCGACGGCGGCGTCGGCCGCCGCGGCGTCGGTGATGTCCAGTTCCGGCAGGTCGACGGCGCTCACCTGCGTGATGCCCGCCGCGGCGAGCACCGCCAGCAGGTCGGTGCCGAGCATCCCCCTGGCGCCGGTGACCAGCCAGTGCTGGGCCGTCACGTCCCGAACCGTCGTCATGTCCCCACTCACCGGCACTCCTCGACCTCCGACCACTGCTTCGCGTCCGGCAATCTACCGGCCGGACAGTGGCTGCCCGGGCGGGTCAGCGGCTGAACCCCACGACGTCCAGGGTGAACGAGGCCAGCCCGGACGTGGTGGACACGGTGACCGCGCCGCCGGTGCCGACCGGGACCAGGACCAGGTTCGCCCCCGAACCCCGGGCCGGC
>DASTGO010000187.1:0-3127 GCA_035719045.1 Kineosporiaceae bacterium | reverse complement strand
ATGTCCAGCGAGTACACGGTGACCGAGGTTGCTACCGGCCGGGTGGTGTCGGCCGGTGACCTGGTGAGCAGCTTCCGGGGGGAGTCCGGGACGTTCGAAGGGGTCGAGCGCGGCCCCCAGGAGCATCACGGGATGCCCAAGGTGGCTGTCCGGGAGCCCGGCGGTCGGTTGTCCTTGGGCCGCAACGCGAACGTGTGGGGCCTGCGGATTCGCCACAACCCCACCGGGATCGAGTCGGGCGCCACTGCCGCCTGACGGTCCCTCCAGCCCCGACCGCGTAGGCGGCATCCGGCGTCATGGCCGGACGGGGCACGAGTCAGCGGCCGATCGGTGGCTGACCAGCGCGGACAGCGTGTCCGCGCGCCTTCCCCACCATGCGACGCGACCCCCGGCGATTGCCGCGCCGAGGGTCGCCTTTCGAGTCGCACCAACCGAGATGGAGCACAACTCATGTTCAGGATGCCCGAACCGCTGCCGGACGCCGAGCCCACGGGCCGGGAGTTGGCAGCGATCGAGGAGGAGTGGCCGCAGATCGCGGCCGAGTTGGCGGAGCTGGACGCCGAGATCCGCGCCCTGACCTTCGGGGTCGGGGTGGATGAGCTGGACCAGCGGCGCGTTCGTCGTCAGCGGCGCGCTGTGCTGCGGGTGCCGGTGACCCGGGTCCGCTACGGCGGTGAGGCCGCGTGAGCGCCACCACCGCTCTTGAGCTGGCCGTCCTGGGGGTCGGCCTGGTCGTCCTCGCCCTGGCGTGGCTGGGGCGTCGCCCGTCTCGGTGGGACCGGGCGATCGCCGAGCACGTGCGGGTGACCGGCCGGTACCCGACCGCTGGTGAGTGGCGGTCGGGTCGGATCGGTGAGGCTGCCCGCCCGAAGCCCACCCGGCCCAGACCCGCCCCGGGACCGGTCACGGTGACCGTGACGGCGGTGGACGGCAAGCCCGTCGCCGGTGCCCGGTGACCGCCGCCGCCATCCGGTCCGGCCGTCTGGTCCGGGTGTCCCGCGTGGTGAGCGACCCGGGTAACCCCGGCGGGGTGGCGGCTCTGTTCGCCTCCCGCGACGGTGCCCGCGCCCTGGTCGCTGTGGACGGCACGCCCGGCCCGGACGGCACCCGCCCCCTGGTCTGCGTGCCGGTCCCGGCCCACTTCACCGACCCGCTTGCCGCTGCCGCATGGACGTACGACGACGAGGCGCACCCGGTGAGGTGCACCCCCGGCGTGTACGCCCTGCTGGCCCGGCGCACCTGACCCGGAGGCACCGATGCCTGTTCTCACCCTGCCTGGGATGCTCCGGGCCGCCCTCGCCACCCACCGAACCCCGCCCCCCGACCCGACCCCGGCCCGGCCCCCGGTGCGGGTTCCGGCGCCGCGCCGACCCGCCGACGTCGCCTGCCCGACCGCATCCGCGCTCGCGCCGATCGACCCAGACCCGGTGCCGTCGGCCGGGCCGCAGGCGCAGGGGGACGTGATCGTCCTGCCCTGGCCGGACTTCATGTCCCCGCACGTGCGGTTCCTGCACACCGCGTCCGCCGCCCCGGTCGGGCGGGCCGGGCTGGTCCTGCTGGACCCGCACACCCTGATCGCCGAGCACGGCGGGGTGTTCTGGTCCTGGTGGCCCGACACCGGGCCGACCCTCGGGACCCTCGTGGTCCCGGCCGGGACGGTGGCCCGGCTCGGCCACGATACGCACCGGGACCTGCGGATCGCCCCCGGGGTGTACGCCCTCCGCAGGCAGCGCCGGGAGGTCTCCGGCCGTATTGAGATGGCCGTGGACTGATGGCCTACCTCGGAGCGGCCCCGACCATCCGGCCGGACCCGGGCATGACCCTCCCGACCGACTACCCCGCGTTCCGGTGGTTGTGCGCACCGGCCGGGTACGCCACCCGCCGCCAACTCGCCGCCCTCGGGCTACGGCCCGGCGGCATGGAACCGGTCGCCCGGATCACCTGGCGCCGTGGCCGGCGGATCGCCTACCTGTACCCGATCCACCTCGCCGTGCCGAAGCGGCCCGCCACCCCCACGCAGCTCCGCGCCCTCGCGCGGGCGATGACGGCCCGGCGCACCTGCCGGGCCTGTGGGCGGGACGCGGGTTACTGCCTGCCCCGGTCCTGGTCGTCCTGCCTGGACTGCCAGGAGTCGGGGGTCGACATCGCGGCGTGACCCGCACGTCGGCGCCTCCACCAGGTGACCAGCACACCGACCACCAGGACGGCCA
Organism: Kineosporiaceae bacterium; assembly: GCA_035719045.1. Classification (GTDB taxonomy): domain Bacteria; phylum Actinomycetota; class Actinomycetes; order Actinomycetales; family Kineosporiaceae; genus DASTGO01. The sequence goes on along the minus strand of DASTGO010000187.1, from coordinate 917 downwards.
GCGCTCCCACCGGCCCGTCCCACCAGATCGGCCCCGGTCCCGGCGAGGCCACCCACCTCGCCAGGTGCATGACTGCCGCCCCGAACGCTGACAGGGCCAGCAGTTCGACCAGCGTCCGGCGGCCACTGGGCTTCGGCGGGTAGCGCCTGTCCCTGGCTGACGGCGCCTTGTGCGGGTTCGACACGCCTCCATCCTCCCCGATCACTCGCTTGCCCGACTCACCCTCACCCACTCGGGAGTTCACCCGTGACCACCCCCACCACCACGGCGCCCACCGCCCCCGGACCGGACCCCCGGCCGGGGGCGGTCCGGTCCTGGCCCATCCTCCTGCTCGCCCTGCCCGCGTTCGTCGCCATCTGGTCCGGATGGGTCGGACTGGGGGAGCTGACCGGGTTCGGGCCGGTCAAGCTCCTGCCGGGCATCTGGGACGCCGTCAGCGTCAACTCGGCGATCACCCTCCCGATCGGGATGGAGACGTACGCCGCGTACGCCCTGCGCGTGTGGCTGTCCGCCCCGGTCGGTTCCCGCGCCCGCCGTTTCGCCAAGTGCTCTGCGATCGGCTCCCTGACCCTCGGCGGCGCCGGGCAGGTCGCCTACCACCTCATGTCCGCCGCCCGGATCGGGCACGCCCCCTGGCAGATCACCGCCCTGGTCGCCTGCCTGCCCGTGGCCGTGCTCGGCATGGGCGCCGCCCTAGCCCACCTGGTCCACGAGGACACCCCCGCCGACCCGGTGCCCTCAACCCCGACCCCGGACCGGCAGGCAGGCGCCGGGTCGTCCGCCTCGAGCCCGACGCCCGACACCACCCCCGGCAGCGCCCCAAGGCCGGACAGCGCCAGCCGGGATCGGGCGCCCCGGACCACCGCGACGGCCCGGACACCCCGACCCGCCAAGACCGGGGCCGGGGCGGACACGGC
>DASTGO010000186.1:0-21776 GCA_035719045.1 Kineosporiaceae bacterium | reverse complement strand
CGGGGGCCGCCCGGTCGCCGACGCGGAGGCCCGGGTGGACGTGGCCGCCGCCTGGGAGATCGACGCGCTGCCGGTCCGGGCGGGCCGTGACACCACCGCCATCCTGCGGGCCGCCGCCGACGGCGACCTCGGCGGGCTGGTGGTCGGCGGCGTCGACCCGGCCGACCTGCCCGACCCGCAGTTCGCCCTGCAGGCGCTGGACGCGGTGGGTTTCCTGGTCAGCCTGGAGGTCCGGGCCAGTGCCGTGACCGCGCGGGCCGACGTGGTGCTGCCGGTGGCCCCGGTGAGCGAGAAGGCCGGCACCTTCGTGGACTGGGAGGGGCGCTGGCGCTCCTTCCCCGCGGTGCTGCACTCCAACGCCCTGCCGGACTACCGGGTGCTCGACGCCCTGGCCGACGCCATGGACGTCCCGCTCGGGATGCGCGGGGTGGAGCAGGTCCGCGGCGAGCTCGGCCAACTGGACGCCTGGGAGGGTGTCCGGGCCGAGGCTCCGGCCCAGCCGCCTGCCGCCCCGCCGCAGGTCGGACCGGGTCAGGCGGTGCTGGCGAGCTGGCAGCTGCTGCTGGACTCCGGGCGGCTGCAGGACGGTGAGCCGTACCTGGCCGGGACCGCCCACCGCGCGGTGGCCCGGATCAGCGCGGCGACCGCGGCCGCCGCCGGGGTGTCCGACGGGCAGCGGCTGACCGTGACCGGCGGACACGGGTCGATCACCCTGCCGGTCGCCGTCACCGCGATGCCCGACGGCGTGGTCTGGCTGCCGACGAACTCGGCGGGCAGCGCGGTCCGCCCCGCCCTCGGCGCCGACGCCAGCGCCGTCGTCACCCTCTCGCGGGAGAGCTGATGCCCCTCATGTCGCTGCCCCCGGCGCTCGTCCCGGCCGCCCTGCGGTCCGGCGAGAACCCGACGCTGGACTTCAGTCACGACAACGGCTGGGTGGTGTTCGTCAAGGCCCTGCTGGTGTTCGTGTTCCTGGTCGTGATGACGCTGTTCGCGATCTGGGCCGAGCGTCGCGTGGTGGCCCGGATGCAGTCGCGGCCCGGACCGAACGTGGTCGGTCCGTTCGGCCTGCTGCAGAGCCTCGCCGACGGCGTGAAGCTGGCCCTGAAGGAGGACATCATCCCGGCCGCGGTGGACCGGGTGGTGTACGTCCTGGCACCGATCATCAGCGCGACGGCCTGCTTCGTCTCCTTCGCGGTGATCCCGTTCGGGCCCACGGTGACGATCCCGTTCACCGACATCCGCACTCCGCTGCAGCTGGCCGACATGCCGGTGGCCGTGCTGTTCATGCTCGCCATCGCCGCGGTCGGGGTGTACGGGATCGTGCTGGCCGGCTGGTCGTCCGGTTCGACGTACCCGCTGCTGGGCGGGCTGCGCTCCTCCGCGCAGGTGATCTCCTACGAGATCGCGATGGGTCTGGCCCTGATCAGCGTGTTCCTCTACGCGGGCTCGATGTCCACCTCCGAGATCGTGGAGGCGCAGGCGTCGGCCAACCACCTGGCCCTGTTCGGCCACAGCATCCCGATGCCGAGCTGGTACGTGATCCAGCTGCTGCCGTCCTTCGTGATCTACGTGATCGCGATGGTGGGCGAGACCAACCGGGCGCCGTTCGACCTGCCCGAGGCCGAGGGTGAGCTGGTCGGCGGCTTCCACACCGAGTACTCCTCGCTCAAGTTCGCGCTGTTCTTCCTCGCCGAGTACGTCAACATGGTCACCGTCTCGGCGATCGCGACGACGCTGTTCCTCGGCGGCTGGCGGGCACCGTGGCCGCTGTCGGCGATCGCCGGCGGGGTGCTCAACACCGGCTGGTGGCCGGTCCTGTGGTTCGTCGCCAAGCTGCTGGGCTTCCTGTTCTTCTTCATCTGGCTGCGCGGGACGCTGCCCCGGCTGCGCTATGACCAGTTCATGCGGTTCGGCTGGAAGGTGCTGATCCCGCTCGGCCTGGTCTGGATCGTCGCGGTGAGCGCGCTGCGGGTGTGGCGGACCTCCGAGCGCGGCAGCCCCACCTGGGTCGGCGTCGGCCTGCTGCTGCTGGCCCTCATCGTGGGCCTGTACCTCGCGCTGGACCGCGGACTGGCCAACCGGGCGGCCGCGCAGGAAGCGCTGCACCTGGAGGTCCCCGAGGAGGTCGACCCGTTCGCGGGCGGCTTCCCGGTACCGGCCCTGCCGGGGCAGCGGCTGATCCGGACCGCCGGGCCCCGGGCGCCCGCCGCCACGGCGGTGACGGCCCGGACCTGGGCGACCACGGTGGTGGAGGACGGCGCCTCCGGCCCGGACGGTGTGACGGCGGAGGCGACCGGTGCCGACCAGGCGGACGGTGCGTCCGGGGCAGGCGAGGAGGTGGACCGTGGCTGACGATCGCGCATCCCGCGAGGAGCAGACCGAGGGCGGCTGGCTGTCCCGGATGCTCGCGCCGGTGGCGGGTTTCGGCGTGACGTTCATGGAGATGTTCCAGCGGACCGTCACCGAGCAGTACCCGTTCGAGAAGGTGCCGCCGCAGCCGCGGTACCACGGACGGCACCAGCTGAACCGGCACCCGGACGGGCTGGAGAAGTGCGTCGGCTGCGAGCTGTGCGCCTGGGCCTGCCCGGCCGACGCCATCTACGTCGAGGGTGCCGACAACACCGACGAGGAGCGGTACTCCCCGGGTGAGCGGTACGGCCGCGTCTACCAGATCAACTACCTGCGCTGCATCTTCTGCGGGCTGTGCATCGAGGCGTGCCCGACCCGGGCGCTGACCATGACGAACTTCTACGAGCTGGCCGGGACGACCCGGGCCGGGCTGATCTACGAGAAGCCCGACCTGCTGGCCCCGATGCAGCCCGGGATGATCCCGGCCCCGCACCCGATGGTCCCCGGCACCACCGAGCGGGACTACTACCAGGGCAGGGTGACCGGTGCCGTCGCCGAGCAGCAGGCCTGGGCGGACGCCCGGACCACGCACTCGCAGGACGCCGTGACCGGCGCCGACGTGCCCGGTCCCGCGGCGCCGTCGGACGTGAAGGCTCAGTCGGACGTGAAGGCTCAGTCGGACGTGAAGGCTCAGTCGGACCTGAAAGAAGGGGCGGCCCGGTGATGGCCTACTCCGGTGCCCTGCTGGCCGCGGCGTCGGCCCAGCCGGGCGGGGGCGAGAAGGCGCTGTTCTTCGTGATCGCCCCGCTCATGGTGCTCGGCGCGCTGGGCCTGCTGACCGTGCGCAAGGCCGTCCACGCGGCGCTGTGCATGGCGCTGGTGATGGTCAGCCTCGGCATCGTCTACCTGGCCGAGCAGGCACCGTTCCTCGGCGTGGTGCAGATCTTCGTCTACACCGGCGCCGTGATGATGCTGTTCCTGTTCGTGCTCATGCTGATCGGCATCGACTCCAGCGACTCCCTGGTCGAGACCATCAAGGGGCAGCGCTTCCTGGCCGTGGTGTTCGGGCTCGGGATCACCGTGCTGCTGATCGCGGTGCTGCGCCAGGTGGTGTTCGGCGAGCCGGCCGGGCTGGCCGACGTCAACGCCGGCGGCAACGTGTCCGGGCTGGCGGCGAAGATCTTCGGCCCCTACGTGTGGGCCTTCGAGGTCACCGGGGCGCTGCTGATCACCGCGGCGCTGGGGGCGATGGTGCTGGCGCACCGGGAGCGGCTCACCCCGCGGCTCACCCAGCGCGAACTGTCCGTGCGCCGGATCAGGGACGGTGTGGTCAAGGCACCGCTGCCGGCCCCCGGTGTGTTCGCCCGGCACAACGCCGTCGACACCCCGGCCCTGCTGCCGGACGGCACACCGAGCCCGCTGTCGGTGTCGCGGGTGCTGTCGGCCCGCGGTCAGATGCGCGACGAGGTCTCGGAACGGTCCACGGTGGCCACCATCGAGGCCGAGATCACCGACCCGCTGGCAGCCGACGAGCCGGAGGGTCCGGCGGACGACGAGAAGGGGACCCCGGCGTGACCGTCACCTGGTGGCTGTACCTGTCGGCCCTGCTGTTCGCGATGGGCGCCGCGACCGTCCTGGTGCGGCGTAACGCGATCATCGTGTTCATGGGCGTGGAGCTCATGCTCAACGCGACCAACCTGGCCTTCGTCACCTTCGCCCGGATGGCCGGGGACCTCAACGGCCAGGTGATCGCACTGTTCGTCATGCTGGTCGCCGCGGCCGAGGTGGTGGTCGGGCTGGCGATCATCATGATGATCTTCCGGACCCGCCGCTCGGCCTCCGTCGACGACGCGAACCTGCTGAAGCACTGAGAGGGCGGACGTGACTCACGTGATGCAAGCCGCCGCCGGTGGCCGCGCGGTCATCGAGCAGGCCTCCGGCGGGCTGCAGACCGGCGCCTGGATGCTGGTCGCCCTGCCGCTGCTGGGTGCGGCGGTCCTGCTGCTGGCCGGCCGGCTGTCCGACCGCTGGGGCCACTGGCTGGCGGTGACCCTGTCCTGGGCGTCGTTCGTCTGGGGCGCGCTGCTGTTCTTCGACCTGCGCGGGCTGTCCCCGGAGGGCCGTTCCCGCGACCTGCACCTGTTCACCTGGGTGCCGGCCGGCGCGTTCAAGGTCGAGGCCGGCCTGCTGCTGGACCCGCTGTCCCTGGCCTTCGTGCTGCTGGTGACCTTCGTGGGCTCGCTGATCCTGGTCTACTCCGTGGCCTACATGGAGCACGACCCGGACCGGCGGCGGTTCTTCGCCTACCTCAACCTGTTCGTCGCCTCAATGCTGCTGCTGGTGCTGGCCGACAGTTACCTGCTGCTTTACGTCGGGTGGGAGGGCGTCGGCCTGGCCAGCTACCTGCTGATCGGGTTCTGGAACCACAACCCGAACTACGCGGCGGCGGCCAAGAAGGCGTTCGTGGTCAACCGGGTCGGTGACCTCGGCCTGTCGATCGCCATCATGATCATGTTCGCCACCTTCGGCACGGTGTCCTTCGCCGGGGTGCTGCCGAACGCCACGAAGGCCTCGGAGGGCACGCTCACCGCGATCGGCCTGATGCTGCTGCTCGGCGCCTGCGGCAAGTCCGCACAGTTCCCGCTGCAGTCCTGGCTCGGCGACGCGATGGCCGGCCCGACGCCGGTGTCCGCACTGATCCACGCGGCGACGATGGTCACCGCCGGTGTGTACCTGATGGTGCGCAGCGGTGCGATCTTCGAGGGTGCGCCGACCGCACAGCTGCTCGTGGTCATCGTCGGCGCGATCACCCTGGTGTTCGGGGCGGTCGTCGGCTGCGCGAAGGACGACATCAAGAAGGCGCTGGCCGCCTCGACGATGTCCCAGATCGGCTACATGATGCTGGCCGCCGGGCTCGGGCCGGTCGGGTACGTGTTCGCGATCATGCACCTGCTCACCCACGGCTTCTTCAAGGCGGGCATGTTCCTCGGTGCCGGCTCGGTGATGCACGGGATGAACGACTCGGTGGACATGCGCCGGTTCGGCAACCTGTCGGGGCCGATGCGGATCACCTGGATCACGTTCGGGTTCGGCTGGCTGGCCATCCTCGGCGTCCCGCCGTTCTCGGGCTTCTTCAGCAAGGACAAGATCATCGAGGCGGCGTTCGCCACCGGCGAGGGCTGGCGGCCGTGGGTGTTCGGCATCGCCTCACTGCTCGGCGCCGGAGTCACCGCCTTCTACATGTCACGGCTGTTCTTCATGACCTTCCACGGTCGCAAGCGCTGGCCCGCCGAGGCACACCCGCATGAGTCGCCCCTGCTGATGACCGTGCCGATGATCGTGCTGGCCTTCGGTTCGGTCGGCCTCGGCGGCCTGCTCACCCTCGGCGGCACCTTCCAGAACTGGCTGGAGCCGGTCACCGGCAAGGGCATCGAGAGCGAGCCCGTGATCTCGGCGCCCCTGCTGCCGTACCTCACCCTGGCGCTCGTCGCCGCGGGCGTCGCGCTGGCCTGGCGGATGTACTGGGCGGCGCCGGTGCCGGAGGCCGCACCCACCGGCTCGGTGCTGACCCGGGCGGCCCGCCGCGACCTGTTCCAGGACGACGTCAACGAGGCCGTCTTCATGCGGCCGGGCCAGTACCTGACCCGCAGCCTGGTCTTCGTCGACAACCGCGGCGTGGACGGTGCCGTCCGTGGCCTGGCCGCGCTGGTCGGCGGTCTGGCCGGCCGGCTGCGCCGCTGGCAGACCGGGTACGTCCGTTCCTATGCCACGTCCATGCTGGCCGGGGTGATCGTCGTCGTGCTCGGCGTGCTCGCCGTCCGGATCTGAGAGGACCGCCCCGATGCCCTGGCTGACCCTGATCGGCCTGATTCCCCTGGTGGGTGCCGCCGTCATCTGGCTGCTGCAGACGGCCCGGCCCGCCGACGCCTACGTCGACGACCTCGACGAGGACGACCCCGCCCCCGACCCCGGGCTGGTGGCCGCGGCGGAGGCCGCGGTGGCCGCCCGGGCCCGGATCGTCGCGCTGGTCACCTCCCTGATCACCCTCGGGGTGGCCGTGGTGATGGCCGCGCAGTTCGACCGTGGCAAGGCGGGGGAGTACCAGTTCCAGGAGAAGTTGCACTGGATCCCGCAGTTCGGCGTCAGCTATGCGCTCGGCGTCGACGGGATCGCGCTGACCATGGTGCTGCTGTCGGTGATCCTGGTGCCGATCTGCGTCCTGGCCGGCTGGAACGAGGTGCCCGGGCGGCGCGCGGCCCACTTCTTCGCGCTCACCCTGGTCCTGGAAACGTTCATGATCGGCGTGTTCGCCGCCCGTGACGTCTTCCTGTTCTACGTCTTCTTCGAGGCGATGCTGATCCCGGTGTACTTCCTCATCGGGCTGTTCGGCGGGCCGAACCGGCGCTACGCCGCGGTCAAGTTCCTGCTGTACTCCCTGCTCGGCGGACTGGTCATGCTGGTCGCCGTGATCGCCCTGTACTTCCAGGGCAAGGGCGGGCCGGACGGTTTCCTGATCACCAGCCTGACCGGGCTGCACTTCTCGTCCACGCTCACGCAGCGACTGCTGTTCCTCGGCTTCTTCTTCGCCTTCGCGGTGAAGGCGCCGATGTGGCCGGTGCACACCTGGCTTCCGGACGCGGCCGCCGAGGCCCCCGCCGGGGTCGCGGTGCTGCTGGTCGGCGTGCTGGACAAGGTCGGCACCTTCGGGATGATCACCCTCTGCCTGCCGCTGTTCCCGGACGCCAGCCGCTGGGCGATCCCGGTGGTGCTGGTGCTCGCGGTGATCTCGGTGCTCTACGGTGCGCTGCTGGCGATCGGGCAGACCGACCTCAAGCGGCTGATCGCGTACACCTCGATCTCACACTTCGGCTTCATCGTGCTCGGCATCTTCGCGATGACCTCGTACGGGCAGTCCGGTTCGGTGCTGTACATGGTCAACCACGGGTTCTCCACGGCGGCGCTGTTCCTCGTCGCCGGGATGCTGATCGCCCGGCGCGGTTCGGCCCAGATCGCCGACTACGGCGGCCTGCAGCGGGTCACCCCGGTGCTCGCCGGGGCCTTCCTGGTGGCCGGTATGTCCAGCCTCGCGCTGCCCGGTCTGTCGAGCTTCATCAGCGAGTTCCTGGTGCTGGTGGGGACCTTCACCAGGTACCCGGTGTACGCCGTGGTCGCCACCGTCGGGATCATCCTGGCGGCGGTCTACATCCTGCTGACCTACCAGCGGATGTTCACCGGGCCGGCGCGTGACTTCTCCGCCGGCTGGCGCGACCTGAACGCCCGGGAGGTGTGGGTGATGGCCCCGCTGGTGGCCGTCATCATCGCGCTGGGCTTCTACCCGGCACCTGTGCTCGACGTTCTCAACCCTGCGGTCTCGCGCACCATGGATCAGGTGCACGTGACCGACCCCGGTCCGACCGTGGCGGTGCAGCCCGCCGCTGAAGGGACGAACCCGTGAGTGCCTTCCAGGCAGCCGGCGGCTTCATCGCGCCGACCGTCGACTACGCCGCCGTCTCGCCGATGCTGATCGTCTTCGGTGCGGCGCTGGTGGCGGTGCTGGTCGAGGCGTTCGTGCCGCGCGCCTACCGGTTCACCACGCAGGTCGGGGTGGCGCTGGTCGGGGTGGTCGCCGCCCTGTGCGCCGTGGCCGCCCTCGCCTACCGCAACGAGCCGCTGCAGACGGCCGGGGTGCGGGCCGCCGGGCGGGCCTTCGCCGGGGCGGTCGTGGTGGACGGGGTCACCCTGTTCCTGCAGGGCAGCGTGCTCGGGCTGAGCGTGCTGGCCGTGCTGACCATGGCGGAGCGGGCGGTGGAGTCGGGCGGGGCGTTCACCGCGCAGGCCGCGGCGGTGCCGGGTTCGCCCGCGGAGGAGCGGTCGATCCGGGCCGGGCTGGTCACCTCCGAGGTCTTCCCGCTGCTGCTGTTCTCCGTCGGCGGGATGCTGCTGTTCCCGGCGGCCAACGACCTGCTGACGATGTTCGTCGCGCTGGAGGTCCTGTCCCTGCCGCTGTACCTGATGTGCGGGCTGGCCCGGCGCCGGCGGCTGCTGTCGCAGGAGGCCGCGCTGAAGTACTTCCTGCTCGGGGCCTTCTCCTCGGCGTTCTTCCTGTTCGGCGCGGCGATGCTGTACGGGTTCGCCGGGTCGGTCCAGCTGACCGACATCGCCGCGGCGATCGCCGGAAGCGGTGACCGGGCAGCGGTGATCAACCAGGACGGGCTGCTGCTGCTGGGCGCCGGGCTGGTCCTGATCGGGCTGCTGTTCAAGGTCAGCGCCGCCCCGTTCCACTCCTGGACCCCGGACGTCTACCAGGGCGCCCCGACCCCGGTCACCGGCTTCATGGCCGCCTGCACCAAGGTCGCCGCGTTCGGCGCGCTGCTGCGGGTGGCCTATGTGGCGCTGCCGTCGGCCCGCTGGGACTGGCAGCCGGTGCTGTGGGGCATCGCCATCCTGACGATGGCGGTCGGCTCGGTGATCGCCATCGTGCAGACCGACGTCAAGCGGATGCTCGCCTACTCGTCCATCGCCCACGCGGGCTTCCTGCTCACCGGCATCATCGCGATGGACAAGCAGGGGATCGGGGCGGTGCTGTTCTACCTGCTGGCCTACGGGTTCGCCACGATCGGCGCCTTCGCCGTGGTGACGCTGGTCCGCGACGCCGGACCGGAGGGCGTCGTCGGCGGCGAGGCCACCCACCTGTCGCAGTGGGCGGGCCTCGGCCGGCGGCACCCGTGGATCGCGGGGATCTTCACCCTGTTCCTGCTGGCCTTCGCCGGGATCCCGCTGACCAGCGGTTTCATGGGTAAGTACGCGGTGTTCTCCGCGGCGGTGCACGGCGGGGCCTGGATCCTGGCCCTGGTCGGCGTGCTGGCCAGCGCGATCGCGGCGTTCTTCTACGTCCGGGTGATCGTCCTGATGTACTTCAGCGAGCCCGCAGAGGCGTCCTCGGCCGCCGTGGTGGCCCTGCCGGGTACGGCGACCACCTTCGCGGTCGTGGTGGCCGCCCTGGTCACGGTCCTGCTCGGGGTGGTCCCGTCGCCGGTGCTCGACCTGGCCGGCCAGGCGTCGGCCTTCCTGCCGTAGCCGGCTCGGGGACGAGGGTCAGGCAGCCGTGTCCGAACCGCGAGGGGTGCTCCGCCGGTGACCGCCGGGGGAGGTCATGAGAAGGTGACAGCCGTGAACGTGCCTTCGACGTCGGTGGGGGCGCAGCCGCCTGCCGCAACCGCGGTCACGGCCGCCCTGGACCTCTCCCTGGTCGAGCGGACCCTGGACGCCGCGGTGCGGGAGGGTCTGGCCCGGGTGGAGCATCGGCTGCACGAGGCCGTCGGCCAGGCGGACCGGCTGGCCGACGACGCCTCGCGGCACCTGGTCCTGGCGGGGGGCAAGCGGGTCCGCCCGATGCTCACCCTGCTGGCCAGCCACCTCGGCGACCCCACCCGGCAGGAGGTGGTCGACGCGGCCGTGGTGGTCGAGCTGACCCATCTGGCGACGCTGTACCACGACGACGTGATGGACTCCGCCCCGGTCCGCCGGGGTGCACCGGCCGCCCACCAGGTGTGGGGGAACACGGTGGCCATCCTCACCGGCGACCTGCTGTTCGCCCGGGCCTCCCGGGTGGTGGCGGGGCTGGGGCACGAGGCCGTGCAGATCCAGGCCGAGACCTTCGAGCGGCTGTGCCTCGGTCAGTTGCACGAGACGGTCGGCCCGCAGGCCGGTGAGGACCCTGTCGACCACTACCTGCAGGTGCTGGCGGACAAGACCGGCTCGCTGATCGCCACCTCGGCCCGGTTCGGGGCGATGTTCGGCGGCTGCGAGGAGGACGTGCTCAAGGTGCTCATCGAGTACGGCGAGAAGGTCGGCGTGGCGTTCCAACTTGCCGACGACGTCATCGACCTGGCCAGCGACGGTGCCCAGTCCGGCAAGACCCCCGGCACCGACCTGCGGGAAGGGGTCGCCACGTTGCCGGTGCTGCTGGCCCGGCGCGCGGCCGCCGAGGAACAGGCCGCGGGTCTGCCCGACGGGTCGGCCCGGCTGGTGGAACTGCTCGACGGGGACCTGTCCGACGACGAGCGGCTCGCCGAGGCGGTCGCCCTGCTGCGGGCCCACCCGGCGATGGAGCAGGCGCGGTCCGAGGCGGTCCGCTGGGCCAAGGAGGCCGTCGCGGCGCTGGACCCGCTGCCCGACGGTTCCTGCAAGGACGCCCTGCGCGCCTTCGCCGACGCCCTGGTCGCCCGCACCGCCTGATCCCGGGACCGGAGCGCCCCGGGACGTGGGTGTGGTGGCCTCCTCGAGCCCGGGCCCGCACTGATCCGTGTCCGGCCGTGACCGGAGGGGGCGGCAGGCCGGCCGCCGAGCTGGGTCCTGGTCCCCTAGACCTCCCGTAGACACCCCGCAAACACCGAGTGCGACGTTGTCGGGCTCTTCCGGTGGGGAAGGCCCGACAACGTCGCACTCAGCAGAGGCGTCAGCCGCCGGTCAACTGCGTCAGCCGCCGATCAGCTCCGCGTACACCGCCATCGCGGTCGCCACGTCGGCCTGCGCCCAGAACCGGTGGTACCGGAAGGTCGGTGCGCTGCCTCCGTCGAGGTAGCTCTGGACCTTGGACCAGTTCGGGTCGTCCTTGTACCAGCTGCGCATGGACAGGAACGTCGACGAGGAGTCGAGCTTGTCCCCGTTGGGCATCTTGCCGGTCCAGCCGGACGGCAGGTAGACCTTGTCGTTGAACCGCTTGTAGTCGTCGCGGGTCTCCGGCAAGGAGACGCCCTGGGCGTCCTGGTTGTTCGCCCACATCGCGTCGAGCAGTTGCTTGGCCAGGGTCTTGGCGGTGGTGTCATTGGCCTTGGCGCCGTAGTAGGTCAGCACCTTGGCCAGCGAACCGGCCACCCCGACGTCGCTGGTGGTGCTGGCGACGGTCACGTGCAGGCCGGTGTTCTTGCCCGGCGAGGTCGCGTTCCAGGTGTCCGGGGCCCCGGTCCAGGTCAGGTCGGACGGGATGACGAACGTTCCGTCGGCCTTGACCGTGGTGTTCTTGACGGCCCAGGGCACCCACTTGTCGAGGATCGCCTTGGCCTTGGCGTCACCGGTCGCGTAGTAGTACTCCGCGACCCGTTCCATCGACCAGGTCTGGAACCCGAACCACTTGTTGCTGGCCGGGTCGTGCCAGACCGGCTGGGGGTCGTAGGCCATCCCGTAGAACATCGGGGTGCCGGCCGGCGGCGTGGCGTAGGCGCCCTGCCAGCTGTTCGTCGCACCGCCGGCGATGGCGCCCTCGGCGGACTGCAGCCACTGGTAGAACTCCAGCTGCCTGCTCAGGCTCTTGGCCCAGTCGGTGGCACCGGTCGACGACGACGGCTTCATCCCGTCGACACTGGACAGGGCGTAGGCCGCGAGCGGGTTCTGGTAGCCCTGGTGGGAGGCGCCGTCCCCGATCCGCCAGGCCCAGCCGCCGTTGGTGTCCGTCGAGCCGCCCCAGGCGTAGTACCAGGACACCAGGTAGTGCTCGGCGTCCCTGCCCGAGGCGCCCGGGCAGCCGGAGGGCGAGGTGCAGTTGCCGATCTTCTTGAAGTACTTGTCGAACATGGAGTACCGCAGGTAGTCGCCCATCTTCACGGCCTTGGCCACGCTCGCCGAGACCTGGCTCTGCTTGCCCTGCTTGGTCGCCCACTGCAGCGCCCAGTACGCCGCCTGCACCGCACGGGCGTCGGCGTCCGGGGCGTCGGTGTACCTCCACTGCTTGGAGTAGCTGTTGTCGCCGGTGAACAGGTCCAGGAAGCCGTTCCTGCCGCCGAAGGCGAAGGTGTCGCACGACGGCTGGGGAACGGTCTCCCACACCGACTCGGACGACCCGCGCTGGAAGGTGTTGATGTAGGCCGGGGCGGTCTTGCCGTCGCCGCAGCGCCCGAACCCGTACTTGTTGTCCACGTCGAGCAGCCAGTGCATCCCGTAGATGTCGGAGCTGCCGTAGGCGGACTTCAGCTCGCCCGCCAGCGGGTCCTGACCGACCGGGACATTACCGTCAAGTCTGGCCGGGTAGTCCGACTGGTTGTCGGACTCCGCCGCGTAGGTCGCCGGCTTGGAGGCGTTGTAGCCGTCGTTGGTCGGCTGGTCGGCGTGCGAGGGGATGAGGTACTTCTCGGTGATCGCCCAGGCATTGTTGAACCCGGTCCAGTCCCCGGTGATCCGCCCGTACTCGGCCTCGACCCACATCCAGTAGCTGAACGCCTCGGACGTGGTCTCGTGACCGTAGTCCGGCGCCTCGACCATCAGCGTCTCGACGGAGTGATACGGCACGCCCGTCGAGCTGAAGTAGCCGTTCGCCGGGTCGTGCAGCTTCTTGTACATCGCCAGGAAGCGCTGGTCGTACGTCGACCCGCCGGCACCGGTGGTCGGCGACGCGGTGCTGGTCGGTGACGCGGTGCTGGTCGGCGTCGGGGTCGCCGTGGGGGTGGTCGCCGTGGGTGTGGGTGTCGGTGTCGGCGTGGGCGTGGGGATGGACGCGCTGCAGCGCACGCCGTTGAGGGCCAGATCGCCCGGCGCCGAGTTGGTGCCCCGGTAGTAGGCGACGAAGCCGACGTCCGCGCTGGTCCCGGAGGCCAGGGAGGCACGCCAGGTCGGGTTGCTGATCGTCACCGTGCTGCCGGTCTGCGTGCCCCGGCCACCCCAGCCGGCCAGCATCCGCTGCCCGTTCGGGAAGGTCCAGGTGAGCTTCCAGGACGTCAGCGACTGGGCGTTGTTGGTCACCAGCACCCGCCCGATGAAGCCACTGCCGTCCCAGGAGGTGACCACGGAGTAGGTGGCGGTGCAGCCGGTGGTCGCGGCGTTCGAGGTCAATGCCGAGGCGATGGGGACAGCCGTGGTGACGGCCAGCATTGCCGCCACGGCCACTGTCCGGGGCCGGCCGCGAAACCGGGTGAGTGAGCGTCGTGGTCGTGACATTGGAGGTCGTCCTTCCGTCGTGCCGTGGCAGATGGGTCCGGCAACGCCCGGCGACCGCTCCGCCCGGGTTGTCGACCATGAATCGACGCCGGAGGGCCTTCAGGTTGCTGCCGACCTTCCCGGTATCGGGGAGGGCTCGACCTCCCACCGGTCGGTCGCCCTCGACGGCGGCGGCGCGACCGAATCTGGGGCAGGAGTGACCACGGCGATACGGGTTATCCGGTTTTGTGTGAAGAGGTGCGGGCGGGGTGGGCAACGGGGGTGGGACGAGTCAGACAGCCCGCGCCCGGAGGGTGTGGGCCGGACCCCTGTGACGGCCGCGATGAGCAGCGACACCACGACCACCACCGAACAACCAGGGCCCGGCGACCCCGACCGCGCGCCGTCCGGGCCTCCCGATCTCCCGGAGGAGTCGCCCAGCCTGCGGCCCGGCCCGGCCGGCGGTCTCGGGACAGCCGACCCTGAGAAACCCGTGGAGGGAGGCACCGACCGGCGTCGGTGGCCGGCGGTCCGCGAGCAACTGCGGTCGGCCGGCCCGGCGCTGCTGAGGACGTCCCGGCGCCGACCCCTGCTGATGTCGCTGGCGGGGTTCGCCGCCTTCCGGCTGCTGGACCTGCTCATCGTGACCGTCGTCGTGCGCCGTCAGCACCCCCCGCGGCCGCTGTACGCCGAGGTCGGCAGGGCACTGTCCAGCTGGGACGGCCGGTGGTACCTGCAGATCATCCGGCACGGGTACGACTGGCGGCTGCAGACCGGTCCGCACGGGATCCTCCGGCAGAATGCGCTGGCCTTCTTCCCGGCCTATCCGTACCTGGTCCGGTGGACCCACCACCTGACCCGGATCAACGAGGTCAAGCTCGGGGTCGCGATCAGCCTGCTGACCGCCGGTGCCGCCGCCGTCGGCCTGACCGCGCTGCTGCGTCCCCTGGTCGGCCCGGGGACGGCCCTGGGCAGCTCCCTGGTCTGGTCGGCGCTGCCTGCGTCGGCGGTGTACGGGTTCGTCTACACCGAGGGCCTGTACGCCGCGGAGCTGGTCGGGCTGCTCCTGCTCCTGCAGCGGCGCAGGTACCTGACGATGGTGCCGCTGCTGCTGGTCATGGGGCTGACCCGGGGGGCCGGGATCCCGGTGGCGGCCGTGCTCGCCGTGCACCTCGCCCAGCGGGTCCGCAGTTGGTCGCAGGACCGGCACACCCATCGCCCGCAGCCGCCCCGCACCTTGGCCGGTCCCGCGCTGGCCTTCGCCGCCTCGGTGGCCGGTGCCCTGCTGTGGCCGGGATTCATCGCTCTGCGCACCGGGGAGTGGAACGCCTACCTGAAGATCCAGCAGGCCTGGGTGCAGACCGCGGACCGGGCGGTGGTGCCATGGCTGACGGCCGTCGACCGGCTCGGGATGCCGCTGCGGCAGGGCGTGCTCCTCGACGTGATCACGCTCGTCTTCCTCGGCTGCCTCGTGCTCGCGGTCTGGGGGATGACCACCCGGCTTCCCCTGGAACTGCGCGTGTACCTGCCGATGTACCTGGTGTTCGTCCTGGTCCTGCTGCCGCCGTACCCGTCGTTCTTCCGGTACCTGCTGCCGGCGCTCACCCTGCCGGTGCTCCTGGTGCTCGGCGTGCGGTCCTGGCCGGGCAGGTTCGGGCTGGTCGCGATGCTCGTGGTGACGCAGTACTGGTGGCTGGGGCTGATCCTCACCCAGACCGCGGCATTCCACGTCCCGGCCTGAGCAGCGAGCCGACGGCACCGGGGGCCGGGAAGACGTTCCCCCGAAAGAGGTTCACGGCCAGGGGCTCTCACGGCCGGACGGCGTAGCGCAGGTGCACCACCCCGCTGTCGAAGTGCTGCTCGTCCAGCAGTCGCAGCCGCACGCCGCCCGGTAACGCCGCCTTGCCGGCGCCGACGGTCACGGGGTGCAGGAGCAGGCGGACCTCGTCGACCAGGCCGTCCCGCAGCGCCTGGGCCGCCAGTTGCGCGCCGCCCACGCTGAGGTCCCGGTCCGTCGACGCCTTCAGGGCGGCCACACGCTCGCGGTCGAAGGTGCGCTCCAGCCGGGTCCGCGGGCCGGACACTGACGCCAGGGTCCGGGAGAAGACGACCTTGTCCGCGGCCTGCCAGATCGCGGCGTACTCGCGGACCACCTGGGGACCGTCGCCCGCGGGATCGACGGTCTGCCAGGGCAGCATCGTCGCGTAGAGCCGCCGGCCGCACAGGTAGGTCCCGACGGAGCGTTCGGCGTCGTTGATGAAGGCGTGCACCTGCTCGTCCGGCGCGCTCCAGCCGAAGCCGCCGCCGGCGTCCTCGACGTAGCCGTCCAGAGAGGCCATCGCCGTGTAGATCAGTCGCGCCACCGCTCCTCCCGCCTTCACGTCGGGGTCGGGCAGGCCCAGGCCGACCGGGGGAGGGGTGCCGGTGGTGTCCGCGCGGGACTTGCTCGGCCGCACCCGTTTCGGCTCGCCCGGCATCTTCGGGGTGCCTACAAGCTAAGCGCCGTGCGTGACCCGCGAAAACGCAGGTCGCGGGCGAGCGGTGCGCGCGAGGTTGCCGGGCGATTCCGGCCCGTCAGGACGGCAGTCCGAGCGCCTGCCGGTCCTCCGGTTCCGCGTCCTCCAGCAGCTTCGACAGGGGCACGTCAAAGGCCCTGCACAGCTCCACGATCGCCGTGATGTCGAGCGTGCGCCGGCCACTCTCGGCCGCGGCGACGCGCGTCTGTGACCAGCCCAGGCGCTCGGCGAGGTCGACCTGCCGCCAGCCCCGGCGGGTGCGTCCGGACCCAGCCGGGAGGACGCAGCCGGGAGTACGCGTGGAGGAGACCTCCTGCCGGCACTGCGAGCGCTGTCCCGCTGCTCAGTTCAGGTCGGGCAGGCCCAGGCCGACCGGGGGTGGGTTGCCGACGGTGTCCGCGCGGGACTTGCTCGGCTGCACCCGTTTCGGCTCGCCCGGCATCTTCGGATAGTTCGGGGGGTACGGCAGGTCGCCCAGTCCGCCGGCCTCGTCGCGATCGGCCAGCTCCAACAGCGGCTCCAGCCCGTGCGCGACGTCGTCGAGGGCGGCCATCGGGTCCCCGCGGCGGGCGACCAGTTCCGGGACGGTGGCGATGGTCAGGTCGTCCGGTTCGGCGTCGGCCAGTTCGTCCCAGGTCAGGGGCGTGGAGACGGTGGCCCGCGGGGTGCGCCGGGCCGAATATGCCGAGGCGATCGTGCGGTCGCGGGCGTTCTGGTTGTAGTCGATGAAGACCGCCTCGCCGCGCTGCTCCTTCCACCATGCGGTGGTCACCCGGCCACCGGCCCGTCGCTCGATCTCCCGGGCCAGCGCGATCGCCGCCCGGCGGACCTCGGTGAAGGTCCACCGCGGGGCGATCCGGAGGTAGACGTGGATCCCGCGGCCGCCGCTGGTCTTGGGAAAGCCGAGGTAGCCAAACTCGGCCAGCAGCGGGCGGACCACGTCCAGCGCCACCGCCCGGGCCTGCGGGAACGAGGTGCCGGGCTGGGGGTCGAGGTCGAGGCGCAGTTCGTCGGGGTGGTCGACGTCGTCGCCGCGGGTGTGCCAGGGGTGGAACGTCACGGTGCCGAGGTTGGCCGCCCACACCACGTCCGCCGGGGTGGTGGTCAGCAGTGCGTCGGCGTACCGCCCGGACGGGAACCGCACCCGGCAGGACCGGACGTGCTCGGGCACCTTCGGCGGCAGACGCTTCTGGTACACCTCCTCGCCCTCGATCCCGTCCGGGAAGCGCTGCAGGTACGTCGGTCGCCGCCACAGCGCGCGCAGGATCGGTCCGGCCTCTGCGGGTGCTCCCTCCGGTGCCCCGGAACCGGGGGCCGTGGTGGCGCTGGTCGCGGCGTCGGCGGCCCGGAGCCGGGCGGCCGCGCCCGGCTCGCCGGCCGGCAGGGCCAGCGCCCGGTAGTACGCGACCAGGTGCCGTTTGGTCCCGCCATCAGGACCCAGGGCGGGGAAGTACACCTTGTCCGGATTCGACAGTCGGACGGGCACCCCCGCCACGTCGAGTTCCTCGGCAGGACTGGCCACGGCGCGCCTCCCTCCGGCCCGGACGATCCCGGGACCGGGACAGTCTCGACCGGTTGGACCCTCTCGGCCACCGGGACTCACCGGTGCTCACCGGCACGCCGGGACTCCTCGGCAGGCCGGGCGTCGGCGGTCCGATCGGGCGACAGGGCGACCCGCGGCGGCCAGGATGGTCGCCATGCAGCTGCCCGTGATGCCGCCGGTCGCGCCCATGCTGGCGAAGTCGGTGCCGCAGATCCCCGACCTCGGCCACACCGAGCCGAAGTGGGACGGCTTCCGCACGATCATCTTCCGTGACGGCGACGAGGTCGAGCTGGGCAGCCGCAACGAGCGGCCGATGACCCGGTACTTCCCGGAGGTGGCCGAGGCGATCCTGGCCAACACCCCGCCGCGCTGCGTGCTGGACGGCGAGATCGTCGTGGTCGGCGCCGGTGGGGACCGGCTGGACTTCGACGCCCTTCAGCAGCGGATCCACCCCGCGGCCAGCCGGGTCACGCTGCTGTCCGGGCAGACCCCGGCCACGCTGGTCACCTTCGACCTGCTGGCGATCGGGGACGAGAACCTGATGGAGGTTCCGTTCGCCCGGCGCCGGGCCCGGCTGGTCGAGGAGTTGGCCGCCGCCCGGCAGACCCCCGGCGCGCCGGTGCACGTGACCCCGGCGACCGCGGACCTGGACGAGGCGAAGGACTGGTTCGACCGGTTCGAGGGCGCCGGGCTGGACGGTGTGGTGGCCAAGCCGCTGGACGGGACATACCAGCCGGACCGGCGGACCATGTTCAAGATCAAGCATGAGCGGACCGCCGACTGCGTGGTCGCCGGGTTCCGCTGGCACAAGACAGGCGATGTGGTGGGCTCGCTGCTGCTCGGTCTCTACGGCCCGGACGGCCGGCTGCAGCACGTGGGAGTGGCCGCCTCGTTCCCGATGGCCCGCCGCCGCAGCCTGCTCGACGAACTGGCCCCCTACCGCGATGTCGACCTCGGTGAGCATCCGTGGGGAGCCTGGGCCGATCCGCAGGCTCATCTGGGCCGGCGGCTGCCCGGCAACGTCAGCCGGTGGAACGCGCAGAAGGACCTGTCCTTCGTTCCGCTGCGCCCCGAACTGGTGGTGGAGGTCGCCTACGACCATATGGAGGGCAACCGGTTCCGGCACACCGCGCAGTTCCGCCGCTGGCGCCCCGACCGCGATCCCGCCTCGTGCAGCTATGCGCAGCTGGAGGAGCCGGTGACGTTCGACCTCGCCCAGATCCTCGGCATGCACTGAACCCGGCTCAGGGTGGTCCACCCGTTCCGGGCGGAATCAGCCCACCCGTGCCGGGCGGAAGGGACTGGCCCGCCCGACGGCCTTCCCCGCGCAGTTCCCGTAGCAGGTCCTCCTGGCTGCCGGCGAAGAACGCGGTGATCTCGGCGGCGTGGGCCGACGCGAACGGTCCGGGCGCGTGCCCAGGCCGTCGGGAGGCCTCGAACGCGTCAGGGCGGAAGTCCGCCGCCGGATCCTCCGGCTCCGACCACAGCTCCAGGACCAGCGGAAGGTCGTCGGGGGTGGCGTCCCAGTCGTCGACCGGGTCGCCGTCCGCGGTGGTCGCCGTCAGCAGGGGCGGCGTCCTCCCTGTGGCGTGGCGCAGGATCTGGCGGAGGTCGTCGGCCCCGGCCAGCAGTTCCCCGGCCAGTCCGGCCAGGGAAGCCGTCCAGGACTCCGTCGGCGCCCAGCAGACGATCTGGACCAGGTCGCAGGCCAGGGCGGACAAGGCATGCCAGTTCGGGCCCGGTCCCAGTGCGGGCCCGGAGCGGAGCAGCCACTGCGGCGGCTGCTCCGGCGCGGGCCAGAACTGCAGCCGGAACCGGTACACGCCGGGGGACTCGCCCGGACTCCGGCACATCCGGACCCGGTACGGGCCGGGCTCCCCCAGCCGCAGGGTGACGATGTCGCTGTCGTGGTCAAGGTGGGTCAGCCCGGCCGTCCCGGAGGCGCTGCGGAAGGGGGTCTCGACCACGTCCGCCCAGGCCCGGTGGTCATCCGCGGGACGACCGGGGTGAGCCTCCAGCAGCACGTGGTGCCCGGGCGACCCCGTCGCGGAGGCGGTCAGCCAGCCGTTGCCCGCCCCGACCAGGGTGGTGGCGCCACGCTCCAGCGCTGCCCGTTCCCCGCGGGCCGAGTCGTACCACTCGTCCTCGCCCCAGGCACAGCGGGCCGGATCCGCTCCGCTGTCCCGGACCACCAGCGTCGAGTAACTCGGCCAGTACTCGGGTGCTTCGACCGAGTGCAGCAGCTCCGCCATGATCCGCAGGCTAGCCGCCGGGACCGTCAGGCCGTCAGCCGTCAGGCCTGCAGCCGTCAGCAGTCAGGCCGGCAGCGGATCCTCCTCTGCCGCCCTCCGCGAACCGCGGGAGATCCGGCCGCGCCGTCGTCCGGCGCGCAGCCCGTCGGCGGTGAGCATCGCCAGAGCCAGCCACACCACCCCGAAGCCGACCCAGCGCGAGGCCGCCATGTGCTCGCCGAGCAGCAGGACGCCGCAGAGCAGTTGCAGGACCGGGGTGAGGTACTGCAGGAGGCCGATCGTCGACAGCGGCACCCTCCGGGCGGCGGCGGCGAACAGCAGCAATGGCACGACGGTGACCACACCTGCCGAGACGAGCAGCAGGGCCTGCCAGACGGTGCCGGAGGTGAAGTGCCCCTGGCCGCTGCCCTGCAGCCAGACGATCAGGGCGGCGGCGAACGGACCGAGCAGCAGGGTTTCGGTGGTCAGTCCGGCCAGCGCGCCAACCTTCCCGCCGACCTGCTTCTTCATCAGCCCGTACAGCCCGAACGAGGCGGCCAGGGTGAGGGCGATCACCGGCAGCCGGCCATAGGCGAAGGTGAGCACGGCGACCGCGAGCACCCCGGTGCCGACCGCGATCCACTGCAGCGGCCGCAACCGCTCCCGCAGCACCAGGACGCCGAGCAGCACGGTCACCAGGGGGTTGACGAAGTAGCCGAGGGAGGCCTCCACCACCTGGCCGGAGTTGACCGCGTAGATGTAGACACCCCAGTTGATCGCGATCAGCACCGCGGCGGAGGCGAGCAGCAGGGCCTGACGCCGGACCCGCAGCGCCGCGAGCACCTGGCCGTGGGACCGGGTGGCGGCGACGATCCCCAGGCAGACCATCAGCGACCAGAACACCCGGTGCGCCACGATCTCCACCGGGCCGGAGCGTTCCAGGAGCCGGAAGTACAGCGGGAAGGCGCCCCAGAGGGTGTACGCCAGGAGCCCGTACATGGTCCCCCGCCGACCTTCAGGATTCATGGGACGACCCTACCTCTGGACTCGGTTGACGGTGCAACCAATTTCGGGGAATGGGCCCGGTGCTCGCGTGGAGCGTCCGTGCTCGTGGCCGGTCCTTTGCTCGACCAGTTCCCCGCCGGACCCGCCAGGGCCGCATGTTCGCGGGTGGCGCAACGGGCCCCGGTGCCATCCGGTACCGGGGTTCCGAGGACGCCACGGCCGGGCCATCCCCTGAACCTTTGCCGGGAGAAGAGGGCCGGCGTCGGCGTGAAGCGTCGAGGTTTGGTGGTTATCCCTCGTTTGGGTCTGGGTGTGGTGGTTTCGCGTGATGGTGGCCGTGTCGGCCCATCTAAGACACCGGTGGCCTTGTGGTGATGGCCGGTCGGGTGGGTGGCCGGTCTGCCCTGCCTGGGTGGTGGGTGGAGGGTGACGGGCGGGGGTTGGCTGGTGGTGGTGGGTGGGGCTTGAGGTGCCGTCGTGGGCGGCGGAGATGTTTCATGTGCTGACCGGTGATGGGTGGCCGGCGGTGGATGAGGACGAGATCGAGGATCTTGCGGGTCTGTGGTTGGCGGCCGGCGCGGGGTTCATGCAGGTCGCGCCGGAGGTGACTCGTTCGGCGCGGTGGCTGGCGGATTCGGGTGCGTTGACGGGGGACGCACAGCAGGCCTTGTCGCAGGCGGTGGGGGTGGTGACCGGGGACGGGGACCTGACCCTGGAGAAACTGGCCGCGGGCTTCGAAGAGCTGGGTGGGTTCCTGCACGGTGTGGGGTTGCAGACCCAGTACATGAAGATCATCGTGATCGAAGAGCTGATCATTCTGGCGGCGCAGATCGCGTATCTGCTGGCGATGATCCCGTGGACGTTCGGGGCGTCGGCGGCGGGGATCGCGGCGCTGCAGGTGTTCGGTAAGGAGTTCGTGACGCGGTTGGGGCTCCAGTTGGTGACTGCGGTTGCGACTGGTGAGGTGTTGCAGGTCGGGTTGGACGCGGTCGCGCAGTTGGCGCAGTTCGCTGAGGGCCGCCGTAAGGAGTGGGACACCAGCCTGACCGTGTCGGCGGCGATCACGGGTGTGATCGGCGGCGCCCTGAGTCCGGTCCTGCAGGGGTTGGGCCACTACCCGGGCAAGCTGCTCGGGCACGCCCTGGGCGGGGTGGTCGGCGCGGGCGCCGGGCATGAGGCCGGGCACTGGGCCGGCGAGGTCGTGCGGGGCGCGGCGCATGAGTG
>DASTGO010000185.1:0-4152 GCA_035719045.1 Kineosporiaceae bacterium | reverse complement strand
CGTCCGGGAGTTGGCCGCCCGGGGCAAGGCCGTCCTGGTGTCCAGCCACGTGCTCGCGGAGCTGGACGAGATGGCCGACCGGGCGGTGTTCGTGGCCCAGGGCCGCACCGTCGCGGTGGAGACGCTGACCTCGTCCCGGGCCGCCGTGGTCCGCCGGCTGTGGCGGATCCGGGCCCTGGACGACGCAGCGCTGGCGGCCGCCCTGGCCGCGCGCGGCATCGAGTACGGCGAGCCGGACCGGGACGGCTACTCGGTCCAGCTCGGCTCCGACGCCGAGGCGGCCCAACTGCTCGCCGGCCTGGTCGGGGACGGCGTCCCCGTGGTCGCCTGCCAGCCGGCGGGCGGCGTCCTGGAACAGACCTACCTCGCGCTGACGGAGGACCGTCGATGAGCACCGACGTCGAAGCGTCGTCGCCGGCCCCCGCGGCCGGCTCCGCCGGGTCCGTGCCGCTGCGGGTGCCGGGCGGATCGGCCTGGCGGCTGTCCTGGCAGGGACTGCGCACCGTGGCCGTCCTGGAACTGCGGCAACGGGTCCGGTCCAGCCGTTGGGTGATCGTCCTGGTGGTCTGGGCGATCGTGCTGGGCGCGCTGACCGCGCTGATCCGGTACGCGGTGCACCAGACGGTGGACCCGCAGGCGCAGTCCGCGACCTACTCCCCGGACGGGACGGTCGAAAGCATCACCACGGACGCCGTCCAGCGGGCCTCGGACATGGCGGGCGCCACCATGTTCGGCCTGATCGTCTTCCTGGTCCTCGGCCTGGCCGGGCTGATCGCCCCGGCACTGACCGCGACCAGCGTCAACGGTGACCGCGGTGCGGGCGTGCTGGCCACCCTGCAGACCACGCTGCTGTCCCCGGCGGAGATCGTGCTCGGCAAACTGCTGGCGGCCTGGGTGACGGCCCTGGCCCTGCTGGCGGCCGCGGCACCCTTCATCCTCTGGGCCTATCTGGAGGGCGGTACGCCGGCCGGGCGGCTGCTCACCACAGTCGGCCTGGTCGCGCTGATCCTGCTGGTGGTCTGCGCGATCGCCCTCGGCTGGTCGGCCCTGACCGCCCGCACCTCGACCTCTGCGGTGCTGACCTACCTCAGCGTGGCGTTCCTCGGTCTCGGCCTGCCGGTGCTGTTCGCGCTCAGCCTGACGATGGTCCAGCAGAACGAGACGGTCACGGTCGTCCAGCCGCGGGAGGCGGCCACCGGGGCCGACGGCCAGTCCACCTTCGTCTGCGAGAAGACCACCCAGGAGATGTCCCGGGCGCACACCGAGCGGGTCTGGTGGCTGCTGGCGGCGAACCCGTTCGTCGTCGTCGCCGACGCCGCGCCACGGCCTGCCGACAAGGCGGGCCACTGGGTGGTGGACGACCCGCTGTCCGCGATCCGGTCCGGTGTGCGGGAGTCGCGGCTGGGGCCGGCGCCGGTGGAGGACTGGTGCACGGACGCCAAGCCCGGGGGCAACGTGGGGGGTTTCGACGCCGCCCGGGACGCCAAGCGGAACTCCCTCGGGGTGGTCTGGCCGTTCGGGCTGGCCGCCGATCTCGCACTGGGGGCCGGGTTCACCGTGGTCGCGGTACGCCGGTTGCGGGCCCCGGCCCGCAAGCTCCCGCGCGGCACCCGGGTCGCCTGAGCACCTACTGACACAGTGACGGGCGGCCGTCCTCCGGGGACGGCCGCCCGTCACTGCCGGAACTCAAGGCTGCCCTGCCGGGGCTCAATGCCGTCGGGGCTGAAGGGACCCGTCCGGGGATCGGGGAGGCCTCCCGGGCCCGGGTCCGGCCTGCCCCTGCCCGCACCGCCCGCGGCGGGTGCTCAGTCCGAGTGCAGCGCCTCGAACTCGGCGTCCGCGGCCGTCTCGGAGTCCACGTCCAGCCGCAGGTGGCCGAGCATCGACTGCAGCACCCGCAGGGCGCTGGCCGCCCGCACCCCCCAGGTGGACAGGTACGAGAACTGCCACCACCACAAGGCCTCGTCGATCCGGCCGGTCCGGTAGTGCCGCAGCCCGTGGGACAGGTCGGCGGCGATGTCGGCGAGGTCGTCGGTGAGCCGGCCGCGGACCACCTCCCCGGAGGTGAGCGGGTCGACGACGTCGGCGTACTCGTCGAGGCCCTCGAACAGGTTCGCCAGACCGGTCCGCACCGGGTCCACGTCCGGGTCGGGCCCGGAGTCCGGCTCGAACCGCTCGCTGGGCACCACGTCGGTGATCGCGCCGAGACGGGCCCCGGCCAGCAGGGTCTGGGACACCGCAAGCAGCAGGACGGGGATCGCGGTGTCCGGGGCCGACCCAGCGGCGACCTCCGTGACGGCGTCCAGGTAGTCCTGCGCGTCGGTGGCCGTCTCCTCGGCCAGCCGGCGCAGTTCCAGCACCTCGGAGTTCTCGGTCAGGGTGCCCTGGTCGGGCGTCGCACGGTCAGACATCGAGCAGTCTCCTCCCCTCGAAGGCTCGCCCCAGCGTGAGCTCGTCGGCATATTCGAGGTCCCCCCCGACCGGCAGCCCGGAGGCAAGCCTCGTGATCTTCAGGCCCATCGGCTTCAGCCAGCGGGCAAGGTAGGTGGCGGTCGCCTCTCCCTCGAGGTTGGGGTCGGTGGCGAGGATGACCTCGCTGACCTCCCCGGAGGCGAGCCGGTTGACCAACTCCTTGATCCGCAGGTCGTCCGGGCCGACCCCCTCGATCGGGCTGATCGCCCCGCCGAGGACGTGGTAGCGGCCGCGGAACTCGCGGGTCTTCTCGATCGCGACGACGTCCTTCGGCTCCTCGACCACGCAGATCACGCCGGCGTCCCGGCGGGGGTCCCGGCAGATCCGGCACAGGTCGTCGGCGGACACGTTTCCGCAGACGGCGCAGAAGCGGACCTTCTCGGTCACCTCGGTCAGGGCGGCCACGAGGCGGCGGACGTCCTCGGGGTCGGACTGGAGCAGGTGGAAGGCGATCCGCTGGGCACTCTTCGGCCCGACCCCGGGCAGCCGCCCGAGTTCGTCGATGAGGTCCTGGACCACGCCTTCGTACACAGGATGAGCCTACGTGGTCACGCACCCCGTGGACGTCCACGGGGTACAGAAGATCTTGCGGGTCATCCGGTCGGGGGCCGCCGTTCGGCTCACCGCGGGGACAGGGCGGCGACGGCGTCGCACAGCGGCGGCCACGCCTGCAGGGCCCACGGGCCGAACGCCAGGTCGGTCAGGCAGACGCAGCCGAGCTGGCGCTGCGGGTCCACCCAGAGGAAGGTTCCGGCACCGCCGAAATGCCCGAAGGCCGAGCCCGAGACCCGCTGACCGGCCCAGTGGCCCGGGCGGCCGAAGTTCCGCTCCACGCCCAGACCCCAGTCCAGCGGCTCGTACCGGCCCACCCCGGGCAGGACCCCGGGCAGTCCGGGGAAGTGCACCTGGCGGAACTCCTCGGCCGTCCGCGGGGAGATCAGCCGCGGCATGATCAGCTCGGCGGCGAAGCGGGCCAGGTCCTCCGCCGTGCTGCGGGCGCCGAAGGCCGGGGACCCGTCCAGGACGGTCCGGGACATCCGCAGCGGCTCGAACACGGCCTCGCTGACGTACACCGGGACGGGGATCCCGGTCGCCTTCTCCAGGTGGACGCCGAGGACCTCGAAGCCGCGGTTGGAGTACACCCGCCGGGCACCCGGTGCGGCCAGGACCGCGGCGTCGGACTCGAAGCCGTAGCCGGCGGTGTGGGCGAGCAGGTGCCGGACGGTGGAGCCGGGCGGGCCGGCCGGCTCGTCGAGGTCCAGCGCGCCCTCCTCGACCGCCACCATCACGGCGTAGGCCACCAGCGGCTTGGTCACCGAGGCCAGGGCGAAGACCCGGGACACCTCGCCCACGGCCTCCCGCAGGCCCCCGAGATCGACCACCGCGGCCGCGGCGTGCGGGACGTCCCAGCTCTGGTGCCAGCCGCCGACGGACTCCAGCGCGCTCAGCTCAGTCCTCCCGTTCCTCGATCAGCCGGCCGCCGAGGATCTGCTCGACGACGGGCGCGCCCACCAGGTTCGACCCCTCGATGTCCGGATCGTCCACGCTCGGCTCGTCGTCCATCGGGCGCAGGCGAGGCCCCGGCCCGGCGGCTGCCGCAGGTGCCACGGGGACCCGGCCGCCGACCCGCCCCGCGGCGGCCAGGGCCCGTTCCCGCAGGTCGACCTCGTGGCCGGTCCC
>DASTGO010000184.1:0-4891 GCA_035719045.1 Kineosporiaceae bacterium | reverse complement strand
GGTCACCGTGCGGCTGACCGCGGGGGCGAACGCCTGGCAGGCGGAGCTCGGGCTGCCGGTGCAGAACCCGCAGCCGCCCGCGCCGTGGGCGGCCGCTGCGGCGGTGGTGCCCTCCGGCCGGGTGCCGGGCGTGGCCGTGTTCCCGTTGGTGCTGCTGGTGGTGCTGCTGGTGGGCGGCAGCCTGGCATACGCCCTGCTGATGTTCGTGCTCTCCCGCCGCCTGCCGCGAGCCGGCACCCGGGCCGCGGGCGCCGTTGACCTGCGGGACCGCGGTCGCCGGCCGTTCTTCGTGTTCGTCCTGCCGTGCCTGAACGAGGAGCGGGTGATCCGGGCGACCGTGGAACATCTGCAGGCCGTCCCCGGCCGGGACCACGCCGTCCTCGTGGTGGACGACGACTCCGACGACGCCACCGCCGACATCGTGGGATCCCTGGTGGGAGAACGAGTCTGGCTGCTGCGCCGGACCGCCCCGAACGCCCGGCAGGGCAAGGGCGAGGCGCTGAACGCCGCCGTCCGCGAGCTGTGCCGGGGTGACCTGCTGGCCGGGCGGCGGCCCGAGGACGTGCTCCTCGTCGTCGTCGACGCCGACGGCCGGCTGGACCGCAACGCCCTCACCGAGGTCGTGCAACTGCTGGCGGATCCGGCCGTGGGCGCCGTGCGGGCGGGGGTGCGGATCAACAACCGCGCCGGCAGCCTGCTGGCCCGGATCCAGGACATGGAGTTCTTCTTCTGCACGCAGGTGTTCCGGCGGGCGCGGCGGCATCTGGGCAGCGTCGGGATGGGGGGCAACGGGCAGTTCGTGCGGCTGTCGGCGCTGCTGTCCCTGGGGCCGCAGCCGTGGTCGCCGCGCCTCACCGAGGATCTCGACCTCGGGTGCGCCTGCTGGCCGGGGGCCGGCGCTGCGAGTTCTGCCCCACGGTCGACGTCCACCAGCAGGGTCTGATCGCGATGAGGCCCTTGGTGCGGCACCGGGTCCCCTGGTTCCAGGGGCACCTGCGGTCGTGGCGGCTGATCCCGGCCGTGCTGCGTGGCGTTTCCGGCCGGGCCCGGGGCGACGTGCAGTACCACCCGTCCACCCCGGTGCTGCTCATCACCTCGTTGCTCACCGTGTCGCTGCTGGTGTCCCTGGCCGACGGTGTGGTGGCCATCGCGCACGGCCGTAACCCGTTCAGCTGGTGGGCGTTGATCACGTACCTGCTGGCCTTCGGGCCGGCGGTCACCTTCAGCCGGCTGTACCAGCGGCAGGAGGGGCTGGGTCTGCTGCGGACCTGGGGACTGGCCCATCTCTACGTGCTGTACGGCCTGGTCTGGTACCTGGCGGGCCGGCGGGCGGTCGGGCGCACCCTGACCGGGCGGACCGGCTCCACGAAGGCGGCGCGGATCCCCGAGCAGGACCGGTGATCGGCCTGTCCGGCGAACGGGCCGAACCCTTGCGGCGCAGGCGGTTCCCGTTACTCGGGCAGTCCGCGGTACTTGGGCAGTTCCCGGTACTCGGGCAGGCCCCGGTACTGCTGGGGCAGCACGAGGGTGTCCGCGGGCGGCAGCTCGGTCAGGCGATCCGGTGCCGGGACGGCTGAGGCGTCGGCTTCGCAGGACTGCGGGGGCCGCAGTTGGGTGAGCAGCTTGTGCAGGACGGCCGGGTAGCGGACCTTCCAGGTGGGCTCGGCCTGGTGCTGCCAGGTCGCCTCGAACAGCCAGCGGTAGCGGCGCACGACGTCGGTCACCTCGTCGGGGGTGGCCTCGCAGTAGGCGGTGACCGCCGGGAGGTCGAAGACGTCGAAGGCGCCGATGGTCGCGAGGATCTCGTAGTCGTCCATGGTCAGTCCATCACGGTGTCGATGACCTGCTCGGCCTGCAGTCGCGGGCTGCCGGAGGGGGTCGGGCTCCAGGCGTCGAGGGCCTGTGCCAGTGCGGCCGGGTAGTGGTCCTGCCCGAGCAGGACGGTGAGCCCGTCCTTGCGGGCCAGGTCGCGGTCGGCGAGGTTGACCTCGAGGGCCAGCCGCGCGGTGAGCACGCGGGCGGTCGGGTCGACACAGCCGCTGCCGCGCCACCACCCGCACAGCCGTTCCGCGGCGGCCCGGCCGACGGCGCGGGCGTGTTCCGCGGCGGACCGGATCGTGACGGTGAGGTCGGGGCTCCCCTCGAAGGGCCGGGCCGCGGGCAGCGGGCTGCCGTAGCGCGCCACCCAGCGGCGGAACGGGTAGTCGGCGGCCCAGTCCAGCCAGCCCTCGACGAAGGGACTGCCCGGGTGGCCGCCGGCGTGCCCGGTGACGACCTCGCAGAAGCAGGCGTGGACCAGCAGACGCGCCAGGTCGGGGACGCTGTCGCTGCGGAAGTCCTGGGGGGAGAGGGTGAGCTGGACGACGGGCGGCCCGTCCTCCGGCCGCGTGGTGACGGCGGTGACCCGCTGGGCCGCCGCGCGGTCGGTACCGGTGCGGGGTGTCGCCCGGGGCACGGCGAGACGCAGGAGCGGCGACTGCCAGGCGTCCCGGTACACCTCCGCGCACAGGTCGCAGATCTCGCCGAACAGTGACCGCAGCGGCCAGTGCTCCGGGACCTCCATGAGTTCGGACGTCGCGACGGTCATGGTCACCCGCGCGCCGGTCGCGTCACGGCAGCCACCTCACGCCGGACCGAGGGGCGGCCGGGGGCACGGTGCGAGGGAGGAGCACCCACGGAACCTCCTGCGGTTCAGCGTGACGAGTACCGCCATGATCCGGCGGGCCCGGTGCCGCCGGGCCGGGGCGCGCCGCGGCGGGCCATCGACCGAACGGCTGAATTCGGAGCGTCCGAATCCGGAGCGTCCGAATTCCGAACGGCTGGATCCGGGGCAGGGCCGGCGTGAGGCCCGGGGCGATCCACGATCACGCCGAACCTGAGCCGGTGGGCCGACCGCTGGAGTCGAACGGTCCCCGGGGTGGCGTGGCGAGGCACCGCAGGAGCGAGGGCAGTGCCTCGCCACGGCCCCGGAGCAGGTCCGCAGCGAGCGGATCAGCAGGGAGTCGTTCAGTCGACTTCGATCGTCATGTTCGACGTCTGCCCGTCCTGCACGACGACGACGGCCCAGGTTCCGCTGCGGTTCGGCGTGAAGTGCACCGAGACGCGGCCGTGGTCGTCGGTCCGGTCGGACAGGTCGAAGCGGTCGCGGCCGTTGGTGGCGATGACGGAGATCCGCCGGTGCGGGTGCCAGTCCTCGAGGTTGACGTCGTACCGGTGGCCCTTCTTGCCGTGCTGGCCGTGCTCGTTGCCGCCGATGTGCCCGGGGGAGAGCGTGACCAGGGTGCTCGCGCTTTCCCTGCTGCCCTGGCAGCGCTCGGTCCTGGCGGTGATGTTCACGGTGCGGCGGTGGTCGTCGGCCTCGACCGTGAGGACGGCGGTGGCGCTCTTGTTGTCGCCGACCGTGGCCCGGACGGCCTCACCGCCGCCGGAGATCTTCACCGTGCATCCCGGCTTGGCGTTGGTCACCACGACGGTGAACTCCTGGCCATGACGGGTCGGCTGTCCGGTGGGCGTGGCCGCCACCTTCATGGCCATCTCTGGTGGATAGGCGAAGGCGGGGGCGGCCACCAGAGAGCCGACCGCGCCTGTCCCGATCGCGGCGACCGCTGCGAGGGTCACCCGGAATGTTCTCGTCACGATCTGTACCCTAATGCTCCACGCAGCGTTAGTGGATCTTATCGAGCCCGAGTCGGGTGAACGTCGGAGCGGTGTGTCCACGCCGGGCCGATCAGGGGGCCGTGCACGGGCTGAGCTGGGTCACGGCCGACGCGGTGGCGGGGATGGCCATCGGCTGCGTGAGGACGACGGGGGTGGCGCTGGGCCCGGACAGCCCGCCGGTGACGGGGTCGAGGACGAGCGCGTCGACGGTGCGGGTCTGCCCCGGGTTGATCGGGACGTCGAGCCGCCAGACGGGATGGTTGCGGTCGAGTCCCGCGGTCACGGCGACGGCGGTGCCGTCGAGGTTCACCAGCGGCGAGGTGGCGCCCACCGGCCCGTACACGTCGAGGATGATCCGGTTGCTGCCGACCGTGGTGTTCGGAACGTTCTGCTTCGCCAGGTCGCTGCGCACCGAGACATAGCCGGGCAGGCCGCGGGCCGGGGCCGTGTTGGTCAGGGTGACCGCGATGTGGCCGAGGCGGACGTTCTGCTGACAGGTACCGGGGTCGTAGTCGGTGGACACCTTCAGGTAGGCGTCGAGCTTGTTGCCGCCGCCGTTGTTCACCACGGCCATCGCGAACGGCCCGGCCGCCTCGGGGATGGCGCCGCCGAGGCTGAGCTTCTCCAGCGTGGACTGCACGCCGGGGTCGGCCGCCCAGACGGTGAGCCGGCGCTGCTGGACGGGGGCGGCCATGGCCTGGAGGATCGGGGCGAGGCTGAACTGCCCGGCGGCGATCCGGCCGAACACCTGCTGGACCAGTGCCTGGGTGACCTGGTCGACCTGTTGGGGATCGGGGATCCTGGCGTAGACGTCCCGGGACAGCACGGCCGGGGCGTTGGCGGAGGTGAGCGTCAGGTTGCCGACCTTCACCGGCCCCGTGCCGGCCAGGAGGGCGGCGACCACGTACTCGTCGAGCCCGACGACGTAGTCCACCTTCGGGCTGCGGTGCTGTGCGGCCCAGCCCGCGGCGACCAGCTGCCCGGTCCAGGGGAAGTGCGGGCTGAGGTTGAGCCCCGCCCATTCGCCGAGGTCGTTGCCCCACAAGCCCTGCAGCGACTCGGGGGCCGCGGAGACGGGGATGGGCAGCCCGTGGTCGAGGGAGGCGCGGGACTGGGCGTCGAGCAGGGTGAACTGGCCCTGGTTGGTGCGGACCACCGCGAACGAACCGACCAGCCCGCCCGTGCCGCGGGCCTCGGCGTCCTGTTCCAGCAGCACCACGTAGTTCTGCGGTCC
>DASTGO010000183.1:0-7047 GCA_035719045.1 Kineosporiaceae bacterium | reverse complement strand
CGGCGACGGCGCGGCTTGCGGTCACCTTCGGCTACTCGCCGAGCTAGAGTCGCCCAGCGTGACGATCCCCGGGCTCCAGCTCACCTCCCCCACGGCCGATCTCGCCGAGCAGTTCCTGACCTGGCGCCACCGGCCCGACGTAACCCGCTGGTTCCTGCAGCAGCGCATCGAGGACACCGAGGAGTACGTCGCCGACTGGGCGGCATACGACGACCACGATCACCACCGGGTCGTGGCGGTCCTCGACGGCGTGATGGTCGGCCAAGCGACCCTGGGGGTCGTCGACGGGATGGGGCAGTCGGGTCACGAGCTGGAGTTCGTCGGCCGTGAGGGGCGCCTCTCGTACTTCGTGCACCCGGACCACGCGGGCCGGGGCATCGCGACGGCGCTGGCGCGCGATGCGCTCGCGAATGCTTTCGGCCGGCTGGGGCTGCGCCGGGTCCAGGCCGGGTGCTTCGCCGACAACGTCGCGTCGTGGCGGGTGCTGGAGAAGCTGGGGATGCGGCGCGAGCAGCACGGCGTCAAGGACTCCTTCCACGCCGAGCTCGGCTGGCTCGACGGCTACACCTATGCAGTCCTTGCCGAGGAGTGGCGGGGGTGAGCACGGGGCACGCCGGCGGATCTGCTGGTGCTGCAAACCGTCCGGGTGAAATCGGCCCCGCCCGTCGAGATGCCCAGCGCGAGTCAGCCCTCACCGTGCGCATCCCTTGAGAATGCGCGCAGTTGAATGTCCGCAGCTGCCGCGCTGAGGACGGCTACGCTCGTCCGCTCTTGCCGCCGAGCGGTCGCGTCCACGGATAGCCAAGACGTGGCCTACCTGCGGCGGTGGCGGCGCCCGAACCAGCGGAACACCGCCTTGCGTGCCCTCATGATCCAGGACAAGTCCCAACTACTGTGCAAGGACTGAGCGACCACGAACTCGGCATTGGGGTCCGGGCGGCCGCCGGACTCCGACGTGAATGCATGGGTGTGCAGCGGCTTCCGTAGTTCGACGGAGAGTCGAGCTCAAAACCTGTCGAAGGCTCGACCGGTGACCCCTTCAACGGTGATCCCGATGAAGACGGTGCGCACCCCCGCAGCCCACGGCTGCGCCCCTTCGATCATCCACAGATGGTTCAGCAGGGGCGGTGAAGCGATGGCTTCGGCCCGGCCGTGGACGAGAACGCTCCAGCCGGTGTGCCGAGTGACGTCGAGGTCATCCACCTCCAGGACCACCTGGGTGGGACGCACCAGCTCGGAGAGCAGCCCGAACGGGGAGGTGCGGAAGACCAGGAGGTCATTGACCGGCATGTAGCTGATGGGGAGGATCATCGGACCGCTGAGGGCGTTCCACCCGATTCGGCCCACGTTGCGGGAGTCAAGCAGTCTCTGGCACTCGGCAGGCGTGAGGTCGCTCCAGTTGACGAGATGAGAGGCGGGGAAGTGGGTCACGGGTTGAGTCGGTGGCTCTGCCGGGGTCTCGGGGACGGTCATGTCGCACCTCCGGAGGATGGAGCGGTCGGTGGGGGCCGCGGGAACGGCAGCCCGCGTTCTCGTCCTGGCTCACGGCGCCTGAGCGACGTCGGCACCACCGACGATGGTGGTTCGGCGAGGGCCGGAATCGCTGTAGCCCCAGGGACAGTCGAACCTGTCAGTTCCGGTTCAAGGGTAGAAGCCGCCGTCGCACCGCGTCCCCAGGACAGCACCTGCAACCTCAGGAACCACAAGCGTGCCTAGTACGACGTCCCTGCCATCGCCGGGGTGGTGGGCGTCAGATGGGCCGCGGTGTATCGAGCCCTGAGTCGACCCAACACGGAAGAGCCCAGGCAGAAGGACCCAGGCGCCCGTCGTGGCGGTATGTCGTGCGGCGCAGCGATACGCCCGGTTCGCTTCAGTGGTGCCGCACCAGGTGAGCGCCTGCAGGTTCACTGGAGCGGGAACGGCGGCTGCACCCATGACGGGCTTGGTTCAACGCTGACCTGGTCGACCCACTTGACCCACCAGAACCCCCGGCGGCCAGGGGCCACCAACCTGACCGGCCCGCCATGACCCGGGGAGAGCGGGGCGCCGCCGACATGCGTGGCAAGAAGAAGGACGGCGGCTTCCTCGGCCGGGAAGCGTCTGGTGTAGCCGGTCACCGAGTGCACGGTGATGGATCCCTGTTGCGGCATCCCGAGGAGAGTGGCCAGTCGCACTCCGCGCCAGACCTGTTCGGCCCACCAGCCCCCGGTGCAGTCGAGCACGGCCGACTCGTCGACGACGCTGTCCATCGCCACGAGGTCGCCGTGAGTCAGATGCAGCGCCCGGCCGTCGGATCCGCTGACCTCGAGCCTGTACGTGGCCAGGTCGATGCGCGGCACCCTGTCGGTGAACCACTGGGTGACGGGCATACCGGCTGGTCGGCCGGACCCGACCTGGTAGGAGCCCGTCTCACGCCGCCTGGCTCCGGGCAGGTCGGCGACCAGGGTGATGGCATCCTGGGCGGCGTACGCCAGCGCTGCCACGGCCCCCAGGCCGGCGGCGCGCAACACCACCCGGCGGGAGACATCGCCCGGTCGCAGCCGCTGCCGACGACGGGCCACGTGGCTCACCGCGAACGGCACGGCGGCGACCGCAGCCGCGACGTGCACGGTGAGCGCCGTGACGGTGCCTACTTCGAGTCGGCCGAACGTCGAATGGGCGAGGCCAGCGAGCAGACTGACCGCGAGGGCGACCGCGAACACGATCCCGACCGTGTGCCCACGCGGCCGGCGCAGACCCCGCCTTGCGATCACAGTCTTCCACGGCGCCAGGACGAGGATGCCGAGCCCCGCGGCGCCGTGGGCGATGGTCACGAGCCTGGACTCGGGGGCACGCCCGACTCCGAACGCCGCACAGCCGCTGACGAAGCAGCCAACCAAGAGCACCAAGAGTGCGATGTTGGTCCGTCGCCCGGGTCGGCGCCCTGCCACCATCGGACCAGTGTGCTCCTGTCAGCCGCGGCCGACGCTCGCGTTTCCTCCAACCAGACCGCGGAGAGGTGGCCGGTTAGGGTCCTGCCATGCCGGACGAGCACCTGATCGCGACGACACCGCGGGCTCCCTGGCTCCCCCCGGGCAGTTCCGCCGAGGTCTGGGCAGGTGACGACTGCGCTGTGGCAGTGCCGGCGATCATCGTCCGACTGCTGTTGACAAAATGGCCCGCATACGGGGATCCCCGGTTCTTCTGTGTACCGACCGCCAAGGGCCTGGACCTACCGACGCGATTCCTCGGTAGCGACCAAGAGCGGGGCCGCCCGTCGGCGGGTCTGGCCCCGCTGCTCTACGACGTATTCGGCGGCAGTGAAGTTGTGACCCGCTGTGTGGGGTACGTGCGCAACGTCGTGCCGCATCCGGATATGGACTACCCGCACCCCACGCCATGGGCCCACGTGCCGGTCTTCGTCGCCATGGACGCCGTCGAGCCCATCGTCGACGGCGAGTGGATCACCTTGGAACGCGGGCGCCGCGAGCTCCGACCTCGACATTGGTGGCCCATCGTCGACAATCACCTCACCACGGCCGCCGATACTCAACGCTCGCTTGATCGGCTCGAGTAACCAGATCTGCCGCTCGCTGGACGCTCGGCCGCCCCACCATCGCTCGCGCGGATGTCCTGCGCACATCGCGAGGGTTCGAACGTCGTGCAGCGCTGGGGCCTGATGCACCAAGATGGCGGTATGCGAAGCACTTCCTGGAATGTCTGGTTCTCGGCCATGAGGGCCGGCCTGACGGCCCAGGGCCAGAGCACCGCCGACGACCTCACCGGCCGGTTCGGCTAACGGTGCCCAGACGGTCGCATCACCGCCCCCGCCGCCGCTCGGCTCACGCAGCCGTACTCGTCCTCCCTCTCGCCCTCCTCGGCACGGCGTGGCTCACTGGCCACCGGGGCCAAAGTGTCGTCGAAGCGCCTGCGTCGAGGTCCCTCGTCAACATCGTCGACACCACCGCCCTGACCGCACCCGCCGTGAGCGATGCCGAGGCCTCGTCGACGGGGGCCGGCCACGATGCAAACGCGACAGCCTTCGTGGTCGAACCCGACCCGATGTGGTTGGCGCGCACCGCTGAGCGCACCGGTATCCCTCCGGTGGCACTGCGCGCCTACGGCAGGGCGTCAATCCTCGAGGCCAAGGGGCGCCCCAGGTGCCACGTCGGCTGGGCGACGCTGGCGGCTGTCGGTGAGGTGGAGTCCGCCCACGGGACGATCGCCGGGAATCGTCTGCTGGAGGATGGGCGCACCTCCCGGCCGATTGTCGGCCCCGCGCTCGACGGCGAAGGCGGGGTGGCTGCGATCCGACCCGCGCCGGGCGGACCGCGCCTGCACGGTGACGACACCTGGGAACACGCCATCGGTCCGATGCAGTTCCTCCCCGGCTCATGGCGCACTTTCGGCGCCGACGCAGACGCGGACGGCGTCGCAGACCCCTCTGACATCGACGATGCGGCATGGGCGGCGGCGCGACACTTGTGCTCGGGCGGACTCGATCTCCGCAACAGCGCCGACTGGACGCAAGCCGTGCTCCGCTACAACGCCTCTGACGCGTATGTCCGCAAGGTGGCCAGCGTCGCCGAGGCCTACGCGCGATCGGCCTCGAAAGGCTGATCGGCCGGCCACTGCAAAGCGAAGACCCAGCTTGGCCAGGGCGCACAGGACGACATGGTCCAGCAACCGTTCGAGAAGCTCGATGAGTGGGCCCTCCGCCGCCACCAACCACGCCCAACAGCTCCGTGACCGGCGGCGTCCCCAGGCAACGCCGGACAAGGAAGGACGCCCGCGCACAGCCACGTGGGCGGGGGCCGTGTCGGCCATTTGCGGGCGTCGGGCGCCTGGCCGCAATGTTGCGATGTGGTCGCACCCGCGACGCCGCGTCACCGCACCGACGGCTCTCACGCGGTGCCACTCGTCCATGCGGCGCGGCCTGCCCCGGCGCAGGCGATACCCTCCCGCGCAGCCGCGGGCTGCCTCGGTGTAGCTCGATCGGTGAGGCACGTCCAGCTGCGAACAGGAGATGGACGGCAGGGTGCCGTTGCAGGTGCTGGACATCGATCTGGGCCGGCAGGTCTGGGCCTGCTGACACCCCGGCGGCGCTACTGTGCCCCGGGGAGAATGAACGGCACATCAAGCCCATGCAGGGCAACCGGTCCAGCGAGACGCGCACAGGGAGACGACGGGTGAGCGGTGTGGAGGCCTACTACTGGGAGCATGCCCGGGAGTTCTCCTATGGCCGGATCAGCCCTCTGGGCCTGGGTGCGGGAGGCTGCGGGCTTCTCGCGATGGCCCTGGCCATGACGTTGCAGCACGCCGGTGGCGTGTTCGACGCGCTGGTGGCGGCCTGCGTCCTTGGGATGCTCCTGTTCCTGGCGGATCTCGCGGTCGCGGCCATGGTGGGTCCGCGACCCGCCGACCGTGTCCCCGTGGTGCGAGGGCCCGGGCAGACGCTCACCTTCGCCACCGACCGTCAGGTCGTGGTCGCGTCCCTTCTGTGCGGCGGGGGCATGGGAATGTCCGTGTATGGCGGGACCACTACTGGGTTGATACCGGGGTCGCCGATCGTGGTCGCTGTCGTCGCCGTGGTGGTGGCCCTCTGGGGAGGCGTCTGGGTGGCCAAGAGCCGGGGGCTGAGGGTCACCGTCGACGACAGCGGTGTGCGGGATGACACGGTCCCGTTCCGGCACCGCGTCGCGACCTGGGATCGCATCGTGTCAGCATCCGTGTTCGCCACGACGCCCGGCACCGGCCAGGTTGTCCTGAGGCTGCGCCCTGCACCGTCCCCGGCCGGCTCTGCGGAAGCGCCGGGCGGCGGGAGCAAGCGGCTGCGCATCTCGTGCCCGACCCTCACGGTAAGCGCCGACGAGCTGTTGCAGATCATCACCGCGGACCCGATGTCCCGAGCCGGGCATCTGCAGGTCGCCGACAACGGGTCGTGACTCGCCCAGCACCCGCTGCCAACCGTCAGGGCTGCCACCCGGATCAGCCAGCGTTCGGAGTAGAGCAACGTCCCGGAATGCCGCCCAGCGCGGTTGATCGTGCCGATCTGAGTGCGCCGAGTCGCTACCG
Source organism: Kineosporiaceae bacterium (assembly GCA_035719045.1). Classification (GTDB taxonomy): domain Bacteria; phylum Actinomycetota; class Actinomycetes; order Actinomycetales; family Kineosporiaceae; genus DASTGO01. The sequence goes on along the minus strand of DASTGO010000183.1, from coordinate 993 downwards.
CGAGAGGGTGGGGAAGGTCCACGCCTTGCTGAGGATCTCGGGGCGGGGCCGGTAGAGCCTGACCAGGTAGTTCCAGCCTTCGGTGATGGGCAGGGAGTTGCGCTCGGGGTCACCGTCACCGCCGAATCGGACCGTGAGGCTGCCGTCGTCGTTGTGGCGGGCTGTGATGTTGTTGACGCTGTAGGCACCGCGATCGTTCGGTTCGAAGAAGCCCTCGGCGTTGTACACCGAGATGGACCAGAACCCATCGACAGGCACATCCGGACCCACGGTGAGTTCGTACTCGCCGACCGGCAGGTCGGGTGACACGCCGATGTAGGTGGCCTCACGAGCTTGTGCATGAGCCGCGGTCACCGTCACCGCAACGCCATCATGGACACTTGGCTTCAGGTGTCACGGAGCTCAAGACTCCGGCTCACCACCGTCGCGGCGATGCACGTCGGCGCGCTACACGAGGTGGCGGTACTTCTGCGGGCAGAAGGCTGCGACGGAGCGCTCGAGCAGTTCACGCGACTCAGTCCATGAGGCTCCGGTCTCGTCAGCATTTCGGTCGACCGGCCGCTCCCCGGCGTTGCGGAATCGCTCTCCGCGTGGCGCGCGATCGTTGCCGTCGACGGAGTCGCCGAAATCCTGCGGACCAACGGGGACACCGGAGACACGAACCGCAGGTCAGAGGCCTGAAAGTGGATGAGTCGGCCGATACGCCGGGAATTGCAGCGGGTCGATCAACTCGTGCTGCCGTTGGTGCCCCACGCCGCTGACCTGGGCAAACGCAATGTTGGCGATGTTGAGCTGAACGGCCGCTGCTGGGTCTGCTCGGGCCCGTTGCGGACTTTTTGCGGACCACCTACATCCCCAACTCCTGCTCCTGCCGTCTCCAGCGGACACCTGCCACTCCCCCACCTGGTCCATCCTCGAAGGGTTCTCCGCGCGTCTGAAGATCAACAACTACGAGGGCAACCGACCGTGATCCGCGTGCCTCTTCAAGCCTCG
>DASTGO010000182.1:0-2272 GCA_035719045.1 Kineosporiaceae bacterium | reverse complement strand
ATCGCGTTGGGGTTGGTGTGCCAGCCGGTGCCGGGGGCGACGCCGAACAGGCCGGCCTCCGGGTTGACGGCGTAGAGCCGGCCGTCCTCGCCGAACCGCATCCAGGCGATGTCGTCCCCGATCATCTCGGCCGTCCAGCCGGGGACCGTCGGCTCGATCATCGCCATGTTCGTCTTGCCGCAGGCACTGGGGAACGCCGCGGCCACGTAGTGGACCTTCTTCTGCGGGCCGGTCAGCTTGAGGATCAGCATGTGCTCGGCCAGCCAGCCCTCGTCCCGCGCCATCACGCTGGCGATCCGCAGCGCGTAGCACTTCTTGCCGAGCAGGGCGTTGCCGCCGTATCCGGAGCCGTAGGACCAGATCTCGCGGGTCTCGGGGAAGTGGCTGATGTACTTCGTGGTGTTGCACGGCCACGCCACATCCGCCTGCCCGGGCTCCAGCGGGGCACCCACCGAGTGCAGGCAGCGGACGAAGGGCGCGTCGTCACCCATCTTCGCCAGCACGTCCGAGCCGATCCGCGCCATGATCCGCATGCTGGCGACCACATAGGCGCTGTCGGTGATCTCGACCCCGAAGAACGGGCGTTCGGCTTCCAGTCGCCCCATCACGAACGGGATCACGTACATCGTCCGGCCGCGCATCGACCCTGCGTAGAGCCGGGTCATCGTGATCCGCATGTCGTCGGGGTCGTGCCAGTGGTTGGTGGGGCCGGCCTGCTCCCTGGTCCGGCTGCAGATGAAGGTGCGGTCCTCCACCCGGGCGACGTCGCCGGGATCCGAGGCGCACCAGTAGCTGTCGGGCTTGCCGGTCAGCGGGGTGAAGGTGCCGGAGTCGACCAGCGACGCCACGAGGCGCTGGTTCTCCTGCTCCGAACCGTCGACCCAGACCACGTGATCGGGCGTCGTCAGTTCGGCCACACCGTGCACCCAGGACAGCAGTTCGGCGTGGGTGGTGGGGGCGTTCATGGAAGGGAGGAGGGAACTCGTCGAGACTTCGGTGGTCATAGCGGCCTCCGTGAGGTTCCGGGCCCGCCGTGCCGGCTTCAGCCCGGTTTCCCCCGGACCGGCCGCCGGTGACAACGGTGTCCAGATCGGCGAGACGGCTTGACCGTATTGCTGTGTCATATCCGTCACCCCGGACAGAGGTCCCGGGTTTCGGCGAGCCGGGCCCGACGCGCGGGGCCCATCCCCTGTGCCGCATGATGTCCGGCGTGAGCAGTTCCGCCGACTCCGTCCCGCCCCTGGGGGATGCCACGGGGCGCGGGCGCGGGGGCAACCTCCGCAGCTCGCTGCCGACCCGCACCCGGATCGTCGCCGCGGCGGCCCTGGTCGGCGTCGGGGGTGGTCTCGCCACCTGGGGGGTGGTGGACCGTGCATCCCGGCAGGGGATCACCCGGGTGGCCACCGCCGACGACTGCCCGCCGGTCGCCGGCCCGCTGCCCCCGCCCCGGGACGGTCTCGACCAGCACCTGGTCCCGGTGCTGCCCGTGCCGGTGGGGCCGATCCGGGCCGTGATCTGCCGCTACCCCGTCCCGGGCCCGGTGGGCCCCGCCGCGACCGGCGCGGTGCTCGACGCCACCCGGACCGCCGAGGTGGCCGGCTGGCTGGACGACGCTTCGGTGCTCGCTCCACCCGGCACCACAGACTGCCCGGAATCGGGTGGTCCCACCCTGGTGATGACCTTCCGGTACGCCGACGGGCCCCCGGTGCAGGTGACCGCCCGCAGCGACGGCTGCCGGCGGGCCACCAACGGGGTCCGGCTGGAGATCGCCCGGGCCGAGGTCGTCGCGAGGATCGACCGGCTGATCCCGTCCGGCTGACCCTGACCGGCGCGGCCCACGGATGGCGGGGTGACCGCCGTGCCGGGTGACCGGACGACAACGGCGGGGCAGGCCCTCGGGCCTGCCCCGCCGCATGCCGGAACTGCGTGGTGTCGCCGACCGGAGGTCCCGGCCGGCGGTACGGCCTGATCAGGCCAGGCCCAGACGTCCCCTGAGCACGTCGAGCTGGGCGTGCAGGGACGCCGGCAGCTTGTCGCCGATCTTCGCGAACCACTCCTCGATCAGCGGCACCTCGCCCCGCCACTCCGCCACGTCGACCGCCAGGGCCGCCGCCAGCGACTCAGGCGTGACGTCCAGGCCGGTGGTGTCGAGGGAGGCGGGGGTCGGGACCAGGCCGATCGGGGTGTCGACGGCTTCCGCGTCGCCCTCGATCCGCTCGATGATCCACTTCAGGACGCGGCTGTTCTCGCCGTAGCCGGGCCACAGGAAGCG
>DASTGO010000181.1:0-11180 GCA_035719045.1 Kineosporiaceae bacterium | reverse complement strand
ATCGCGTTGGGGTTGGTGTGCCAGCCGGTGCCGGGGGCGACGCCGAACAGGCCGGCCTCCGGGTTGACGGCGTAGAGCCGGCCGTCCTCGCCGAACCGCATCCAGGCGATGTCGTCCCCGATCATCTCGGCCGTCCAGCCGTCGACGGTGGGCTCGATCATCGCCAGGTTGGTCTTGCCGCAGGCGCTGGGGAAGGCGGCGGCCACGTAGTGGACCTTCTTCTGCGGGCTGGTCAGCTTGAGGATCAGCATGTGCTCGGCCAGCCAGCCCTCGTCCCGGGCGATGGCCGAGGCGATCCGCAGGCTGTAGCACTTCTTGCCGAGCAGGGCGTTGCCGCCGTAGCCGGAGCCGTAGGACCAGATCTCGCGGGTCTCGGGGAAGTGGCTGATGTACTTCGTCGCGTTGCACGGCCACGCCACATCCGCCTGCCCGGGCTCCAGCGGGGCACCCACCGAGTGCAGGGCCGCGACGAACGGTGCGTCGTCACCCATCCTGGCCAGCACGTCGTTCCCGCAGCGGGCCATCACGCGCATGCTGGCGACCACATAGGCGCTGTCGGTGATCTCGACGCCGAACATCGGGGTTCCGGCGTCGAGGTGGCCCATCACGAACGGGATCACGTACATCGTCCGGCCCCGCATGCAGCCCCGGTACAGCTCGCTGAGCTTGGCCTTCATCTCGGCCGGAGCCATCCAGTTGTTGGTGGGCCCGGCGTCGGTCTCGTCCTCGCTGCAGATGAAGGTGCGGTCCTCCACCCGGGCGACGTCGCCGGGATCCGAGGCACACCAGAAGGAGTTGGGTTTCTTCTGCAGGGGAACGAACGTGCCGGCGGCGACCAGCCCCTCGACGAGGTTCTGGTACTCCGCGGCCGACCCGTCGACCCAGCGGATCCGGTCGGGGGTGGTCAGCGCGGCGACCTCGTCGACCCAGGCCAGCAGCCGGGCGTGGGAGGTCTCAGGGGATCTGGGGCCGTCGCTCGGCTGCGTCTGGCTGAGTGGGGTCTCGTCGGTCGTCGTCACGCCCGTTGCCTTTCCATCGTCGTTGATTCCCGGCACCCGGAGGATGCCCGTCCGCCCCTGCCTCGCAGGGACGTTATGGCGTCGGTCTGATCACACCGAGGTGGCGTCGGACCGCGCCGGACGGGAGTTTCGTCCACGGTAAGGGCTGTTTCCCGGGGGGCCAACAGCAGGAGAGGGTTCCCTTAGTGAACCTAATCACAAGCGCCTGACCAGGGGGAAGGCCTTGCGGCGGCGATGCAAGGACTTGCAGGAAAGGGCTTTCCTTGTCGTTTGGGTCCGCAAGACTTGAGGTGTCGGGCCTGTAAACGATTGCACCGAGAAATGGCGGGCCGGAGCCTTTCCGGCACCTGCGGCGCGCGCTGAACGGGGCCCGGCGGCGGTCAGCCGTCGAGGAGTGGTGGGTGGCGGTCGTCGGGCTCGGCGGTCGGTCAGTCGGTGGGGAGGGTGTGGCCCGCAGGGGTGTGGGTGGGCGGTACGGGCCGGGTCCTCGTGGTGGCGGATGCCGTGGCGGTGGACGTCGAGGTGTCCGCCGTCTCGGGGGCCGGGGCCGCGGGATGTGAGGTCGGGGGTGCCTCGGCGGCGGGTGCCGGGGTCGCGACGGGGGCCCTCGGATCGAGGTCGGGGTGGCCGGGGCCGATCCGCGACGGCTCCCCGGCGACCAGGGTCACCGGGACGCCGCCGGTGATCGTGAGCAGTTCGGACCGGAAACGCTCCGACCGGGCGCCCGCCGCGTCCGTGGTCACGGTCAGGCCGGAGACGTCGTTCACCGGGCTGAGCGTGTAGACGGGATGCGGGTAGGGCGCGCTGCGGCCGAGCACCCGGTCCATCGCGGCGAGGACCTCACGCTCGGAGTACCGGGAGCGGAACAGGTCCAGCCGGGACAGGTCGATCCCCGGGACAGCCGCTTTCGCCGCTCGGGCGAGTGCGTGGCCCCGGGCGAGGTCGGTCACGCAGAGGGCGACCCGGCCGTACGGCTGGTCGACGATGACGGTCCCGTACACGTCGGCGAAGGCGTGACGGCCCTGGTCTCCGATCGCCTGGGCCAGGGCCATCGCCTGCGGCTCGTTCATCGGGGTGTCCCCCGGGGTCGGGACCGGGAAGCCCTGGGGCGGGAGCAGTCCCGGGCAGTCGGCCACGGTCTGGACGCCGGGGAGGACGGCCGAGCCGGTCCGTCCCGCAGGGTGTCCGCCGGGCAGTGCCTGCAGTCCGGCGACGGCGGTGGCCCCGGCCAGCGCGACCAGTCCCACCGAGGTCAGGGTCCGGCGGCGTTGGGCGGTCCGCAGCCGGTGCACCGCCGGCAGCAGGTCGGCCGCAGCCGGCGCCTGCGCCTGCCGGTCCAGCAGGGCCGGCCGGAGCAGGCGCTCGGGATGGGGCAGGTCGCGAAGGGCGTCGAACGCCTGGGAGAAGGTCGCGTGCACCCGGGCGTGGGTGCAGCCGAGCAGGGCGGCGATCTCCGGATCGGACAGGTCCTGGTGGTACCGCAGGACGAGCACCGCCCGCTGCCGGGGCGGCAGTCCGGCCAGCGCCGGCCAGATCCGTGCCCGGCCGGTCGGCGGCTCGCCGGGACGGGACGACGCGGCGCCGGGGTCCGACAGAGGCGGAGCGGCGGGCGCCCGGTGGCGGGACCCGACGTAGCGGGCGACCACGAGGCGGCGTGCGTACGCCTCGGGATGGTCGGCCCGGCACACCCGGGACCAGTCGCGCTGCGTCCGGGCCAGGGCCTGCCGGACGAGGGCGGAGGCGGTGGTGGCGTCCCCGGTCAGCAGGTACGCGAACCGGAGCACGGCCTCGCCGCGGGCCGCGACGAACTCCTCGAACCTGGGTCCGGTGGGCTCCTCGAACCTGGGTCCGGTGGCGGGGCCACGCCTGTCGGCGATCACGGTTTCCAGACGCTCGGCGCCCTCCCGCGGGTTGCCCGGGTCTCGGGCCGAGGCCCCGGGCGGGTCGGTTGGACCGGCCCGACGGCCCGACGGTCGGACGGCGCCCGGGCCCGGGTGTGAACGTCGGTGCAGCGGGGTACCGGCCTGTGACGGTGACGATCATCGGAGGGTCGGGACATGCCGAAGACGGACAGGACCGGTCGCCCGGAACAGGGCGAGCTGCCGAGCACCCTTCGCCGCTCCGACGCCAAGGCACAGCGGACCTTCGCCAAGGCGCACGACGCAGCGGTCGAGACCTACGGCGAGGGGCGCCGGGCCCACCAGGTGGCGTATGCGGCGCTCAAGCACGAATACGAGAAGGTCGGGGACCACTGGGAGCCCAAGCAGGAGCGGGGTCCCTCCGACGAGCAGGCCGAAGGCGGGCGGGACACCTCCCGGCCCACGGCGGGCGGGGTGGACGCGAACGCCTCCAAGGCGCACCTGCTGGACCTGGCCCGCCGGCTGGGGATCCGGGGCCGGTCCTCGATGACCAAGGACGAACTGGTCCAGGCCCTGCAGCGGGCCAGCGGGCGCGCGACCGCACAGGCCCGGGAGGAGGGGCGCTGACCGGGCGGCGGGTCCGACCGACCGGAGAGCCGGGCGGCGCTGACCGGGCGAGGGGCCCGACCGGCCGGGCCGGCACTCCACCGGTGGCCTGGTCGCTCAGTCCTCGGTGGGCGGCAGTTCCTTGGGCACGGCTGTCAGGTCGTAGGGAGTCCGCTGGTACACGCAGTAGTTCAGCCAGTTGGCGTAGAGCAGGAAGGCGTGGGAGCGCCAGGTCATCCGGGGCGGGCGTGCCGGGTCGTCCCCGGGGAAGTAGTTGCGGGGCACCTCGATCGGCAGTCCCCGGGTGACGTCCCGCTCGTACTCCGCCTGCAGGGTGCCCCGGTCGTACTCGGGGTGGCCGGTGACGAACAGCTGGCGCCCGTCCTCGCTGCCGACCAGGTAGACCCCGGCCTCGGGGGAGTCGGCCAGCAGAACCAGCCCGTCCGCGGCCTCAATGTCCGCGGCCCGGACCTCGGTGTGCCGGGAGTGCGGGGCCGGGAACACCTCGTCGAATCCGCTCAGCACGGGGGAGTGCGGTTGCCGCACCCGATGCTCGAAAACCCCGAACATCTTCTGCGGCAGCTCGTACTTGGGGACGCCGTAGTGGTGGTACAGCGCGGCCTGGGCACCCCAGCAGACGTGGAGGGCGGAGAACACGTGCTCGGTGCTCCAGTCCATCAGCTCGCGCAGTTCGTCCCAGTAGTCGACCTCCTCGAACGGGAGCAGTTCGACCGGGGCGCCGGTCACCACGAGGCCGTCGAACTTCTCGTCCCGCACCTGGTCGAAGGTTGCGTAGAAGGCCTGCAGATGCTCGGCCGGGGTGTTGCGGGACTCGTGGGAACCCATCTGCAGCAGGGTGATCTGCACCTGCAGCGGCGTGTTCCCGAGAAGTCGCAGCAGTTGGGTCTCGGTCGCGATCTTCGTCGGCATCAGATTGACGATCGCGATGTGCAGGGGGCGGATGTCCTGGTGTCCGGCCCGGGACTCCGACATCACGAAGATGTTCTCGGACTCCAACGTCGCTCGCGCGGGCAGGGCACGCGGGATGTTGACGGGCACGGGCGGCTCCTCCTGAGCGGCTGGCGGGACGGCCGGCGGGCGCGAACGTGCCGCCGACGGCAGGTCCGGCCCGGCCCATTCTCCCCCGGAGCCCGTCCGCGGAATTCATCCGGGGCGACAGGTCGGCCCGGTGCGCCCGATCTGCCCGGCACGCCAGCCCCGGTACCGAGGCGGTTCGGTACCGGGGCGTTGCCTGTCGGCCGGGCGGGCGTTCAGGCGGCCCGGCGTGGTCAGGCGTTCTCCTTGCGGAAGGTGGCCGTCCCCCACCACAGGGACAGGGCGAGCAGCACCGCCGTCCAGAGCGAGCCCCAGGCCAGGCCGGAGCCGGTCAGGTTGCCACCGAAGGAGTTGCGGACCGCGTCGACGATGTGCCGGATGGGCATGAAGTCGCTGGCCCGGCGCAGCCAGTGCGGGCCGATCGTCATCGGCAGCAGGATCCCGGACAGCAGCAGCACCGGCATCATCACCATGTTGATCACCGGTGCCATCACCTCCTCGCTCTTGGTGGCCAGGGCGAGGGCGTTGGACGAGGCCGCGCAGGCCCCGCCGATGCCGAGGGTGAGCAGGATTCCCAGCGTGATCCCGGTGGCGGACGCCTTCATGCCCATGACCAGCCCGAGCGCCACGAGGATCACCGCCTGCACGAACAGCTGCAGCAGGTCGCGGCCCAGGCGCCCGACGAGCAGGGCCGTCCGGCTGGCCGGGGTGACCCGCTCGGCCTCGATGACCCCCTCGCGCCACTCCCCGATCAGGCTGAACCCGGCGAAGAAGGCCCCGAAGATGCCCAACTGCACCAGCAGCCCGGGCACGAAGAAGGTGTAGGCGTTGGTCGCGCCGAACTGGGTGACCAGGGGTTTGAGCAGCGGCCCGAACAGCAGCAGGTAGAGCACCGGCTGGAGCATCCCGATGATCACCCAGGCCGGGTTGCGCAGGTTCATCCGCAACTGGCGGCGGAAGACGATGAAGGACTCGCGCCAGAAGGTCATCGGTCGGCTCCTGTCAGGGCGGACGAACCGGAGGGGTCGGCCTCGCCCCCGGGCAGCGGGCCGGGAGCCGGGCCGGCGACGTGCGGGTCGCCGGCCTCGTGCTCCTCGGGGGTGGCCTCCGCATCGCGCAGGGACCGGCCGGTGAGGGTGAGGAACACGTCGTCGAGGGTCGGCCGGTGCACCTCGATCGCCTCCAGGGTGATCCCGGCGGCCTCGAGGTCGCGCAGCAGCCCGGGGACGGCCCGGCCCGCCCGCTGCACCCGTCCACGGACGTGGTTGCCGTCCACCTCGACCCCGGGCAGCCCGTGCCGGGGTGGTTCGGCGATCGCGGACAGTCGCTGCGCCGCCGGGCTCACCTGTGCCGGGTCGGCCATCTCCAGATCGATCAGGTCTCCGGCGACCTGGGCCTTGAGGTTGTCGGCGGTGTCGGCCGCAACGATCCGGCCCCGGTCGATGATGACGATCCTGTCGCTGAGGGTGTCGGCCTCATCGAGGTAGTGCGTGGTGAGGAACACCGTCGCCCCGCGTTGGGTGCGCAGGTCGGCGATGTGCTGCCAGAGGTTGGCCCGGGCCTGCGGGTCCAGCCCGGTGGTGGGCTCGTCGAGGAAGACCAGGGTGGGCGAGTGGATCAGCCCCATGACGATGTCCAGCCGGCGCTTCTGCCCGCCGGACATGGTCTTCGGCTGCCGGTCCCACAGGCCGTCGAGCTGGAACTGCTCGAACAGCTCCCGCCCGCGGTGCTGGACCTCGCGGCGGGACCGGCCGTACAGCATGCCGTGGTCCATCACCTCGTCACCGGCCCGGGCGCCGCTGAACGCCCCGCCGGTCTGGGACACGTAGCCGATCCGGCGCCGGACCTCCTCGGCCTGGTCGACCACGTCGAAGCCGGCGACGGTGGCCGATCCGGCCGTGGGCCGCAGCAGGGTGGTGAGCATCCGCAGCGTGGTGGTCTTGCCTGCCCCGTTCGGGCCCAGGAAGGCGACGACCTCGCCCTCGGCGACGTCCAGGTCGACGCCGTCGACGGCGCGGACCTCACGCCTGGTCCGGCCCTTGCGGGTCTGGAAGGTCTGCACGAGACCTCGTGCACGGATCACGATGAACTCCTCGGTGGTCACGGCGGGACTGCCGCGCCCGGTCGGGTGCCCCCCGAGCCGGTACAGGCGGGCGGGGTGGACGTCCACTTCGCCCAGAGTGGCCGCGCTCTTGCCTGATTGTCAAGTGACACTTGCGAATATGGAAAGCTCACCTGCATTTCTTGCTCGACCTGGCGATCAAGTGGGTGTTCCGACGGTGAGACCGGCCAGGGGGTCCGGGACTCATCGCCGTGCTGCCCGCCTCGACAGGACCGGCGAGGACCCCGCCTCTCGCCCCTCCCCCGGGGCGGCTCCCCGCAAGACTGGGGTGGCTCGCCATGCCCGGTCACCGTAGTCCTGGGGTCCGACGGACTGCGCCGGGTTTTCAGGGCGTTTCGTCCGGTGCCGGGGGCTGCGCCGTGAGGCGGGCCAGTGCGGCCGTCACGGACTCCTCGACCCGTGACCGGTCCACGCCGAGGCCGGCCAGCACGCCGGTGCCGTCCTCCAGGTCGAGCAGGGCCAGCAGCAGATGCTCGGTCCCGATGTAGTTGTGGCCCAGCCGCAGGGCCTGCCGGAAGGTCAGTTCCAGTGCCTTCTTCGCCTGGCCGTCGAACGGGATGAGGTCCGGGACCTCGGCCACCCGTTCCGGCAGCGTCTGGGTGGTCACCTCCCGGATCCGGTCCAGGGAGACACCCTGCTCGGTGATCGCCCGGGCGGCCAGCGCCTCCGGCTCGGTGAGCAGTCCGAGGACGAGGTGGGCGGGGGTGATCCGGTCGTTGCCCGCTGCCCGTGCGGCGTCCTGGGCGGCCATGACCACGTGCCGGGCCCGCGGAGTGAACCGGGAGAAGCCCTGGGACGGGTCCAGGTCACCTACCGCTGCCGACTCCTTGGGCACGAACCGCTTCTGGGCGGCCTGCTTGGTGACGCCGAGGCTGCGGCCGATCTCGGTCCAGGACGCCCCGGACCGGCGGGCCTGGTCGACGAAGTGGCCGATCAGGTGGTCGGCGAGCTCGCCCAGGTGCTCGGCCACCAGGACCGCACCGGTGAGCTGGTCCAGGGCGGTCTCGTGCCCGCGGGTGATGGCGTGGATCAGGTCATCCAGCCGGACCGGTGCCCGGGAGGCGCTGCCGTGGGACGGCTCGGCCGGGGTCTCGGGTGCGGCTGGTGCGGGTGCGGCTGGTGCGGGGTCGGGTTCGGGGGTGGTGGGTTCGGGTTCGGACGGGTGCCTGGAGTCAGTCATGCGTCAACCGTAAGTTGACGCACAGCCACCGTCAACCCATGGTTGACGGGGTTGTCGGAGTCGGGGCACTTCGCTCGTGCGTCGGTAGGTACCTCCTTGGGGGCACCCCTGGGCCTGTGATCCTCAGCCCCACCTGTTGGGCGGCGGTGAGGATGCCCACCGGAACGTCGAGGTCGCCGCCGGTGGTGGGGTCGAGCCCCGCGACCAGAACCGGTCCCCGCAGCCGGGCCTGCAGTCGGCGGCCCACCAGGCCCAGGCGTGCCACCAGGGCCGCGGCGCGAGGGTTGTCAGCCAGGGTCGAGACGTCATCCGCTCGGTACACGGTGAAGAGTTCGCCGGGTGGAAGTGAGCCGATCGTGCTGTCGTCCAGCAGGTAGCCGCCCAGGGTGTCGCTGATCGCCCGGGCCGAGTCTGCGACCGTCACCACTTCCACCGGGCCTGCGGCATCGGCCGGGACGAGCAGGACCCGGATGGTCCTGCGGGGCGAAGCGGTCCCGGAGGTGTCAGGGGCTGCGGTCTGCATGGGCTGCTGCCTCTCGCCGCTGCGGAGCTGTTGGAGGGCGGGGCCGCCGCCGCGTCATCCCGCTGATGGCGGTCCCGCCGCGCCCCAGTCTCCGCCGAGACGAGTCAAATAGCAACGCCTAGTTTGATACCGCTCATTTCTAGCTGAACTTTCAAAGTCGACTCAGATCGCTCTGTCTCAAACGGCCGTAGAGGTGTGACAATTGGGCGGTACAGTCGCTCATCGCGAGGAGTTGAGGGCGTGACAGAGGCCACGGGATCTGCCCTGGTCCGGCGGCATATCGGTCGCCGGTTCGTCGCCCTGCGGCAGGCTGCGGGCCTGACCCAGGAGGAGGCCGCCCGGCGACTGGAGCGTTCGCGCGCCACGATCAGCCGGATGGAGGAAGGCGACGAAGGGGTGCGGTTCCGCGAGGTCGACGTCCGGCAGATGCTCGATGTCTACGGCGCGGCGGACAAGGACCGGGAGGTTCTGCTCGCCCTCACCGCCGAGACCCGCAACGGCCGCCGCAAGAGCTGGTGGCACGACTACACCGAGACGGAACTGCCCGGCTGGTTCGGCCTGTACGTCAGCCTCGAAGACGCTGCGGAGACCATCTACCAGTACGAACCGGAACTCCTGCCCGGACTGCTGCAGACCCGCGCCTATGCGGAAGCCATCACGCGGGTTCCGCATGGCCTGCTGGACGGTCCGGAGATCCAGCGTCGAACAGAGGCGCGGATGGACCGACAGTCGCTACTGACCCGACCGCGAGCCCCTCGCCTGGAAGTCGTGATCTCCGAAGCCGCCCTCCACCGTGTGGTCGGGGCAGGCGAGCTGGCCCACGAGCAACTGCAGCACCTGCTTGACATCACTCAGCGGGCAAACGTCATCCTGCAGGTTCTTCCATGGAACGCGGGCATACACGCGGGCATGGCATCGAGCGGCGGCTTCTCATTGCTTCGCTTCCCGCCGAACCCGATGACTGGTGAGGCGTTGGAACCGCCCTTGGCGTACGTGGACAGTCCTACGGGTGCCATGTACCTGACGAAACCGGCCGAGATCAGGGTCTATGACCTGATCTGGGACGACTTGATGACCAAAGTCCTCAGCCACGAGGACTCGCGGCAGCTCATCACCACCTTGAAAGGATTGACCCCGTGACCGCCACGCCCGCACCGATCTGGCGCAAGAGCCGCCGTTCCGGGAACGGAGGTAACTGCGTCGAGGTCGCTACCAACCTGCTCCCGCACACCGGGGAGATCCTCGTCCGGGACAGCAAGAACCCCGACGCAGCCGTCCTGCACTTCACCGAAGCCGAGTGGAGGGCCTTCATCGGCGGCGTCCACGACGGCGAGTTCGAGATCTGACACCCCGGCCACGACCGCCGGACACGCTCCCGCACGAACAGGCGCGGGCTGAGGAAGACTCCTCGGCCCGCGCCTTCGTCGTGCTGCCGGGGGCCTGCGCCAGGTGCCCGCGCCGGGTGGGGTGAGCCGGTTTCCCCGCCCGCGCAGGGGGAACTGCCCGCGCTGACGGCATCGGCGAGAGGGGCGGCAGCGATGAGCCAGCCGGCACAGCATCAGGAACCACCCGGCACCCAGCGGGTGATGGAGCCCCGGCCGGACTGCGGGGAAACCAGCTACCGCGGCAGCGGCCGGCTGACCGGCAAGGTCGCCGTGATCACCGGCGGCGACAGCGGGATCGGCCGGGCGGTGGCGATCGCCTACGCCCGGGAGGGTGCCGACGTCCTCATCTCCTACCTCGGGGCGGGGGTGGAGGATGCCGACGCCCAGGACACGGCGCACTACGTCGAGGAGGCCGGGCGGCGGGCCGTCCTGGTCAGCGGGGACCTCGCGGATCCGGCCCACTGCCGGCAGGTGATCGGGGCCGCGGTCGGCGAGTTCGGGCGGATCGACGTCCTGGTGCACAACGCCGCTTACCAGATGACCCACGAGACCTTCGAGGAGATCCCCGACGAGGAGTGGGACCTGACCCTCGGCACGAACCTGTCCGCGATGTTCCACCTGGTGAAGGCCGCCCTGCCGCATATGGGTTCCGGCGGCTCGATCATCGCCAGCTCGTCGGTCAACTCGGACATGCCATCACCCACCCTTGCCCCGTACGCGGCGACGAAGGCGGCCATCGCGAACCTCGCCGCCAGCCTCGCGCAACTGCTGGGCCCGCGCGGGATCCGGGTGAACTCGGTGGCTCCGGGACCGGTGTGGACCCCACTCATCCCCGCCACCATGCCGGATTCCAAGGTGGAGTCCTTCGGCGGCAACACCCCGCTCGGCCGGCCGGGGCAACCGGTCGAGCTGGCCCCGGTGTACGTGCTGCTCGCCAGCGACGAGGCCAGCTACATCTCCGGTGCCCGGGTGGCCGTCACCGGCGGGCGGCCGGTGCTGTGACCACGGCCGGGCAGAAGGCCTCCGTGCGGAACGGTGCGCTGACCGTCGAACGCCGGTGCGCCACCTCCGCCGAGGCGGTGTTCCAGGTGCTGGCGGACGGCTGGTCCTATGCCGGCTGGGTGGTCGGGGCGTCGGCCATCCGGGACGTCGACCCGGGCTGGCCGCGGCTCGGCGCGCGGATCCACCACTCGTTCGGGGTGTGGCCCCTGGTCCTCGACGACATCACCAGCGTCGTCGAGGTCGACCGGCCGCGACGGCTCGCCCTTCAGGCCCGGGCCTGGCCGATGGGCGAGGCCGCAGTGGTCATCGAGGTGCTCCCCGACGAGGACGGCTGCCGGGTCCGGATGAGCGAGAAGGCCACCCGAGGGATCGGCCGGGCCCTGCCGCCCGTGCTGCGGCGGATCGCGCTGCTGCCCCGCAACCGGGAA
>DASTGO010000180.1:0-3399 GCA_035719045.1 Kineosporiaceae bacterium | reverse complement strand
GTGGGTGCGGGCAGCCCCCGATCCGGGCCACCCCCGCCGCCCACGCCTCGAACCCGGGCCGGGCCGCCGTCGCCACCAGATCCGCCATCACCGGACCCCAAACCACCCCACCGGCACCGTGCGTGCCGCCGGTCAGACGGGAGGCCCCCGCACCGAACCCGTTCCCGCCGGTCTGCCCGCTCTGTGCGTTGTCTCGCGTTGCCGCCATCCACACCACTCCCGTCCATCCCGTCCCCGGGAGGGGCAGGGCAGAGCCCGCGCGGCGCACACCCTCATGCGTCCCCGCGAACCCGCCCCACCCCGAACCCCGGCCCCGCCGCTCACCGCAGCCCTGCTGCGTGTCCTGCTGTGCTTGTCGTTCATGGCGTCCTCCTCACTCGACCCCGACCAGGTATCACCAGACGGGGGAAACCCCTTCTGCCCTAACCGCTTCGGGCTTCTAGAGCAGGCCGATCCCGCGGCAGCGACGGCAGGGCACCAGCCGCCCCGTCCTCTCAGCCCGCGGGCGGGCCCGCACCGTCACCCGCTCACCGAACCCCCGGCACACCGGGCAGTCCACATCAACGAAACCCCTCAACCTCTCACCCCCTCCCGATGAACAGTCATTCCCCGACGGCCCTACGGCTTCCGTTGCGGCGCAACGGTTCCCCGCGCCTGCTACAGGTGCCAGCCTGCCACCCACGCGAACAGGCCGGCCACCGCCCCACGGATGGCGGGTGCGGCCAGGGTGGAGGCGAGGAAGAACCCGAACAGCACCGCCACCAACGCATGCACAGCCCGCAACCCGAACGCCCGCCAGCACACGAACGTCAACGCGCCGAACACCAGCACCCCGAGCGTGGTCAGCGCCATCACCGGCCACCCCTGACCGGCCGAGGCCCCGACCCCGACCCACCCGACGTGTCGCCGTCGTGGTCGACGACCCGCACCGACACCACCGCCTGCCCCGTGTCACCGTCCGCACCATCGTGGGCGGGTATGGCGGCTTCCACGCCCGGCATCGGCACCCGCAGGTGCGCCCAGGCCGCCGCCGTCTGCTCGGCCTCCCCGTCGGCCAACGACTGGGAGCGGGCCAGGCCCCAGGCGCCGGAGTCGTCCCCGACCACCGCCACCCCGGGTAGGTCGGCCGGGATCGCCAGCGCCGCCTCGGTCGCGGCATCCGGGAGCCCCGCCAACGTCATGACGGCGGTCTCGGTGTCGGAGACTCGGTGACACACTCGCCCCGCCAACTGCGCCCGCAAAAGCGTTGCCCCGGGGCCGAGTTCGGACCCGAACCGCTGCCCCGCCACCCACAGGTGCACACCGAGTGCCGCGCCGAGCTGTGCCAGGCGGACCAGGCCGGTCACGCACCGGGCCGCCTCGTCCTTCCCGGCCCGGTCCGCATGCAGGAACAGTTCGGCGACCTCATCGACCACGACCACCACCGGCACCGGCCGCACCCCCACCGGCAGTTCCCACACGCTGCGGGCACCCACCGCCGCACACGCCCGCATCCGATCCGCCAGCTCGGTCGTCAGGGCCTCGAGCACCCCCACCGCCTCCGCCCGCGTCGTCGCGAGCACGGTCAGGCGGGGCCGGAACGGACCCAACTCCATCCCACCCTTGGCATCGATCCCCACCAGCGCCACCGGCCGCCCGGCGAGCCCACACAGCACCCGCGCCGTCAGGGTGGACTTCCCTGAACGGGTCGCCCCCGTCACCAGGAAGTGAGCGCGGGCCCGCAGATCCACCAGCCACACCCGGCCGTCCTCCGTGCCCCCAACAGGCACCGCCAGCACCCCCGACCCCACCGGCACACCGGTCGCAGCGATGACGGTCCGGCGGGGGTGGGGGTGGGGGTGGCGCAGCGGGTCGAACCCGACCGCGGTCAGCCGGACGAACCCCGGCCGCGGTGAACTGACGCGCACGGCGTGGACCCGCCAGGCGTGGGCGAACCCCTCCGCGGCCCGCTCCCAATCGGCCGGAACCTGAGCCGGGTGCAGGCGGACGGTGACGGCCAGCCCGCACGCGGAGACCCGCAGGCCCACCCGGCGCGGCGCGACCATCCGCAACGGCTCACCCCGCACCACCAGACCCCCGGACCGGCGGGCGCGCCCCGAACCACGGACCACCGCGTAGCGGGAGAACCGGGGGGCGGGCACGGACAGGCCGGACCCCTCACACGCCGCCCGCCACGACCCCACCAAGCGGACCACCGCCACCACGACGCCGAACAGCGGCCACCACACCCACGGCCGGGCCGTGCGCAGCCACCCCGACACCGCCACCAGCACCACCACCAAGGCGACCAGCCCCAGCAGCAGCGGCAGCCCGCCGTGCCCGCCCTCCGGCGCAGCCACCGGACCACCAACACTCGCCAGCATCATCAGCGGGAGCGCCGTCATCGGGCCTCACCCGACCCCGCCGCCGGGCGACCCGCACCAGCAGCAGGAGCCGCAGCCGGGCCCGTAGTGGGGACGATCGAGGCGGCCCGCCACGCGACCCCGGACCGGCCGTCCCGCTCCCACGGCACCGCCTCCAGATCCACCACCCGAACCGCAGTCCCCACGCTCACGCCGGACGGCTCACCCACGACAGCCACCTGGATCACGCTGGAATCCCGGCCCCGGATCGCGACCACCCCCACGCTGTAGACCGTCGCCCCCGTCTGACGGTCCTTACGCACCTCACCCGTGCTCGTGTCCACCACCTTCGCCTCAGGGGCCATCACACACATGAACCCCGCAAACGCGGACTCCTTCACCGGAATCGACCTCACCCCGGCCACCTACCCCTCACACGAACCGTCTCATCATCTTGTTATGACGAGAACAGATGTTCGAAGTAGATCATGTGGACGGAGAGGAGTCAACGACTTAATATGACGAGTCAATGAGCATCACCGGATGTCCACGGCGGACACCGGCCATCCCGGGACAGCGGCCCGGGCACCCACAACCAGACGGGCACCGTCATGACCGACCCCACACCGCGCGCCAAGCGCACCACCGCCACCACCCGCACCCGACGCCAGGACGGGCCGACCACGCCCGCCGCGTCCGAGCCCGGGGCCGACCTGTCCCAGCTGGCCGCGCAAATCCCCGACACGCCCCCGGACCGAGCCGCCGCCACACTGCTGCGCAGGCTGCCCGTCTACCAGCAGATCGCCGAAGACCTGCGCGCCCGCATCACCTCAGGGGAGCTCCCGCCCGGCAGCCGGCTACCCAGTGAATCCCAGATGATCGACCACTACGGCGTCTCCCGGATCACCGTCCGGCACGCCGTCGCCGCCCTGCGCGCCGCGGGACTGGTCGACACCTCCCACGGCCGCGCCACCCTCGTGCGCGCCGCCCCCGGCACCGACCAGGCCGCCCCGTTCGACACCACCATCACCCACACCGGCCACACGTGGGCCACGTG
>DASTGO010000179.1:0-8780 GCA_035719045.1 Kineosporiaceae bacterium | reverse complement strand
GGTCCCAGCCGGCGATGACCTGGCCGACTCCGAGCCGGAAGTCCAGCGGCGCACCCCGATTCCAGGACGCGTCGAACTCCTCGCCGGTGGAGAAGGCGACCCCGACGTAGTGGGCGGTCACCGTCATCCCGGGCGCGGCCTCGACGCCGTCACCGACGATCTCGTCGACGACGACCAGGTCGGCCGGCGGGGCGCCCTCGGGGAAGTCGATCTCGGGACGGGTGCGGTCGAAGCTCACAGTTCCTCCGGTAGATGGGTGGACCTCCCGCGCCGGGAGGCACGGGTACGGACGCCGCGCAGGGGCACGCGGACGGATGCGGCGCCCCGGCTCAGGAGGCGTCGAGGATGTCGATGACGAACACGAGCACATCCGTGCCCTTGATACCGGCCTGGTCATATCCTTCGGCGCCGTACCCCTGGTCCGGCGGGATGACGAGCATGACCTGGCTGCCGACGGTCTGCCCGACCAGGCCGACGTCCCAGCCGGCGATCACCTTG
The DNA here is from genome assembly GCA_035719045.1 of Kineosporiaceae bacterium. Classification (GTDB taxonomy): domain Bacteria; phylum Actinomycetota; class Actinomycetes; order Actinomycetales; family Kineosporiaceae; genus DASTGO01. The sequence continues at coordinate 8,282 of DASTGO010000179.1, read as the reverse complement.
CCGACCCCGATCGAGAAGTTGGCCGGGGAGCCTCGTTCCCAGGAGGAGTCGAAGACCTTGTGTGACGCCCAGATCGCCCCGGTGTACTGGACGATGACCGACTGACCCTTCCTCACCGCCGCGCCCTTGCCAGCGATCAGGGTCTGCACGACCAGGCTCGCCGGGGGCTGACCGGCGGGGACGGTGATGGTCGGCCTGCCGTCCTGCCCGAGCGTGACGGTCGGCAGGCCGCCCTTCGGCGCGACCGGGTCGCCCTGGGCCCTGCTCAGCACATCGTGGGCCGACTGCAGATCCACGACCACGACGAGGGTGTCGGTGGGACCGATGCCCGCCGCAGGCAGTCCCTGCACCCCGTAACCATCCTTGGGCGGGACCGCCACCAGCACCCGGGAGCCGACGGGCACGCCGGTGAGGGCCGTGACGAGTCCGGGCATGTACTGCTTCGGGTCGAGTACGAAACTCACCGGGCCGCGTCCCCAGGAGGCGTCGAACTGCTTGCCGTCGGTGCCGTTGATCCCCAGGTACTGCACCGTCACACGCTGGCCGGCCTTCGCCTGCGCCCCGGTGCCCGCCGTGAGGACCCGCTTCGTGGTCGCCCCGGCGAAGAAAGGCGTCGGGACCTTCACCGTGGGCTTGGCCGTCGCCTCGCCGCTGACCGTGACCTCGCCCAGTTCGGTGGTCACGGAGCCGGTGCGGGACCCACCGGAGTCCGATGCGCAGCCGGGCAGCAGGAGGCCGAGGAGCAGGATCGGCAACGCCGGCAGGGCGGCCGTCCGGCGGGGCTTCGGTCGGAGCGTCACGGCGGCCTTCGTCGTCGGGAAACGGGTCCGGCCCACGATAACGGGCCGGAGGGCCGCCACTCATCCAGAGGTCCCGGGTCGGGCGGGACCGCCCCCAGCCGTCACATGCTCTGGATGAGCCGCTCCACCCGCTCGTCCACGGCCCGGAAGGGGTCCTTGCACAGGACGGTCCGCTGCGCCTGGTCGTTGAGTTTGAGGTGGACCCAGTCGACAGTGAAGTCCCGGCGACGCTCCTGCGCCCGCTTCACGAAGTCGCCCCGCAGCTTGGCCCTGGTGGTCTGCGGGGGCACCACGGTCGCCTCGAACACCTCGATGTCCGCGCTCACCCGGTCCACCAGCCCGCGTCTGGCCATCAGGTAGTGCAGTCCGCGCCCGCGGTGGATGTCGTGGTAGGCGAGGTCGAGCCGGGCGATCCGCGGCGAGGACAGGGGGAGGTCGTGCTTGGCCCGGTACCGCTCGACGAGCCGGTGCTTGATCACCCAGTCGATCTCGCGCTCGACCAGCCCGAGGTCACCGGTGGAAACCGCCCGCAGTCCGCGCTCCCACAGGTCCAGGACCCGCTTGATGACATCGCTGTGCAGGCCGCGGGCGTCGACGAAGTCCTTCGCCCGGCCCAGGTACTCCTCCTGGATCTCCAGGGCGCTGGCCTCGCGACCGTTCGCCAACCGGATCCGCCGCCGCCCCGTCAGGTCGTGGCTGACCTCACGGATGGCCCGGATCGGGTTCTCCAGCGTGAGGTCACGCAGCACCACGCCGGACTCGACCATCCGCAGCACCAGATCGGTGGCCCCGATCTTCAGCATCGTGGTGGTCTCGCTCATCGTCGAGTCACCGACGATGATGTGCAGGCGCCGGTAGCGTTCGGCGTCCGCATGCGGCTCGTCCCGGGTGTTGATGATCGGCCGGGAACGGGTGGTGGCGCTGGACACTCCCTCCCAGATGTGGTCGGCCCGCTGGCTGAGGCAGAACACCGCCCCCCGCGGGGTCTGCAGGACCTTCCCCGCCCCGACCACGAGCTGTCTGGTGACCAGGAAGGGGATCAGGACGTCGGACAGCTTGCCGAACTCGCCGTGCCTGCTGACGAGGTAGTTCTCGTGGCAGCCGTAGGAGTTGCCGGCGGAGTCGGTGTTGTTCTTGAACAGGAAGACCTCACCGGCGATGCCCTCCTCGTGCAGCCGACGCTCGGCGTCGACGAGCAGGCCTTCGAGGATCCGCTCCCCCGCCCGGTCGTGGACGACCAACTGGCGGACGTCATCGCATTCGGGAGTCGCATACTCCGGATGGGAGCCCACGTCGAGATAGAGCCGGGCACCGTTGCGCAGGAAGACATTGCTCGAACGGCCCCAGGACACCACCTTGCGGAACAGATACCGCGCCACCTCGTCCGGCGACAGCTTGCGCTGTCCCTCGAAGGCGCACGTGACGCCGAATTCCGTTTCCAACCCGAATATTCGGCGGTCCATGCCCCCACTGTAGGTCTCGGCACCGACATCGGCACGGTGCGAAAGGGCCCGATCCGATGACGTTGCGTGTACCGGCGGGACACCTTCCGCCGAGGGACCCGCGGTCAGCCCTCACCGCCGAGGTCGTGGTCCCCGGGTTCGGAGTCCCCGTTCTCCGTCGGAGCCGTCGGAGAAGGCGTCGCAGAGCCACCGCCGGATGGTGCGGGCTCGACGTCGGTGAGCGTGTCGTGCAGGCCCGGCCGCCCGTCATCGGTGTGCGGGACGTCTGTCGTCGGGTCGCCGGGGTTCAGCAGCCGCTCCAGCAGCGGGCCGGCCAGCCGCCGGAAGGCCCGGCGCGGGCGCAGCCGGTCGAGGATCGCGACCTCGAGCTGGCTGGTCCCGAGCGCCCGCGCACCGGCGCCGGAGTGGTCGCGGCTGAGCTGGGAGACGGCGAGGGTGAGCGCTTCCGAGAGGGTCATTCCCTCCCGCCACTGTTCCTGCAGGCCGGACATGATCTGGTCGGCCTGCCCGCCGATCGCCACGAAGCCCCGTTCGTCGGCGACGGACCCGTCGTAGGTCAGCCGGTAGATCTGGTCCTGCTCCGGCGAGGTGCCCACCTCGGCGACGACGAGTTCGACCTCCAGCGGCTTCTGCTCGGTGGTGAACACCGCGCCGAGAGTCTGCGCGTAGGCGTTGGCCAGCCCGCGGGCCGTCACGTCGGTCCGGTCGTAGGAGTACCCGCGCAGGTCCGCGTACCGGACGCCCGCCACCCGGAGGTTCTCGAACTCGTTGTAGCGGCCGGTGGCGGCGAAGGCGATCCGGTCATAGATCTCGCTGATCTTGTGCAGGGCCCGCGACGGGTTCTCGGTGACGAAGGCGATCCCCCCGTCATAGGCCAGGGCCACCACGGGGCGGCCGCGGGCGATGTTGCGCCGGGCGTAGTCCGCCCGGTCCTTCATGATCTGCTCGGGCGAGGCGTAGAACGGCATCGTCATCGCGGGTCACCCTCCTGGTCCGCCCCTGCCGCAGTCCCCGGCCCCGTGGCACCCGCCGGGTAGGCCTGCTCACTGTCGCGGCGCAGGTCGCTGACGACCGCAGCCAACTCCTCGTCCGGGACGCGCCGGTACCCGGAGGAGGTCACGGTGGCGACCACCGGGTACAGCCGCCGCTGCTCATCCGGGCCGCCGGTGGCACTGTCGTCGTCGGCGGCGTCGAACAGTGCCTCCACCGCGACCCGGACCGCCGCCGCGGCGTCGAGGCCGGGCCGCCAGCGCTTCTTCAGCGATCCGCGGGCGAACAGCGAGCCCGAGCCGACGCTGTGGTGGTACCGCTCCTCGTACCGGCCGCCGGTGACGTCGTAGGAGAAGATCCGCCCGGCGACGCTGTCGAGGTCGTAGCCGGCGAACAGCGGCACCACGGCCAGCCCCTGCATGGCCAGCCCGAGGTTGCCCCGAATCATCGTCGACAGTCGGTTCGCCTTGCCGTCGAGGGACATCAGCGTGCCCTCGATCTTCTCGTAGTGCTCCAGTTCCACCTGGAAGAGGCGGACGAGCTCCACCGCGATCCCTGCGGTACCGGCGATCCCGACACAGGAGTACTCGTCGGCCGGGTACACCTTCTCCATCTCGCGGTGGGCGATCAGGTTCCCCATCGTCGCCCGCCGGTCGCCGGCCATCAGCACGCCGTCGGCGAAGGTCAGCGCCACGATCGTCGTGGCATGCGGCACCTCGGGCAGGGTTCCCGCCGGCAGCGCACGCCGACCGGGGAGCAGGTCCGCGGCGTAGCCGGCGAGGAAGTCGGTGAACGAGGACGACCCAGGGGTCAGGAAGGCATCGGGAAGCCGGCCGGCGGCCCGATGGTCATTGCGTGCGTCGGTCACGCCCTGACCCTATCCAGCAGCGGCCCGGAACGGGGTGGTGAGGGACACGACGCCCTCACTCGCCCCCCTTCTGCACGAAGCCCTTGACGAACTCCTCGGCATTGCTCTCGAGGACCTCGTCGATCTCGTCGAGGATGGCGTCGACGTCGTCGTCCTTGGCCTGCGTCTGGGGCGCCGTGGGGACCGGGGGTGCGTCGTCGGGCTCGCCGTCACGCCCGCGGGGGCGCTGCTGCTCCTGACCGGACATCAGGATCCCTCCTGAACCATCACGCGTCGCCCGCACCTGCGCAGCCGTCCGCTCGCCGTCACTGCCACCGGACTCCGCCCGTCGCCGGGCGTCATCCGGTTGGTCCGGCGCCGTGGCGCCTGCCTTCGATCCTAAGCCGCACCAGCCACGAACGTCGCGGGACCGCTGTCGCGGCGCACCCCACCCACGGGCACGGGACCACCCGCGGGTGGGCCGCAGCCGGGGCAGCCGTGGGCCCTTGGACAGCCGGTGAGGACAGCCGTGGTTCAGGAGAACAGCACGCTGACGCTCTCGCGCCGGGAGATCCGCCGGATCGCCTCGCCGAACAGCGGGGCCACCGAGACGATCTCCACCTTGGCCGGCAGGGTGGCCACATGACCCTCGATCGTGTCGGTCATGAACAGCCGCTCGATGGGGCTGCCGTCCAGTTTGCGTACAGCGTCCCTGGTGAGCAGGCCGTGGCTGACCGCGGCGTACACCTGCTCGGCACCGCGCTCGACGAGCTTGTCCGCGGCGTCGACCAGGGTGCCGGCGGAGATGGTGAAGTCGTCGATGAGGACCGCCACCCGCCCCCGCACATCGCCGATGATCTCCATGATCTCGGCCTGCTCGTCATGGGCGACCCGCCGCTTGTCGGCGATCGCCAGCGGCGCCTGCAGGCGGTTGGCCAGGCCTCGGGCCCGCTTGGCGAACCCGGCGTCCGGGGCGACCACGACCAGGTTGTCCGGCAGCTTCGCGGCCAGCACCTCGGCGAGCACCGGTTCGGCCCGCAGATCGTCCACCGGCACCCGGAAGAAGCCCTGCACCTGCGGGGCGTGCAGGTCCATCGTCACCACCCGGTTGGCCCCGGCTGCCTCGATCGCGTCGGCGCAGACCCGGGCCCGGATGGACACCCGGGGCTCGTCCTTCTTGTCGCCCTTGGCGTAGGAGAAGTAGGGCATCACCACGGTCACGGAGGCCGCACTGGCCCGGCGCAGGGCGTCGATCCAGAACAACAGCTCGACGAACTCGTTGTTCGGGTCGAACGCCATGGCCTGGACCAGGAACACGTCCCGGCCACGCACGTTCTCCTGCACCCGGACGAAGAGGTTGCCGTCGGAGAACCGCAGGACCTCTCCGGGGGTGAGCGGATGGTCCAGGTAGTCGGCGATCGCCTGGCCCAGCCGCTGAGACGCGGACCCAGCCATCAGGACGAACTCGTCGGGCACGGCTTCAGGGTAGCCGTCACCCATCGCTGACGGCCGGGAGGGTCGAATCGCTGACGTCATCGACGTGATGTCACCAGGCGAGCGCATTCCGTACCCAATGCGGGAAGAGGCCTTACGGCCCGCATACCCGGCGACCCGTGGTGCCGAGCCGAGCCGGAACGGCGACGGCGCCCCGCGGCCGCCGTCAGTTGCGGTGGTGGGGCGCCGTCAGCGTCCGCTGAGGGCGTCGACCAGGTCCGCCGCCGTCGGGGAACGCTCCAGCAGGGCACCGACGTGCTCGCGGGTGCCACGGGTGGGATCCAGGGTCGGCACCCGTTGCAGGGCGCCGCGGCCCGGCACATCGAAGATGACCGAGTCCCAGGAGGCCGCCGCGACGTGCTCGCCGTAACGCGACAGGCAGCGGCCCCGGAAGTACGCCCGGGTGTCGTCCGGCGGCTCCTGCATCGCACGCCTGATCTCCTCGTCGGACACCAGCCGCTCCACCTGGTCGCGGGCGACGAGCCGCTGGTACAGGCCCTTCTCGGGGCGCAGGTCCGACCACTGCAGGTCGATCGCCGCGAGCCGAGGAGAGTCCCAGCCGAGGTTCTCCCGCTGGCGGAACCCTTCCAGCACCCGCAGCTTCGCCACCCACTCCAACTCGCGGGACAGCGACATCGGGTCGGACTCCAGCCGGGTGAGGACGCTCTCCCAGCGGCGCATCACCTCGGCGGTCACCGGGTCCACGCCCTCGCCGTACCGGTCGGACAGGAAGGCCGACACCTGCTCGAAGTAGGCCCACTGCAGCTGCACGGCGGTCAGGGTGCCCCCTTCACGCAGGCTGAGCAGGGCGCGCAGCGTGGCGTCATGGGAGACGGCGTGCAGACCGGACACCGGTCGCTCCACGGACAGGTCCCGGGTGAATCCGCGCTGCTCGATCAGCTCCAGGACCAGTGCCGTGGTCCCGACCTTGAGGAAGGTCGCCACCTCGAGCAGGTTGGCATCGCCGATGATCACGTGCAGCCGCCGGAAGCGGTCGGCGCTGGCGTGCGGCTCGTCCCGGGTGTTGATGATCGGCCGCTTGAGGGTGGTCTCCAGCCCGACCTCGACCTCGAAGAAGTCCGCGCGCTGGCTGATCTGGAAGCCGATCCCGGTGCCGTCCTGCCCGCGTCCGACCCGGCCCGCACCGCAGACCACCTGCCGGGAGACGAAGAACGGGGTGAGGTACCGGACGATCTCCGAGAACGGGGTGTCCCGGCGCATCAGGTAGTTCTCATGGGTGCCGTAGGAGGCACCCTTGTTGTCGGTGTTGTTCTTGTAGAGGTTCACCGGACCCAGTCCCGGGGTCTGGGCGATCCGGCGCACCGCCTGCAGCATGACCAGTTCCCCCGCCTTGTCCCACAGCACGGCGTCGCGGGGGTTGGTCACCTCCGGTGAGGAGTACTCGGGGTGGGCGTGGTCGACGTACAGCCGCGCGCCGTTGGTGAGGATGACGTTGGCCAGCCCCGGGTCCTCGGCCACGTCGGTGAGCTGGCTGGGGTCGGCGTTCTCCCGGCTGATCTCCCAGCCGCGGGCATCCCGCAGAGGCGCCTCGTCCTCGTAGTCCCACCGCGCCCGGCCGGCCCGGCTGCCCAGCGGAGCCGCATAGGCGTTGACCACCTGGCTGGACAGCAGCATCGCATTGGCGGTCGGGTCACCCGGCGCCGAGACGCCGAACTCGGTCTCGATCCCCATCACGCGCCTGACCGTCATACCGGCAGCCTACGAGGCGTTCCGGCACCGCCTCCTGCCGGACCCCGCCGACACGGGCCCGAATGCGCGAAGGCACCCGGAGCCACCACCCGAGCGGGGGCCGAGGGGGCGGCTGACAGGATGGGCGCCGTGAGCAGAACCCCCGCCGCCGCCCCGCCGCCGGCCGCCGGCTCCGACGCCGCGGACCGCGCCGCGCCCGCGATCGTCGTCGATCTGGTCGCCGTGGTCGTCTTCGTCCTGCTCGGCCGCCGCTCCCACAACGAGAACGAGGCCGTGACCGGAGTCCTGGTCACGCTCTGGCCGTTCCTCACCGGGCTGATGGCGGGGTGGGCCGTGGTCGGTCTGCGCCGGGCCCGGCCGCTGGCCTGGACGACCGGGGCGGTGCTCGTGGTGGCCACGGTGACGGTCGGGATGGTGCTGCGGCACACGGTCAGCCACGACGGGACCCCGCCGTCGTTCGTCGCGGTGGCCACGACCTTCCTGACCATCTTCCTGGTCGGCTGGCGTGCGGTGGCCCGCTGGTCGGCGCGCCGGCGGCAGGCGGCCGGGTAGCCCGCGCACGAGCAGCCCGCACGGCAGCGTCAGCCGGCGATCCCGAGGCGCCGCAGGATCTCCCGGGTGTCCGGCACGAACGGCCAGCCGGGATCGCGCAGCCGGCCCGCCAGGACGGCCTCCGGCTCCCACCACGCTGCCGCCACCTCCCCGTCGGCGAAGGTGACCTCGCCGTCCCAGACCGTCTGGTAGACGTGGGCGAGGTAGTGGGTGTGCGCACCCCTGTACCACAGGCGCAGCAACGGTTGCAGCGGCACGCCGTGTACGCCGACCTCCTCGGCGAGCTCGCGGACGGCGCCGTCGTCGGGGTCCTCCCCCGCCAGCAGCACCCCGCCCGCGGCGCAGTCGTGCAGGCCCGGCCACAGGTCCTTGGTGTCCGCCCGGCGGTGGCCCAGCAGTTCCCCCGCGCTGCGGCGCACGAGCACC
>DASTGO010000178.1:0-26316 GCA_035719045.1 Kineosporiaceae bacterium | reverse complement strand
CCCGCATCGAAGACCTGCGCGCCGCGGCGGCGGGGCCGGCAGCGGCGGTTCCGGCGGGGGCGGTTCCGGCGGGGGCGGTTCCGGCGGGGGTACCCCGACCGGTTCCGGTGGCGCAGGCTCCGGCGGATCCGGGGGTTCTGGTGCTGGCGGATCCGGGGGCGGGGGCTGGAACCAGGCCGCGGACGGCGTCGGGCTGGTCGCCCAGGGCCTGACCGGGGTCGAGCAGACGGCTCACGACACGGCCGGCGGGAACGCTGGAGGGGCGGCGTGACCATGTCCGCCAAGGCCGCCAGACCCTCGTACGGCAACTTCCGCCCCACCCGTCGGGCGGGCCTGTTCGGGATCCCGATCCTCGCCCTCGGCGGGCTGCTGGCGGCGGCGGTGATCGGGTTCGCGCTGCTGGTCAGCCAGCACTGGCCCCTGGCCCTGGCCTGGACCGTGCTGACGGTTGCCCTGACGGCACCGCTGCTGCACCGCGACGGCCACGACCGGAACACCTACCAGAACCTGGGAGCGAGGGTCTCGTTCATGCTGCGTCGCAGGGCAGGCACCACCGTGTACCGCTCGGGACCGGCCGGCAGCACCCCGGACGGCAAGTGCCGGCTCCCGGGCCTGGCCGCCGCCTCGGTGCTGACCGAGCACATCGACGCCTACGGGCAGCCGTTCGCGCTGCTGTACGTGCCGGCGACGCACCACTACTCCGTCGTCCTGGGCGCCGCCCCGGCGGACTACCAGCTGATGGACGAGGCGGCCATCGACACGCTGGTGGCGTCCTGGGGCGGGTGGCTTGCCGATCTGGGCCACCACCCCTCGATCGACGGCGCCTCGGTCACGGTCGAGACGGCCCCCGACTCCGGGCTCACCCTGCGCCGCAACATCTCCACGCAGCTGGCCTCCAACGCCCCGGCCTTCTCGGCCGCGGTTCTCGGGGAGATCGCCCAGACCTTCCCGGACAGCTCGGCGCGCGTCACCACCCGCGTCACCGTCAGCTTCTCCGGGATCCCGCCGTGGGAGCGCGGCTCCTCCCTGCGCAGGAAGCGGCCGCGGCCGCGCAGCCGGGCGGAGATGGCCACCGAGATCGCCAACCTGCTGCCGGGGCTGATCGCCGGCCTGACCGCCACCGGCGCCGGCACCGCCGTGCGGGCCCTGTCGGCGCAGGACGTCGTCGACGAGACCAAGGTGGCCTACAACCCGGCGGTCGCCCTGCAGGTCGAGGAGGCCCGTCAGAGCGGTGGGACCGGGCTGAGCTGGGATGAGGCCGGGCCGACCGGCGCGGTGGAGTCGTGGACGAACTACCGCCACGACCTGGGCTGGTCGCAGACCTGGTACATGACCTCACCGCACCGTGGTGCGTTCCCGGCGGAGGCACTCGCCCGGCTGCTCGGCCCCCACCGCGACATCACCCGCAAGCGGGTCACGATCCTCTACCGGCCCGAACCGCCGGTCGCCGCCGCGGAGATCGTCGACCGGGCCTACCGGGACGCCACCACCGAGGCCGCCCAGCGAGGCCGGGCCACCGCCCGGGACATGCGCGCCATCCGGATCGCCGAGCGGACGGCGGCGGAGGAGGCGTCCGGGGCCGGCCTGCTGAGGTTCGGGGTCATCGTGACCGCCACGGTCCTGGACCCCGACCTGATGCCGCTGGCGCAGACGACGATCGAAGGCCTCGCCGCGGCACCCCGGCTGAAACTGCGCCTGGCCTACGGCAACCAGGCCGCGGCGTTCGTCGCCGGCCTGCCGCTCGGCCTGGTCCTCCCCAAGCACCTGGTGCTCAGCTCCGAGCTGCGCGACCAGCTGCTGTAAGCGTCCACCAACGAATCGGAGTCCACGGCATGGGCCGACCTTCCCCTTCCCCCACCGTCGACGGCCTGGGTGCACGTCCTGGCCGTCGGGGCTGGTTCGGGCCGGGCGGCGGGGCCATGACGTACCTCGACCCGCCCGCCGAGTACCGGGGCACCTCGGTCCAGGTGTGCGGACTGTGGCCCTACTCCGCCGGGTCGAGCGTGCCCAACGTCGGGGTCCCGTTGGGCCGGCACCTGTCCACCGGCGCCACGGTGTCCTGCGACCCGATCTACTGGTTCCTGCACGGACTGATCAACACCCCGAGCATGTTCGTCCTCGGGCGGCCAGGCCTGGGCAAGTCCACCCTGGTGCGCCGGATGGTCACCGTGCTGGCCGGGTTCGGGGTGACCCCGCTCATCCTCAGCGACCTCAAGCCGGACTACGTGGACCTGGTCGAGGCCCTCGACGGCCAGGTCATCCGGTTGGGCCGCGGGATCGGAAGCATCAACCCCCTCGACCCCGGGCCGCTGATCGACGAGATCCGCCACCTGCCGACCGAGCTGCGGGCCACCGCCGAGAACGAACTGCGGGGCCGCCGGCAGGAATGCCTGATCGGCCTGTGCAACCTGGTCCTGGGCCGGGACCTCAACGCGACCGAGAGCACGCTCATCACCGTCGCCCTGCGCCTGCTGGACCAGCAGCTCGAGATCCCGCTCATCACCGACCTGCACCAGTTGCTGCGCTCCCGGCACGCCGAGCTGCGGTCGGTCGCCCTGGACCGCGGCAACGACGACCTCTACGACGCCACGATCAAGGACCTGGAGTCCGCGCTGATCGCCCTGGGTCCCGACGGCAGGTTCGGGCCCCTGTTCTCCATGCACACCAGCACCCAGATGAGGATGGACCGCCCGGTCGTCTTCGACGTCTCCGCGGTCGACGCCGCCGACGGGGCCATGCGGGCAGCCGTGCAGCTGGTCTGCTGGGTCTACGGGTCCTCGGCGGTCACGTCGGCGAAGTACCTGTCCGACGCCCGCCAGGGCGGGGAACGCATCTACTTCCTCATCATGGACGAGCTGTGGCAGATGCTGCGGGCATCCAACTACCTGGTGCACCGGATCGACGAGGTCACCCGGCTGAACCGGCAGCGCGGACTGGCCCAGGCCCTGATCACCCACACGATGAAGGACCTGCGGCTGTCCTCCGAGGCCCTCACCGCCACGGCGATGGGGTTCGTCGAGCGGTCCAGCCTGCTGATCCTGGGCGGGCTGTCCCGGTCGGAGTTCGGTGACCTCGGTGCCGTCCACGAGTTCTCCGCCGCTGAGCAGCGGCTGATCGGGTCGTGGTCGATCGATGCCGACGTCACCATCGGCGATCCCCCCGGCCGCGGGAAGTTCCTGATCAAGACCGGTTCGGCGCCGGGGATCCCGATCACGGTGCAGCTGACCGCCACCGAGAGGGCGGTCAACGACACCAACAAGGCCTGGCACGGCGCCGCGGAACGTGCCCGCCACCAGCTCGGCGGCGCCCGCGGGGCACGGCGGGCACTGTGAGCACCAAGGAAGCGAACCGCCGGCCCCAGCCCGGCGCCCGGCAGCTGGAATGGGTTCTGGCCGGGGCCGCGCTGGCCGCCGTCCTCGCCGTGGTCTTCGTGACCTGGCTCAGCGCCCGGATCGCCGCCGGGATCGGCGGGCAGCCGGCCCCGCCGGGCAACCCGTTCACCTACACCGTCCGGATCGCCACCGGTGCCGCCCGCTGGCCGGACGGCGCGACCACCGTCCTGGTCACCCTGCTCACGGTGTGCGTGGTCGTCGGCGGCGTCCTCGCACGGCTGACCTGGCGCTGGTGGCGGTCGGTCAGCTGGATCGACTCCCGTGCCGGGGCACTGTCCACCGCCAGGGACACCGCCCTGCTCAGGCAGGCCGGAGCCCGCGCCGACGCCCGGCGGCTGGGCAGCGAACAGGCCGGCCCGGGCACGCCGCTGGGCCGCCATGGCCGCGACGGGGCGATGCTGCACGCGCCCTGGGAATGGGTGCTCGCCTGCATCATGGGCGCCCGGTCCGGCAAGACGACGACGATGTGCGTCCGGCAGGTGATGGGGAACCAGGCCGGCCCGGTCGTGGCCACCAGCAACAAGCCCGACCTGGTCGACCTGACCCGCGGCCCGCGCAGCGAACTCGGCGCGGTGTGGGTCTTCGACCCGCAGAACGTGATCGGCGAGGAAGCCTCGTGGTGGTGGAATCCGCTCAGCGTCGTCAAGAGCGTCGAGGACGCCGACGAGCTGGCGGGGCTGCTCGTCGCCGCGGTCCGCAACGCCGACGCCCGCACCGACGCCTACTTCGACACCGAGGGCCAGGCCCTGCTGTCCGGGATGCTGCTGGCCGCCGCCTGCGCCGCCCGACCCATCACCCAGGTCTTCACCTGGCTGACCAACGAGAACGACCCCGAACCCTCGAAGATCCTCCAGGAACACGGCTACACGGTCATCTCCGACGCGGTGTGGGCGGTGAACCAGCTGTCCCCCAGGCAGCGCGACGGCGTGTTCGGCACGGCCAGGTCGATGGCCTCGTTCCTGCGCAACGACCGGGTCCTGCCCTGGGTCACCCCCACCGGGCCCGGGGACTCCCGGCCCCAGTTCGACCCGGTCGCCTTCGCCACCAGCCAGGACACGATCTACCTCGTCTCCCGGGAAGGCCGCGGCACCGCCCGCGCGCTCACCGCCGCGCTCACCGTCGCGATCGTCAACGCCGCGGAGAACATCGCCTCCCACACCCGCACCGGCCGGCTCCCCGCCCCGATGAGCGTGGTCCTCGACGAGGCCGCCAACGTCGTCCGGTGGCCGACCCTGCCGGACCTCTACAGCCACTACGGCTCCCGCGGCATCATCCTCAGCACCTTCTTCCAGTCCTGGAGCCAGGGGGTCGAGGTCTGGGGCAAGACCGGGATGACCAAGCTGTGGACGGCCGCCAACGTGCGCATCGTCGGCCCCGGCATCGCCGAGGAAGGGTTCCTCAGCGAACTGGCCAGGCTCATCGGCGACCGCGACGTCATCCACCGCTCCGCCAGCTCCGGGCGCGGTGCCGGCCGCTCGGTCCAGACCAGCCTCCACCGGGAGCAGGTCCTGTCCCCCGCCGACCTGGCGAAGATGCCGCCTGGTCGCGCGGTCATGCTGACCACCGGGATCCCCCCGACCCTGCTGCGCCTGGTCCACTACTCCGCCATGCCGTATGCGGCGAAGATCGCGGCTTCGGCGGCCTACTACGGAGCAGGTCGCGAAACCCCACCCGCGGCTTCCGCCGACAACAGCACCGCGCCCAGGACCGGGAGGGACCGGTGACCGATCCTCGACCCAGCTCCGCCGAACTGGGCGGCTCCGCCGAATCCGTGTTCTCCCCCGCCCCTCCAGAGCTCGCATTCCCGAACTCGGCTGCATGGCTGGAGCACTACCTCCTGCCCAACTACGTGCGCAGGCCGGTGGAGAACCGCTGGTGCCCTACCTGGTGGGAACACGCCGAAGCCCTGACCCGCGTCGAAGCACTCTGGCGAGCCTGGGAAGCGCTGCGCTGGGACGGTCCCACCGGGATGGCGGTGTGGTGGCGCGACTACTGCGACCCGCACATGAGGGTCCTGCTGTCCGCCGAAGGGCCGTTCTTCGACTGTGCCCGCGGCCATTCCCTGCCTGCCCCCTTCAGCGTGACGGCACCACCCAAAGACATGTTCTGACGCCGGCGGTTCCTCAGCTTCGAGGTGTGCGCACCACAATCCCGGAAGCCGCCGGTGATTCTTCCCAGCTGAACTGACCACACTCATAACAAGTAGAGAGAGAAACGCCTTGACAGCGCCGGAACCGGACTACGCCAGCTATCCAGCCACTGAGCTGTACGACGTGTTCTTCGAGGCCGGGACTCTTCTCGGCGGCCTCCTCAACGCCCTCCAGGACGCCGCCGAGCAGGCCCACGACAGCGAGCAGGCCCAGGCCTGGCAGGCCGAGCGCCGGCACATGCGTGACGAGCGGGAAGCGGTCGGGGTCGATGACCGGGAGGCACAGATCGCCGCGATCCGGCGTTGGCGCGCCCGGTACGAAGAACTCGCCGCGCGACGCGCATGACCCTCGACGAGAAGTACCTGCGCCAGAGATTCGAAGAGCGCATCGCGGGAGACGTCTTCGCCCACGCCCGGCCCTCCGAGCGCCCGGTGACGGTCCTTCTCGGGGCCCAACCCGGCGCTGGCAAGACCGCCGGCGGAAACCGGGTGGTCGACCTGTATCCGCCGGGCGAGGTCATCCGGATCATGGGTGACGACCTCCGTCAGTACCACCCCGACTATCCCGACCTGATGGCGACCGACCCGCTGCAGATGCCCGATGCGACAGATGCCGCGATGCGACGCTGGATCGACATGTGCGTGGACTACGCCGACGAGCACAACTACAGCGTCCTGATCGAGAGGACATGGCGGTCCGTGGACGCAACGCTCGGCAGCGCACGGCAGGCCGCAGACCAAGGTCGGGCCACCCATGCCGTCGTGGTCGCTGTGCCGCCTGAACTCTCGCGCCTGTCCACCCTGGGCAGGTACTACCGAGACGTCGACTCCGGGAAACCAGCGCGTTGGACACCGCCGCAGGTCCACGACACCGCTGCTGCTCAACTCCCCCACACCGTGCAGCAGGTCGCAGCCAGTCCGGACGTTGACCGATTCACCGTCACCGACCGTTCAGGGGCGATCCTCTTCGACAGCTCCGAACCCGGTCCAGACCGTGGGCGCGACGGTTTCGCAGCTTTCGAAGCCGCCTTCAAGCGGACACTCACCGCTGATGAACGGGTGCACGTACTCCAGGATGTCCCCTACCTCGCCAAAGCCCATGCCACGCACACCATGCAGGAGCCCACAGCCAGAGAAGTCATCGCGTGGGCCGAGGGCTTCGCGCAGCAGGTCGAGGCGGACGGTCGTGCGGAGACGGCCAAGGGCGCAGCGCAGGCGGGGTTCCCTGTCTCAGCGCCTCAAGAGATCCGGACGCTGCAGCAGAGAACGCCCACGACACCGACGAACGACCGGCCGGAGCAGCTCAGAGCGGCCAGCCCTGATCTGCCGAGCCGATCCGAGCTTGACGGGCGCTAGCACGTTCCCCGGCCCCGCCGGGTCGGTTGCCGGTCGGATGGTCCATGAACCGGTCCGGCCTTGCTCAGCGATGTGACGAACCTTCCCGAATCGCATGTCCCACCGAGGCAGCTCAGCGTGAGCGGTCCTGGTCCCGTCCGGGCAGGGCCTCGGTCCCCACCGGTTTCGGCGTGATCCGGCCAGGTCCCGTACGAACGGCCGCATCAGCCGACAGCGGGAATCCGGGAGCGGCGGCATCTCTGGCCTGGGCCGCCTGTTGCGGGACTGCCTGCCGTGGAGTCGCAGCCTGGTCGCTGTCGGCGGCGCTCGGGCGGTCCTCGAACTTGGTCAGAATCGCCGAGGCATCCCCTACCGTCAGGAGGTGTCCGGGGCCGGCCGTGGCGACGTCGTCGACCGACCCGACGTCCTCCCTGGTGGCCTCCTGCGTGGCGGCGCCGGCCGTCAGGTACACCGCAGGGGCGGCGTTCCGGGCGGCTTCGGCATGCGCCTGGTCCGTGCGGGCGCGGGCCCGCAACCAGCGTTCCCTCGAGGCCCGGGCCCGCAACATCTGATCGGTGGTCTGCCGGGTCGCCCTCAGCGCGGCCCGGAACAGTTCATCGACGGCCGCGACCGCGGCATCGACCTCGGAACGTCCCCCGTCCACCCTGCCTCCCTCATCTGCTCAGCGGCCGAAGTCGTCGTGTCCGGCCGGGCTGTGCTCGTACGGGCTACCTGCTGTAGCTCCGGTCGACCTCGGGTGCGGACGGCCGTGGGGTGACGGGGTGGCTCGGCGGATGGATCGCTGCACTCCTGGCCGGCAGCGGGAACGCCTGGTCCCGCACCTGTCGTGCGGCCTTGAGGGCCTGCTCGCGGGGTGAGGTCCGCACCGTTTCCGGAACCACCCTGCCCCCGGCCTGGCCCGAGGTGACGATGTCCCGGAACATCGACTTCAGGGGTTCGAGGTCACCCTCTCGGGCACGCCTCGATGCTGCGTCGTTGACGTGGCCGTGGACCCGGGTCCAGTCGATGGAGTGCCCGGATTCACCGGCGAGGGCGGTGATGAACTCACGCTGGGTGCGGCCGTTGCCCTCGCGGAACGGATGGGCCATGTTCACCACGTAGTACACCCGGGCCAAGAGGTCGGGGAATTCCGCTTCGGGGACCTCACGCAGCAGGTCGCGGCTCTGCAGCACGGTGCTGACGTGCTGCATCAGCGGCTCGATCTGGTCGGTGGAGGCGAACGGGGCGCCGCCCTTGGAGATGTTGACCGTGCGCACGTCGCCGGCCCACGCATAGACGTCCTGGAACAGGTGCCGGTGGATCGACCGAAGCCCGTCGAGGTCGTAGGTCCCAGGGAGGTTGTGGGCTCGCAGCGTCATCGCGCGCATGCCCACAGCGGCGTCCTCACGTTCCCGCAACTCGCCGTAGGTGGTGGCCGCGACCAGGTTGCGCAGCACATTCTGTCTCTCGACCGGGTCCCGGTGCGCTGGGTCGAGGTAGCCCTCCCACCGTTGCCGTGCGTCGCCGACCTCCCATGGCCGCAGGGCACTCACTGGGGAAGGCCGTACCGTTCACGGAACCGGCGGACCATCTCGTCCTCGTCGATCTCACCGCGTACGTAGGCGTCCTGGTCGGCCATGGTCGCGTCGGGGGTACGGCCACCTTCCATCTCGGTGCTGTGCCGGATCCGCCGGGCGTCCTCAGCGCGCCTGGCCTGCTCCTCCGGGGTGATACTCACCAGGCCTCCCCATGGTGTCGTCGTCCGCGGTCCCGCCCACGCCGGCGTTGGCGGCATCGATCCGGACCTCAGCATGACAGGGCCCGGTCCGGCACCTGCAGTCGGATCGTGGCCGCCCGGTTCCGTCTCTCCCGCAGCGGCGAGGGCCGGGTGCGGCGGCAACCGGTCACCGAGACCGGTCTTCCCCCTGCACGATGCCATGGTCGCCGCCGCTGGCAGGGCGGCCGGATGCAGCCCCGGTCAGACCGCCGCGGCGCGGGGACGCAGGGTGGGGAAACCCCATCTGGGCCACTCGCTTCACCTCCCCTGCCCTGCCTGACTGCGCGGGGGCCGGCGGGGATGCCGCCGACGCCGCGGACTCGGTGGCCGGGGCGCCGGGTTCTGTTCGCCCCTGCGGCTGCGAGCCGGCCTGTTCCCGGGGAGGACTGGTGAGGCGTTGCGGATCCCTCGGACTCTGTTCCAGACCCCAGCGGGTGTAGACCCGGGCGAGGTCCGGGGTGCGCGCGCTGGCCACGATCGGCAGGTCCGTGTTCTCCAGCGCGGCCGCCACCTGCTCGGCCAGACGGGTGCCCTTTCCCTGCCCCGGCGGCCAGGCCGCGAACACGGCCACGGACAGGTGTGCCCCGCTGCGCCGATCGTCCCGTTCCTGCCACCAACCCCGGGCAGCGGCCGGGGCGGAGGCGAGCACTGATCCGGCGCCCAGCAGCACCGGCACAGCGCCGGCCACGCCAGCACCCAGCCCAGCCAACTCTGCGGGAACCCCGGCCTGCGCCGCGGCGGTCCCCACCGTCAAGGCTGCGACGGCACTCGTTCCGCCGACGACGACGAAAGACGCGACGGCAGTGGCGGCGGTGACCAGTCGCCGGCGAAGGTTGGGTGCGCCCGGCCCGGACCGCTGAACCACCAGCGCGGCGTCGCGGGCAGGGCTCGCCGCGAGCTCACCGCATGCTCGTGCCGCCACCAGCGACGGGAGAAATACCAGGGGCGCACCGGTGACGGCCAGGACGGCGCCCAGACGACGAGGGGCGAACGCCCGGGCGACCGTCCAGGCGACAGCCGGCAGATCACGCCAGCGAGGCTGCAGTTCGGCCGGCAGATTGGTCGACTTCTCGGACGCCATGGTCCGCAACCTATGAGCAAGAGCCTGGCGAACACCACTGCCCGTCAACGCAGGCGGAAGCCGCGCCTCCGCTCCAGGTGCCCACCAGGCAGGCGTCGGGGGCCGAGATGCCGGAGGCGCCGTCCTCCCGACCTTGGTCTCCGGCCCTCGAAGTCCATCTCCGCGATCTGGATCTGGTTGCCGGAGACCTGTTCCACCCAGGCGACATGTCCCCTGTTGCCGGCGCCGTTCTGACCGGGCTGGAAGACGATGACGCTGTTGGCGCGTGGGGCGGTGCTGACCGCGCCGGTGGAGTTGGCGAAGTTCCAGGCGTCGCCGTTCCCGAGCGGGTAGACAGCCGTCTGCTTCTTGAACCGTTCCAGCACGTACGAGATGCACTCGCCCTCGGTGCCCCAGTTGACGCGGCTGGCCCTGCCGAACGCGGCCGCCCCGCCCCGCCACGGCATCAGCGACGTCGCGGCCGGGGTCGTGGACGCCGGGGACGCCGGGGACGCCGGGGGCGCCGTCATGGCGGAACGGGCGGGCCTGGAGGATCTGCGGCCGGTCCCCGACCTCCACGACGTGGGCCGAGAGCTCCTGCATCAGGAGTGACGGCATGCCCACCCCCTTCTGGGGGATGATCTGCCCCCACCCGAGCAGGGTGACCTGCGTCCCGACCGCCGGGGACGACGCGGCGATGGTCACCGGTGCACCGGACGCAGGTTCGGCGAGGCCATCCGTGACCGTTGCGGTCCAGGCGCGTGGGTCAATCGACGGCGTACAGCCACGGGATGAGGGGCAAGGATTCCTCACGATGACGATCACTGCGACCGACGCGGTCACGGACGCCGAGCTCGTGCTCTCGGCCAGACAACGGGAGTCGGGTGCCTACGCGGAACTGTTCCGGCGCTGGTACCAGCGCAGCTTCAACGTCGCACTGACGATCCTGCGTGACCGGGAAGGCGCAGCCGACGTCGCCCAGGAAAGCCTGCTGACCGGGTGGCAGAGACTCAGCGATCTCCGCGATCCCGACGCATTCGGGCCATGGATCCTGCGCACGACACGCAACCGGGCCCTGAACCGGCTGTCCCAGGACAGTCGGCGTCGGATCGAGCCGATCGAGGAACACCACGAATGCTCGCTGCTCGACCCCGACGCCGACCCGGCACTGCAAGCCGAGCGCGCGGAACTGAACCGGCTGATCTGGACCGCGGCGACCCTTCTCGGCGAACGTGACGCCAGCCTGCTCGACCTCCACCTGCGTCACGGCCTGCAACCCGTGCAGATCGCCGAGGAACTGCAGATCACCTCCAACAACGCCAAACAGTTGCTGTTCCGGCTGCGGTCACGGCTGCGCGAGGCCATCAGTGCCGTCCTGCTGTGGCGGGGCGGCCATCCCGTCTGCGCCACACTGGCGACCCTGCTGGCAGAAGCCGGGTCCTTCGACGCCCACGTCGCCGACACGATCAGGCGACACCAGAGGGGCTGCCTCCAGTGTCTGTCGGAGGTCTCCGCCCAGACCGACCCGGAACGGCTCTTCGCGTCCGTGCCGTTCGCCATGACACCAGCCCTTGTCCAGGAACGGGCCGCACACGCCCTTGCCCACGCCGGTGTCCCGATGACGCCGCCCGCCGCGACCGCCGCTGCGCCGGTCGTCACCGCTCCACCCGGGATGGGCCGGATCGCAGCCATCGGCGGAGCCGTCGTGACGGGCCTGGCCATGGCCTCCGCCATCGCCATCTGGCCTACGGGACCCAGCACGAGCCCACAGCCCACCTCCACACCGCGTGTCGGCGCAGCGCCCTACACGGCCGCCGGTCCGCAGTTCACGAACCCCGCGCTGCCACCGACGAGTCCCCCGGGGACGGCCCCCCTCCTGCCGACCTCGGCCGCCGTCGCCCCGACCCCCGCGGCACACGTTGTCGACGCGGGCGCCCAGGGCACCTTCTGCAGCTACTCCTTCACCGTGAATCCCGATGGGCGGGGCTACTTCACCGCGAGCTTCACCGTCACCAACGTGTCCCCGACGGCCTGGAACGATTGGCACGGCACGTTTGCGGTGACCCCGGCCATCACGGTGATCAACAGTTGGGGAGGCACCTTCACGACGTCCGGCTCCTCGGTCGACATCACCACGGCGCGGTACACCGCCCACGTGCCGTCCCGCACCTCGGTCGTGGTCGGCCTCGCGGGAACGACGTCCGAGGCAACCCCTCACGTGTCCGGTTTCGCCGTCGAAGGCCACATCTGCCGGAACGCCTCGTAGCGCCTCGCACCAGGTTCCACGGGAACGCCGGCCCTGTTCCGACGGCGGGCAAGCATCCGCGCCCGGACCATCAAAGACGTTGCGGATCAAGCAATCCGACGCCCCGCCACCTTCTGAACTGATCACCGGCTCTGGACGGATCGCGGCGACTCAGGCATTGGGGCGTCTGGACTCACCTGGACTCGCAGGGATCATCCCGATCTGACCTGGGCATTCCGCCTCGGACTGGCGGCCCAGGCCCTGCGCGACCCACCAATCGATCACGAAGGGTGCATGATCTACTACTTGCAGTAGTCGATCATGTCGGCCGCTGCCGGGCGGCCTCCGGGGGGCGGGTCGCCCATCGGCCCGGCGCGGTGCCGCGCCGGAAAGGCAACGAGGTGCGCAGGGATACCCGCGCACGGACGGGAGAGGCATGCAGGTCAGACAATCCGCCGTAGCTGCGGTGGGGGCAGTGACGCTGTGCGCGGCGATGGTGCCGATGGCCGGGGCGATGGGAGCTGCGGTCCCGGGCACAAGCGTCACGTACACCTCCAGCGCGGACTTCGACAGGGGCACGCTGCAGGACGTCAACCACGACACAGCCGACGAGCTGCAGCTGAACCGGACCCAGACGTTCTTCCCGTACGTGAACATCGCGGCCTCCGCCCGCGGGACGATGGTCCGCATCGACGTCAACACCGGCACGATCCTCGGTGAGTGGTGGTCCGCACCGAACGGCCGCGGCAAGGACCCGTCCCGGACGACGGTGGACAAGTTCGGCAACACCTGGCTGTCCAACCGCGAGGAGGCTGACGGCGGGAAGGGATCGGTCACCCGGATCGGAGTCATCGAGGGCGGAACCCGGGTGAACGCCGACGGCACGGCGAATGCGAACGGGGACTACCTGGCTCCGCCGTTCGCGTACAACACCTGTGCGGACCGCAACCACGACGGGCTCATCGCCACGTCCCGAGGTCTGGGCGACATCCGGCCCTGGACGAACGAGGGCGGGGCGGACAACAACGGCGGCGTGTCCACAGCCGCCGACGAGTGCGTCATCACCTACACGCGGGTGGTCGGCACGAACACCCGGACCGTGGCCGTGGACGCCAACAACGACCTGTGGACCGGCGGGTCGAACATGAGCCACGAGAAGGTCTCCGGTGTTGACGGCGCTCCGGTCGCCGGCACCCAGATCAACTTCGGTTGCGGCGGCTACGGCGGGCTCATCGACAAGGCCGGCACCCTGTGGTCGGCGCGGTTCGGCAACAACCTGCTGCGCTACGAGCCGGGCACCAATTCGGGTCGGTGTCTGGGCACCGACCACGGCGACTACGGCCTCGGCATGGACCCGAACACCGGGGAGATCTGGCACACCTCACTGAACAACGGCCACGTCTACAAACTCGCCCCCGACGGCACGGTTCTCGGTGTGTACTCGCACGGCTTCCCCAACGCGCAGGGGGTGGCCGTGGACGCCAAGGGCAACGTCTGGGTCGCCCATCAGTTGAACGTCGGCACAACGGTGGGCCACCTGCGCACAGACGGCACGTTCGTCGGCAACGTGGACCTTCCCGGCGGGGTCGGCCCGACCGGGGTGGCCGTGGACCACAACGGGAAGGTCTGGGTCGCCAACTACGACACCAACAACGCGATGCGGATCGACCCCGACGCCGGTGTTGCCGGCGGCGGCGGGTTCAAGGTCGGTGCCGTCGACCTGACCGTCGACCTCGGTGCAGGGGCGTACCCGTACAACTACAGCGACATGACCGGCTCGGTCCTGGGGAAGATCACCGCACCGCAGGGCACCTGGAGCGTGGTCCAGGACAGCGGCACGACCGGTTCGGCGTGGACCACGGTCACCTGGAACACCGAGGCCCAGGGCAGCGTCCCGGCCGGGACGTCGATCGTCGTCGAGGCCCGGACCGCGGACAGCGAGGCCGGACTCCCGGCTGCCGCCTTCACCCCGGTGGCCAACGGAGCCGCCCCCACGGGCACCGGACGCTTCATCGAGGTCCGGGCCACCCTCAAGGCCGCCCCCAACGGCGACTCCCCGGTACTGTCCGACCTGCGGGTGGACAGCGCGCCTCCGGCACCCACCGGCAGGTCCGTCACCGGCGGCGGCTGGATCACCTCCCCCAAGGGCGCCCACCCGAACGACCCGAAGGCCACCGGCAAGGCCAATGTCGGCTTCGA
Source organism: Kineosporiaceae bacterium (assembly GCA_035719045.1). GTDB lineage: Bacteria > Actinomycetota > Actinomycetes > Actinomycetales > Kineosporiaceae > DASTGO01. The sequence continues at coordinate 12,159 of DASTGO010000178.1, read as the reverse complement.
GGCCACGTACGACACGTCCGGCTCGGCCAAGGGCACCACGGAGTTCCAGTTCAAGGCAGGCGATGTCAACTTCCACTCCGGTGACCTCGACTCGCTGAGCATCTCCGGTCAGCAAGCCACCTTCACCGGCAAGGGAACGGTCAACCAGCAGCCCGGCTACACGTTCCTGGTCTCGGTGGTCGACTCCGGCAAGGGGTCAGCCCCCGACCAGTTCCGGATCAGGATCACCAAGGATGCCGCGGGTGAGGTCATCTACGACACCCAGCCCGGCGCACCCGACAATGCCGTGCCGACGACGCCGCTCGGCGGCGGATCCATCGTGATCCACGGCTAGACCGGCAGCCCCTGCGGGGATCGGTGGGGCGGGGCCAAGAACCGGCCCAAGCCCCACCGATCCCCGACTGCCGTGCGGGAACCCACTGCGAGCAGACAGCTTCCCGGGCAGGGACCTCGATCACGGCAGGACCACGCCCTGGCAACGTTCAACCCGTCGGGACGGGCCGGCGCCCTCGGCATTGGAGCTGCTCGGGCGTCTCGGGGATCTCGGTGATTTCGAGCAGGCCGCCGACTTTCTGCATCAGATACCCATCCCATGTATCCCAGGTCACAGTCCCCAGGTCACAGAAATACCCGTTTACCTTGACATGTAAGCGTTTTCATTCCAAGTTGGACGTATTGGCCTAGGGGGGAATTCGGGCACATAGGGCCCGCCCGGACGGGGTGAGTCATGCTTATGCGGCAAAGGCCCGGCCGCCACCGCAAGGACCCGCCCGGGAAGGACTGCGCGCCCGGACGGCCTTCGCACAGGCGGCCGGAGCGCGCAGGGATATGGCCAGGGTGGACGACCGTCACGGGTGGACTACTCGTCGCCGCCGGGTTGGTGGTGACGCAGTGGCCCTGCCTGCGGGTGGGCTTCTGGTCCTGGGACTGGTACTGGCTGGATCAGGATGACCGCGACCAAACCCGGTGGGGCGGACCGTTCTACGACCTGGCGCACCACCAGAACCCCCTGCCCCTGGAGGTCGCCTGGTACCGACTGGCCCTGACCGTGCTGGGCAGGAGTCCGACCGCCCAGCACGGGCTGGCTCTGACCGGATTCCTGCTCACCCTCACGGTCCTCTACGCCTACCTGAGGCTGCTCGCCCTGCCACGCTGGGCGGCCGCAGGCATCGTCACGCTGGCCGGGGTGGCCCCGTCGTGCCAGACCTCCTGGACCTGGTTCGCGGCCTCCCCCCACATGTGGGCGACCGCGCTGGGCCTGGCCGCCGCCACGACACACCTGGCCTGGCGGCGCGGTGGTTCACGGTCCTGGCCGTTGATCCTCACCGCGGGGGTACTCACGGTGGCGGCGGTCGCGATGAAGAACGACGGAGTGCTGGGCCCCCTGCTCATCCTGGCCTGGGAATGGACCGCGCCCCGCAGCCACGACCGGCCACCGGCCCGCCTGCCGATCACCGCGATGGCAGCCGCCCCGATCCTGGCATTCATCTGGTGGCAGGCCACCGCCGTCGACCCCCACCGCGACACCGCCCAGACCGGTATTCGACACGTGCTGACCACCGCTGTGGAACTGATCCGGTTCGCCTTCATCACCCGCACCGGCACCGAACTGCGACAGGAGTTCCCCCCAGGCCCACCCCCACCCACCTTCCTGGCCTGGGCCGGGGCGGCTGTCGGCGCGACGATCCTGGCACTTGCCACCCTGGCCGTCCGCGAACGAGCCGGGCGCATCCTGCTGGTCGCCGGCATCACCAGCCTCGGTCCCGTGGCCGTCCTGCAACCCGCCCTGGTCAGCAGGTACGCCCTACCCACAGTTCTCACCCTGACCGGCGCCGCCGGCGTGGGCGCCGCGAGCGTGGGCGCCGCTGTCCTGCGACGCCGCCACCACTCCCGACTCCACCGCCACAGGCTCGCCACGGTCGCGACCACCGCAGCAGCCCTCGCCTGGGGCGCACTCGCCCACGCCAACAGCGGCGCCGGAGCCGCGGCCGCCCGCGAGGAGACCGCGCTGCTCGCCGGCCTGCAAGCAGCCCACATCACCCCCACCGGCGCCCCCCTGACCCTCCGCCTGATCAACAGCCCCCTTGACCCCACCACCGCAGGTCTACGCCTACTGGAGCCCACCCTGTTCCCCGACTGGCGGAACACCCCCATCACCATCACCACGCCGGGCCAGCCCTCACCCCCCAGCCAGCATGTCCTCACGGTCACCAGAGACAACACCGGCCACTACACCGCCCGACCAGCGACATGACACCCTCCCCAGAGCGGTGCTGGTGGGGTTCGTCGTGGTGCCGGCGGCCGGCAGCCTGGCCCAGTGCCGGTACCGGCGCGATCGTCAGGGCGTCCCAGAGGTTCGCAAGGGGTCGCCCGGCATGATGGGAGCCACCACCACCCGGTTGCGGCCGGTTTCCTTGGCCGCGTACAGCGCATGGTCGGCGGTCAGGACCAGGTCGTCGGACGCCCGGGCGTGATCGGGGACGGCGGCCGCCCCGATGGACACGGTCACACTGATGCTCGTGGTGGAATTCACGGCGATCGGGGCGCCACCGACAGCCAGCCGAACCCGTTCGGCGACGGCCGAGAGCTCATCGGAGCCGGTCGCGGGCAGCAGCAGGGCGAACTCTTCCCCGCCGTAACGGGCCAGGACGTCCCCGCCGCGGATGATCGCCTGCAGCCGGCGGGCGACCTCGACCAGGACCCGGTCCCCACCGGCGTGCCCGTAGGTGTCATTGACACTCTTGAAGTGGTCCACGTCGACGATCAGCAAGCCCAGCCGGAGGCCAGCTCGGTCGACTCGGGCGGCCTCAGTCGCCAGGGCCTGCGCGAAGAACCGTCGGGTGCGCAGACCGGTCAGCCCATCGGTGATCGCCATCCGGCGCTGGGTCCCCACCAGCCCTGCCATGCGGGCCAGCACCAGCAGGAACAGGATCATGCACACGACCGCGACCAGCGACACGTCGAGGGGGGCATGCCGGGCGTGCTGCACCAGTTCCGCCGCCGGGGCCAGCAGCGACGCCACCGCCAGCACCGCCACCCGGGCCGGGGTGGCGTCCGGTGCGGGCGTCGCCGACCGCTCGGTCAGTTGAGCCATCGACGGGTGCAGGCCCGCAGCCCCCAGCAGCAGCGCCGAACCCATCCAGAACATGTCCAGGTGCCCGCCCGCGTGGTAGACGCCCAGGATCGTCTCGATCCCGTAGGCGGTGTCCACACCGAGCAACACCAACAGGAATCCCTCCAGCAGGTAGAACGCCGGCACCCGCAGGGCCGCACCGAGCATCAGCCGTGCCCCAACGCACACCAGCAGCAGGTCACCGATCGGGTAGGCGGCTGACACCAGCCGCCCGGCAAGCGTCAGACCGGGGGCACCGGCCATCGGGGTGATCAGGAACATCCACGACAGCAGCGCAGCGCTCACGGCGATGATCGCCGCGTCCAGAGCGCTCGGCAGATCCCATTCGGGGGTACGGGCGCGGACCAGCAGCGCCAGCCCGACCGCCATCAACGGATACTCGGCCAGGTAGAAGAGGTCGGCGACGCTGGGGAACACGTCGTCGCCCAGCACCAGGTGCTCGGCGAAGAACACCACGTCCGCCACCGCCGACGCCAACTGCCCGGCCGCCACCCACCACCAGATCCGCCGGTGGGCAGGCCGGTACCGGGCGGCCCCCGCCAGCACGCAGACCCCGGCCGACCCGGTGATCCCGGAATAGATCGCCACTTGCACGACCGAGGGGACGTGCAGAACGGGCACCAGGTAGTACGGGCCGATCAACGCCAATCCGACCACCAGGTACACGCTCCAGGCAGCCCGCAACCAGCGGCCGCGTCCCACCAGTTCGCGCATTGATCCCCTCTCCGGCTCCGGCCACCCCAGCGCGGGCAACCACAACGGCTTCCCGTCACCTCGGCAGGCCGTACCTCGGGCCACACCCGCCCACCACGAGGTGGCCGGGGCCGATCCCATCCGACGGACCGATCGCCGGCTCTCCACCCCTATCGGACAGCAGCGACTCAGAGTTGACCGCCCGATCCGCGGCGACGCCGCCTCACCTGCAAGAGGCGCCGGTTCATGCCGCCGGCAACCTCGCGGAGGCAACACGCCACCACCGCCGCGAAGACGCCGAGCGCCAGGCCGAGACCATGGGCGCCCGCCGCCATGGGCAGAGCCACCGACTCGCTCACCGCAATGGGTGATCAAGGAAGGCCTTGGCGGCCGACTATGTGCACCTCGCCCCAGGCGCTTCGTCCACCACGACGGTCGACCTGGCCGCCGACCATGACCTCTCCCGGGCCGGCGCCTACTCGGTTCGCCTGGCCTCGGACCAGACTCGGGTGAGCGACAGCGCGGTGACGGTGCGGAACAACCGGCCCGCACTGACGGTCGCCGCCCTGCGACCGAGCTCAGCCGAATTCCGTAGCGGCGCGGGCGTGACGGCGTCCGCCACATGGGCCTCCGCTCGACGCGCCGCATCGGCGTCAGGTTCGGCATCCGGGGCCAGGGTGACCGTTGCGGCGTCCGGGGTTTGGTTCGGGAGCTTCAGCTCGAGCCGTTACTCGCACATCGTCTCGGCCATGTCGAACATCAGGGCCGAGCTGACCGGGAAGGTCGTGACCTTCGACCGCTCGCAACCCGTTGACGCCATGGCCTACGTCCAGCCGAACGCTCCCTACACCATCTACATCTGTTCCGGGTACTGGCCGGCGGCGGCACTGGGATACGACTCCAAGGCGGGCACGCTGGTCCACGAATCGAGCCACTTCCTCGTCAACGGCGGTGCCGCCGACGTGGTCTACGGCCTCGCCGCGGGACGCCGGTTGGCCACCAGGCATCCGAACTCGGCGGTGCGGAACGCCGACAACATCGAGCACTTCACCGAAAGCCTGTGACCCCGGAAGCACCGGGCAAACCCCGGCCGGGGTGGGACCAACCCTCTGATCGCAAGGCCCCCTGACACAGAGCCGAGCACCTCCGGCACCGGACCGACCCCCTTCCGGTACCGGAGGTGCTCCTCGTGTCAGCCGCCTCCGCCAGCCCGACGCTCAGCGGTTCACCGAGTGAGGCTCCACTGCTGGTTGGTGCCGCCCCAGTACGGGTACTGGTCCAGCGGCGAGCCGACGGTGATGACCTGGTAGCTGGACTCCAGGGCCTTGCCGGAGGCCCGGTTCACGAGGTGGACGTAGCCTCCCGGGTCCGTGGTGAGCTTCCACTGCTGGCTGGGCCTGCCGGCGTCGGTGGTCTGGACCACCCGGGTGCCGTCAGCGGTCGAGCCTCCGCTGATCTCCAGGACCTTCCCGGAGTTGCGGTTCTTGATGGTGTAGTAGCCGTCGGCCGTCGCCGTGAACTTCCACTGCTGGACGGCGGCGCGGTTCGCGGGCCACTGCACGACCGCGGCGCCCTCCGCCGTCTGCCAGTGGTAGTCGTCCGCGGCCTTGCCGGTCGACCGGTTCACCAGCCCGTACCAGGCAGTGGGATCCACGCCGGGCGACCCGGTGGTCGCAGCGGGCGTCGTCGGCTTCGGTGTGGTCGGAGCCGGCGTGGTCGGACCTGGCGTGGTCGGACCCGGCGTCGACGCCGGTCGGTCGAGGCCGAGGAACGTCACCGCGAAGGCGGCCATGCCCGGCAGCGGCATCACGTGCCCGGCACCGGAGAGGCTGATCGCCTCGACCGGGGCCGTGGGTCCGGAACTGCCGTAGCGGGTGCGGGTCCATGCCGGGCGCGGCGAGTCAGCCGACGTCGGCGTCTGCGAGAGACCGTGCAGCTGGGTCCACTGCTTGATCTCCTCCCCGAGGTTGGGGTAGGCGAGGGTCGGGTCAGTCGTCCCGTGCCACAGCTGCATCCGCGGGAACGCGCCGGTGTAGCCGGGATAGACGGTGCGGGCGGCGGCGGCCCACTGCTGAGCGGTCCGGACGTCCTTCCCGCCCGAGCAGGTGGAGTTCCAGAGGCTGTTGCTGCCGGTGGCGAAGCAGGTTGCCGGAACCCCCATGAAGGCCGCTCCGGCGGAGAACAGGTCCGGGTACTCGGCGGCCATCAGGTTGGTCGTCATCGCACCGGACGAGAACCCCACCATCGCGGTGTCCGCGGGGCGGCTGGACCACCGCTGCTGCGCGTACCGGATCATCGAGGCGATCGACGTCGGGTCGCTGCCCCCGTCCCGCGTGAGCGCCGCAGGCGTGGAGACGTCGTAGCAGCTGCCCGATCGCGTGTTGTCCGGCATGATCACGACGTAGCCGTTGGTGTCGGCGGCGGTGACGAACTCCCGACCGTAACTCCCGAAGTTCTGGGGGGCGGTGCTGCCGCAGCCGTGGAGGAGAACGAGGATCTTCGGGTGTGCCGGGAGCCTGTCCGGCGCGTACACGTACAGGCGCATGCCCGCGGGGTTGGCTCCGAAGGAGGTGACCTCGGCCAGGGAAGCAGCTTGGGCCTGTGTCCAGGCCGCTCCCACCCCGACCGCGACCGCACTCGCCGCCAGGACGGCGACGGCTCGCTTCCGGAACCGTTTCGGGGCTGAGGTCGAGGGCGGAAGGGACCGGGTCCCGGGAGGGTGATGGCGCATCGACTCCACGTCCGTTGATCGAGAAGGGAAACAGGTCGAGAGCGATCGGCTCCGGCCGGCGACGCGCGGTGCCCCGCCGGCCGGAGCCGATCGCTGTGTCAGCGCTTAAGAGTGAGGACGGCGGGCTGCCAGGGCAGCTGGTCGTAGGGGGCGTTGGCCCCGATCCGCTTGCCCTGGTAGAGCAGTTGCAGGTTGCAGGCGTCGACGGTCATCGTCTGGTCGGGGTTGTCCCGGACGAGGTCCCCGTGGCTGATGTCGTTGCTCCACGTGGCACCGCTGTTGGCCGCACCTGCGAACGGGTTGCTCTCGCTGTTGGCCTGTGGGGTCCAGGTCCCGCCCAGGCTGGTCGCCGTCCAGGAACGGAAGTAGCGGCCACGCGAGCCCTGCGCCTCGACGATCATCAGGTACTGCTGCTGACCCTTGACCCGGTAGACCTGCACCGCCTCGAAGATGTCGGGCGTCGCGCCGCTCAGCACGACGGTGGACGCCGACCCGAAGTTGCCGGGGAAGTTCCCGATCGGCATGCTCGCCCGGTAGATCTTGCCGTTGTCACCGGCGAAGAACAGGTACATGTTCTGGTCGTCACCGATCAGGGTCTGGTCGATGGGCCCGGTCCCGGAGCCGGAGATGGACCCGGTGAACAGCGGCTGGGGAGCGGACCACCCGTTGGGGTTGGTCGGGTCGCTCGAGGTGCGGTAGATGAACGGCCAGGCCCCCCACTGGTAGGCCAGCACCCAGATCTTCTTGGGGGCGAAGTAGAACAGCGTGGGCGCGACCGCTGCCTGGCTCATCGCTGTCTGCGGGGCCGAGGCCATGTCCGACCAGTTCGTGAACGGGGCGAAGCTCATCGACCCGTACTTGCCCTGGCCGGTGGTGGAGCCGTAGACGAGATGCTTGCCGTTGTAGACAACGTTCGTGTAGTCCTTCAGGGCCTCCCAGCCGGGCTTCGGCGTGGCCAGTGCACCGGTGGACGTCCACTGGTACGACGTCGGCAGCGTGCAGTTCGCGCCGCTGCTCGTGGTCGGGCTGCTGGTCGGAGTGCTGATCGGGGTCCCGGTAGCGCTGGGGGTGCCGGGGACGGTTGGCCCACCGGTCAGGCTCCACTGCTGGTTGGCCCCGCCCCAGTACGGGTACTGGTCCAGCGGCGAGCCGTCGGTGGTGACCTGGTAGCTGGATTCCAGGGCCTTGCCCGAGGCCCGGTTGAGCAGGTGGACGTAGCCTCCCGCGTCCTGGACGAGCTTCCACTGCTGGCCGGGCCGCCCGGCGTCGGTGGTCTGGACCATGCGGGCGCCGTCGGCGGTCGAGCCGGCACTGACCTCCAGGACCTTCCCGGAGTTGCGGTTCTTGACGGTGTAGTAGCCGCCGGTCACCGGGGTGAACTTCCACTGCTGGACGGCAGCGCCGCTCACGGGCCACTGCACGACCGCGGCGCCCTCCGCCGTCAGCCATTGGTAGTCGTCCGCGGCCTTGCCGGTCGACCGGTTCACCAGCCCGTACCAGGCCGAGGGATCCACCCCTGACGCCCCACCCGGGGCCGCCGGGGTCGCCGGCGCGCCTGAGGGTGACGTGGTCTGCGTGGCACTCGGCGACGGGGCGGAGTTGCCGCCGTACCGGGCGGCCGAACCGTTGAGAGCGGAGAGGACGCTGGTGTAGGCGGCCTTCTTGTTACCCGCGCCGTCGAACAGCAAAGGGCTCTCGGAGGAGCGCCAGGAGGTGCTGTCCCGGATACCCCACAACGTGATGCCGGCGCACCGGCTCACCTGCAGGCAGGCCTGCGTCAGCCCCGCGTAGGCGGAGGTCGAGGCGTTCGTCACGTCGACCTCGGTGAGCTGGACGTCGACGCCCAGGTCCGCGAACTTCTGCAACGTCGTCTGGAAGCTCGACGGCAGGGTGTTCCCGCCGGTGAAGTGGGTCTGGAAGCCCACGCAGTCGATCGGCACACCTCGGGTCTTGAAGTCCTTGACCATGGCGTAGACGCCCTGGGTCTTGCCATAGGACCAGTTCTCGGTGTTGTAGTCGTTGTAGCAGAGCCGCGCGCCCGGGTCGGCCGCCCGGGCGGCCCGGAACGCCACCTCGATCCAGTCGTTCCCGGTGCCCTGCAGGTTGGACGGCCGTCGGGAGCCGTCCTCGTTGAACGCCTCGTTGACCACGTCCCAGGCGTAGAGCTTGCCCTTGTAGTGGCCTGCCACGCCCTGGATGTGGCTGATCATGGCGCTGCGCAGCGCGGTCCCGGACAGGCGCTGCATCCACCCCGGCTGCTGGGAGTGCCAGGCGAGGGTGTGTCCGCGCACGCGCATGCCGCGCTGGGTGGCCCAGTTGTAGACCGCGTCACCGGCGCCGAAGGAGAACTGCCCCTGGTTGGGCTCCGTCGCGTCCGGCTTCATCTCGTTCTCCGGCGTCACCATGGTGAACTCGCGGGCGGCGATCGTCGTGTCGGTGGCGCTGGTGATGGTGTACCCCCCCATCGCCGTCCCGAAGTAGCGGCCGCTCCCACCGGCGGCCGCACCCAGGGTTCCCGCTGCCGCGCCGGCCCAGGACGTCGTCAGGGCGCCCACCACCAGCACGGCTGCGACAGGTCCGGCCACGTAGGCCCCGCGAATCAGCCGACGTCGCCGTCTGCTTCTGCGCTGAGCCCCGAGCACCTCGGACATCCGTGACTCCTCATGATCTCGTCGTGTCGACCGCATGTACCGCCCCGGCCCCAGGTCGCAGGTCGCAGTGGCTGCACGTGCTCACGGGGTAAGAGCGCTGCCCGCCGCGTTAGGTTGCCCGCTACGACAAAGCGGGCGAAGGGCGCGGCGACAAGTGACCTCTTGCCTACACTCCGCTCGCGTACGTCCTGCGCATCCTCGTCAACCAGGCGACAACCCGGTCCCGGCACGAGGCCCGCGAGTCGCCCGTGCTGCACCGGCTGAAACTGACGATCTCCCCATGCACGAACGATCCGGACGGATCCACCACCCTCACACGAGCGATCCGCGGCGCCGGACGCCGGGCTAGCAAGCTCATACACACGGTGACCAGCACTGGAGCCACTACGCAATAGCCCTGCTCCTAGTCGACCTTGACGTCCATCCTCGAATCATCATGAAGATTCTTCGCCATGCGCAGTTCTCCATCACAATGGAGATATATGCTCAGGCGTCGTCTCATTCAACAAGAGAAGCCTTGAGGCAATTGGGCGAACGCCTCACCCGACCGACCCCTGAGGGCATCCGAGACCAAGCCTAGCCGCGACTTTCGATTCCCTCATCAGCGCCACTCAATGTCACTGTGCAAGAACTTCTGTGCTTCATCAACGCTAATTTCACCCGTCCCCATTCGCCGCTCAACCAACTGCAATTCACTTCGATTCTGCGAATGTGGCAGCCGAATCTCGAAAGGGTCATCCGGAAGTCTCCGAGTAACTTCATTCAGCGCCTCGAGCGCAACTTCTAGGACTTCCAGTTGGAAGGCCCTAAAACGAAGCCTGCGGTACACTCGATAACCAGAAGTGGCCCTATCAAGATAAAGACCTCGCCCATCCCAACCCAGGCAACGTGTCGCCCGAGCAAGCCGTCGGTCCATAATGCGACGATGCTGGGTGAAATCATATTCCGGGACCTTCAATACATCAAAAGTCTCCAACGGGCGACGCCTATCGTACTCCTTAAGATGGGCTACAGCTTTCCCGATTTCCTTGGAGCGCGCTTTTTCGAGCTTCACCTCAAGAACGTGACCAACGAGAGCCCCCTCAGCAATGGGTTGTGGTTCACCATCGCTTGACTCCCATGGGACCATACGAACGAGAGAGAGACGCTCAGGGGAATCGTCCGCTTCGTCATCAACTCCCGCCAGCCCCGGCACTACCTGCGCCCGAGAGGCTCCATAGAACAGGATGTCTGAGCCGCAGAATGAGTAGTAGTCCCGTAGGAGCTGCTGGGCATCCTCGCGCCCGTATTGCCCGTAGCCGTCAAGAAGAGACACCAGGGCGTCATCCCGGCCGTCGCGGGTCGCTGCGGCCCCCCCAAGTTCCACATATGCAGGCCGCCAAAAAGGGCCACGAAGGCCGAGATTCGAAAAATCTTCAAAGAGCATGTTCGTGTAGAACCCAAGGTCATCCCGATCCTTCAAGCGCTGAGACATCATTCGTGGTCCGCGCCCTCTATTGCTTGCCTTTCTTCGGCTAGGCATTCGGATCCCTATTCACTCGTCTAGACAAGGATTCGCTTAGCTGCACGACATGTCTAGGAATTTCAAGGTCGAGCCAGTTCTTGGACTGAAGTGTGGGCAGAAGGTACTCGACTGCAAACAATGCAGCGTAATCGATGAAATGCCCATGAGCAAGGACTGAGGAGACCCATGGGTCGGGATGCGAGAGGCGAATGTCGAAGGTGTCAACCTGTCCACCCCTGGCAACGAGATCGTGCTCGATTATCTGTTGCCGCCTACCTCGCATGAGGGATGGAGACGTAAGTCCGATGAATGCATTCCGGTTGACATCGAGGGACAGCAAGACATACTGCGCCAGCCTCTTCCCTTCAGTCGAGAAGAGACTGTCCCATCCCTCAACGAAGGGCTTTCTCAGGTCATCACTGCCTAGCAGACGCGAGTAGAAGATCGCCACACCAGTCAATTCACAAAGGGTGACAAGCGGCTCGCTGGTATAACTCGCCCTCACGCTAGGGTGCTGTCGCACGATCGTCTTCTTCAGTCTTTCCTCTGCACGGATCGTCGCGGCAAGAAACTTTGGAGTCGCGAAGGCGAGGACGTCCGAGTCTGAATGGATGATTGAATCGAGAATCCCATCCACCAGGCGTTCATAGGACCAGCCGAAGGTGTCGGGGCGTGTTGGCGTATGGAGGAGCTCCGCCTTCTCGGCAACTTCCGCCACTCTCTTGACGATTGAGGACTCAATAAGCCTCACGCGAGCCCACGTGGCAGACAGCGCCGTTTCCGGCCACGTGTCATCGACGTCCCGATGTACCTCCTCGCAAGCAGCCAGGAATTGCTCGATGACGCCCCGGTGCGCATCGAGTTTCTCGATCGCCTCATCGAGTCTACTTGTCGCCGTACCAACGAGATCGTAGTTTGACGTCAATGCCATCGAATCCACCCATGCCAAGTAGTCGGACTCTAGACCGCCAATAAGTAGTGCAAGTTCATCGACCACTTCTGTTGCCAAGGCCCGTCCCGCGAGTTGGGCACAGACGAACCCGGGAGTAATTTGACGACCCTCGATGGAAATCTCGAATGCGATAGCGTCCTTCAGATTGCTCATGAGCGTACGCGGCACCTGCCCGAGAGGGCGATGAGGGCGCTTGATTTCCGCCTCGACCCAATCGGGAAAGCCCGAACTGAGAGCCCGAACGTAGTCCAGTAATCCCAGAATAGAGTTCACATGTGCGAGGCCGAGTGAGTCGACGAGACCCATTGCAGCGAGAGGGTCTTCTTGAGGAAGTCGATTCCCGTCCTTCAGCGCTCGGGTTGTGGTGCGGTTCACGAGATCAAGCCAGAGGCGGGCCTCGGCGAACATGCCTTGGCTAGACAAGCGGCGCGTCATGTCTGAGTTTAGGGAAATTAGCTCCGCATCTCCGCGCCAGGAATACAGCGTAAGGACGTC
>DASTGO010000177.1:0-15056 GCA_035719045.1 Kineosporiaceae bacterium | reverse complement strand
CCCGACGGCAGCACCCCACGACAACCCGGTCCGCCGGTTCCTGCCGGCGCCCGTCCCCGGACCGTCGGCGGATCAGCGCGGCACACCGGGATCCGGCGGACCAACGGACGGAAAATGGGATGAGCCTTGTCATGTAAACGTTTTCATGTCAGGCTGCGAACGTCGTCCCGGAGGTGTGCGATGAGATCGTTCCTTCCACGAGCGCATGCTCGGGCAACACTCTCAGCCGCTCTTCCCGCTGTCCTGCCCCTGGGCCCCGGCGCGCCCAACGCCGCCGGGAGGAGCGCACGTCGACCCGGTCGCGGCGGCGCCCCCGCCGACTCGGGTCGCCCCTGTGCAGCCCCGGAAGCGGCGGCACCGGATCCCCGAGATCCCCGGGTGCCGTCCCCGTCCTGGTCACCCGCCCCCTTCCCGGACCGGGCCCGGACCCTCGCCGATGTCATCACCTCGTCCTCGTCGGCGCACGCCCTGGCGGAGGTCGTCGCCGATCACGCCCTCGACATCCTCGGCGCCACCCGGGTCGAGGTCCGGCTGCGGGTCGGCCCTGCCCAGGCGCCGGTCACCGTACGTCGCCCGGACGCCCCGTGGTTCCTGGAGTGGTCGGCACCGACACCGGCCGAACCGCAGGCCGAGGCCACGGACGGCACCCGGCGTCCGCTGGTGTGGACCGCGGTCGACACCGGCACGGCAGGCGTGCGGCTGCAGGTCGGCGACGACCACTGGGCCATGCTCCGGGTGCACCGCGACGGCGGCGGGTCCTGGCCGGATCCGGGAGGGCTGGCCCAGCTGGAGACCTTGGCGTTCGCCCTGGGCATCGGCATGGCCCAGTTGCGCCAGGTCGGCGAACTGCGGGCGCTGGCGGACGCGGATCCCCTCACCGGCCTGGCGAACCGCCGCGGTCTGCAGTGTGCCGCCGAAACGGCCCTCGCCGGGCAGGACGGCGAGGTCGGGGTGCTCGTCGCCGACGTCGACGGCCTGAAACGGGTCAACGACACCTGGGGCCATGCGGCCGGCGACCGGCTGCTGCAGGCGGTCGCACGCTGTCTGTGCCGCACCTTCGAGCAGGTTCCGCACCGGCTGGTGGCCCGCACCGGCGGCGACGAGTTCTGCGTCCTGGTGAACGGGATCTCGCCCGCCGAGTTGCGGACCCTCGCCGGTCGCGCCTGTGCGGCCGGCCGGCGGCTCCCCTTCGGGGGCCGGCTGTCGGTCGGCATCGCGACGGCCGGCCGGTCCGGGCCGCCGGTGGACTTCGCACAGCTCTACGCACTCGCCGACGCGGCGCAGTACGAGGCGAAACGGGCGGGCGGGGACAGGGTCCGTCACTCCCGGATCGCCGACGCCTGCTGAGCCCGGCCCACGGAACTCATCCCAGCCGACCGATATCGCGGACCAACCGAACGGGGGATCGATGAAGATCACGGGCAAGGGTGCTGTCAGTCTCGTCGCCGTGCTCGGGCTCCTGACCGGTTGTCAGAGCTCGGCCCGGCTCGGCGACGTCCCGGCGGGAGCGACCTCAGGATCCCCCGACGGCCCCTGCTGGACCTCCCCCCCCGGCCCGGTGCAGATCACGCTGGCCACCCATGCCAGCGACAACGGCTCGGCGGCCACGAACCCGATCACCCTCTACCGGACCCTCATCGACAAGTTCAACGCCACCGTCGGCAAACAGCAGGCCATCACCGTCACGCTGGTCAGCTACCCGGAGGTCAACTACGAGCACGGGCTCACCCGCGCGATCGAGGCGGGCCAGGTACCCGATGTACTCGAGGTCGACGCGCCGTTCGTGGCCACCTTCGCCTACCGGGACCTGATCCGGACGCTCGGGAACTGTGTCTCGGCCGAGAAACTGTCCACCCTCATCCCCTCAGTGATCGCCAACGGCCGCTACCAGGGGCAGCAGTACACGCTCGGCGCCTACGACTCCGGAATGGGCCTGTGGGCCAACAAGGCGGCCCTGCAGAAGGTTCACGCCCGGATCCCCACCAGTGCCGCCGATGCCTGGGGTGTCGAGGAGTTCGACACCATCCTCAAGGAACTGCAGGCCTACGGATACCCCACGCCGCTGAACATCGAGTGGAGCGACGGCGCAGCCGAACTCCGGCCGTTCGCCTTCGGACCCGTCCTGCTCTCGGCAGGCACCGATCTCCTCACCCCCGACGGCAGGTCGGCCGACGGCGCACTGAACAGCCCGCAGGCGCAGTGGGCCCTGAACTGGTTCCAGAGCTGGGGCCGGATGGGGATGATCGACCTCGACAGCGCCCCCGGCAGCAACGACCGCAACTTCGTCGACGGCCGGTCGGCGATCTCCTGGGTCGGGCACTGGGCCGGTGACATGTACCGGAAAGCCTTGGGCGACAACCTCATCCTGCTGCCGCTGCCGAACTTCGGCCACGGGTCCGCGGTGTACACCGGGTCCTGGAGCTTCGCCCTGAGCGCGAAGACCGCCCACCCGCAGGCCGCCTGGACCCTGATCGACTACCTGACCGGCCCGGAGGCGGCCAAGGCCCTCGCCGACGCCGAGAGCGCGATCCCGGCGGTGAAGGCGGACCTGGCCGCCGATCCCGTCTACCAGCCGGGCGGCCAGCGCTACCTCTACGTCCAGAACCTCAATGACCCGAAGGTGGCCCGGCCGCGGCCCGCCACCCCCGTCTACCTCGCGGCCCGCGACCAGTTCTCCCTGGCGTTCGGGAACATCGTCCAGGGGCTCGGCATCGGCAACGCCCTGCAGGTGGCCGTCGACCGGATCGCGCAGGACGTCCGCCTCAACCGCGGCTACCCCGACTCGTGAGCCGGCCGGGGGCGGCCGCCCCACGATGGGTGCGGCGCACGACCTGAGCCGCACGACCCGGCCCGGGACGCAGCGGCCGCGGGTCACATCCGTCACGCGCGCAGCACAGGAGCGGCCCCGACACCCGCCCCGGGACAGGTCCGCGGACCGGGGACGCGGATACGGTGGCGGCGTGTCCGACGATGTACCGTCCCCCGAGCGTCCCGTGGATCCCGAACCGCACCGCCATCGCCAGGTGGCGGAGTCCTTCGGCGCTGACGCCGAACGCTACGACCGCACCCGACCGCCGTACCCGGACGAACTGGTGCAGCGGATCGTCGCCTCGAGCCCCGGCCCGGACGTCCTGGACGTCGGCGCCGGAACGGGGATCGAGGCCCGGCAGTTCCAGGCCGCCGGCTGCCGGGTGCTCGGCGTCGAGCCCGACCCGCGGATGGCCGGGTTCGCCCACCGCAGCGGGGTCCAGGTCGAGGTCGCGACCTTCGAGGCCTGGGAGCCCGCCGGGCGCCGGTTCGACGCGGTCGTCGCCGGAACGGCCTGGCACTGGGTCGATCCCGTCGCCGGTGCGGCCAAGGCGGCGGCCGTGCTGCGGCCCGGCGGACTGCTCGCCCCCTTCCACCACGTGCTGCAGCCCCCACACGAGATCGCCGAGGCTCTGGCCGCCGCGTTCCGCCGGGTCGCCCCCGACTCCCCGCTCACCCTCACCCCTGGGCTCGTCCACTCCCCCTTGGACGCCTACCAGCCCCTGTTCACCAAGATCGCCGACGGGATCCGGGCCGGCGGCGGGTTCGGCCCGCCACAGCAGTGGCAGTTCCCGTGGCAGCGCCGCTACACCCGCGACGAGTGGCTGGACCATCTGCCCACCCTCGGCGGCCTCACCCGGCTGCCCCCGGACCGGCTCGCCGTCGTCCTGGACGACGTCGCGGCCGCCGTCGACGCGATGGGCCCGGCGATCACCGTCGCCTACACCACGGTCGCCGTCACCGCCGTCCGGACCGCGCCGTGACCGGGTGATCCTCAGGTTCGCCCGGTCCGGACCCGACAACGTGGGGGACCGACCGGTGGACGAGGAGGTGGGGCATGCGCCGCTGGTTCCCCTGGCTGGGGGCCGGCGCCCTGGCCCTGGGGTCGGTGCTGCCGGCCGGGCCTGCCACCGCCGCGACGCGGACCGGACCGCCCGCCTGCCCCCATGAGGTCGGCGACTTCGCGCTGGTGGAGAACAACCTCGAACCCCACGGCTCGGGCAGCCCCTGGGACGTGCTCTCCTGTACCTACCGGTCGGCGGACTTCAGCGCCGGGGCGGGGACCCAGGTCCAGTTCACCGTCTCGTGGCAGGTCGTGGAATCCCGGGCGGTCGCCGTCATCGGCGCGGCGCCCTGCAGCGGGAAGGTCGCCACCCAACGCCTCGGCGGCGCACTGTCGGTGGCCGCCGGCGACCGGCAGGTCGGGTCCTACGCCGTCGCGGGCAGGGTCGAGGCGGGCCGGTCCACGGACACCCCCGTGCCGGAGGAGTTCGCACCGGTCCTCACCGACCTGGTCGCCGCGGCCGGACCGCTGGCCCTGCCCTGTGACGGCGGCGCCGCGTCACCGACCCGCCGGGCGGCCCAGACCCCGGCAGCGGCGCCGTCCTCGGCCCCGGCCCCGGCCTCCGGCGGCACCGGCCTCACCTTCGAGTACGAGGTCCTCATCGCGGCCGGGCTGATCATGATGCTGCTGGCGGGCGGGGTCAGGTCCCTGCCGGGCATCCTGCGGCACCTGCGCAGCCGCAGGGCGCCGTCCATCGACCGCGTCACGAACGACATCCTGGTCGCCGCTTCGGGCGGACGTCCCGATCCGCTGCCCGTGCCGGGGCCGCCGCCCGGTCCCGCCGCAGGCCCTCTCGCCACACCCCCTGCCGCCGGCGAGTTCCACCCGATCACCGGCCCGCTGCCGCCTCCGGGTGGTCCACCCCCGCCTGCCGGGCCGCCTCCCGTGCCCGTCCCACCGGCGCCGCAGCCCACCGTGACCACGGCCCAGGTGGACGGCCTGGAGAACACGTTCGCCGCGACGGTGGGCCAGCGCCTCACCGAGGGCTACTGGGTCCGCAACCCCAGCCTGGTCGCCAAGGTGTGGAACACCTTCACCCATCCCTGGCGGGGATCACATTCGGGGCAGTGCGGGGAGTTCGCCGACAACGGCGTCCGGTGGATGGGCGAGTACGTGCACGACCAGTTCGGCCCCGGCGCCGTGGTCGACACGGTGTACATGGCCCGGCGGTCGGTGTTCGTCCCCAACCCGGACCTCCCCGACCAGATCGATGCGGCCCTGCCGATGAACCACGCCGCCACCCGGGTGATCCTTCCCGACGGCCGCCGCTTCGTCATGGACTTCTGGGAAGCCATGGGACGTTCACAGGGCGCACCCCCGAAGCTGGTCCCGGAGGACGTCTGGGCCGTCCGCTGGGCCGGGCAGATCCCCGAGGCGCAACTCTCCCGTACCGCCGACGAACTGGCCCTGCGCGAGCAGGTCCTCACCGTCGGGGAGGACCGGGCCTTCGCCAGTTTCCGGCAGGCCGCCGCCCGCACCGGCCAGTCCGCCCAGGCGGAGACCCTGATCAGATCCTGGAGCCTGAACCCATGGTGAGCCGCGCGGAGTTCGCCGAGGAGGCGCAGGCGGCAGTCGAGGCACGGGCACAGGCCCGCCGGGCCCGGGTGGAGCGGGGCGAGCTCACCCCGCAGGCCGGGATGGGCTCGATGGACGAGTGGCGGCTCGACCTGGGCGGGTACCAGCTCTACCTGACGCCCCTGTCCGGGGACTGGCTGTACCTGGACCCGGTGCACCAGACCATCGAACCGACCGGCTACCGCTGTGGCGAGGTCACCTTCGGCGTCCTCGACGGGACCCTCGGGGCCAGGCTGCGGGAACGTCAGTCGGCGGCGCTGCCGGCGCCACCGGTCTTCCCCTCGGCGGCACCCGCTCCCGGCCCCCCGACGGCCTTCCCCGCCTGTCCCGCACCGGCCGCCGGGCCGCCGCCCCCTCCCCGTGCCGGGCACGGCCGAAGGCTGTTGCAGCTGCTGTCCCTGGTGCCCCTGCTGTTCGGTCTCGCCACCACCGGGATCGGCGTCTACCGGCTCGTCAGCAGCCGCGGCACCACCTCCGAACGGCCCCCGGCGACCCAGGGCACGGCGGCACCCGGCACTCATCCGGCCACTGCCCCGACGGCCCCACCCGTCACCCTCACCGAGCCTGCGCCCACCACCACGGCGGCGCCCACCGAGGCAGCGCCGCCGCCCACCAGGACGGCCACGGCGAAGCCATCCACCACCACCACGGTCGGGCGCTGCCGCAACCGGGCCGTCGGGTACTCCCTCACCTACCCCGCCGGCTGGCATGTGGCGAGCGGACCCGACGGCACGTGCCAGTACTTCAACCCGACGCCGTTCCAGGTGCCCAAGGACGCCGAGGTGGCGGTCGCCATCGTCGTCTACGAGATGCCTGACGACTTCGGCACCGCCACCAGCCAGTTCACCCAACCCGGCCTGATCGACATCCTCCAGCAGAAGCGGACCACCGTCGCCGGCCACCGCGCCCTGCGGATCGTCTACCGCGACCAGAGCGAATCCGGCACCTCGGGCGCGAAGAACTGCGAGGTGCTCGTCGACCACAACAACCGCACCCTGGCTCTGGCCGCCCACGCCCCCTTCTCGGCCGACTTCGCCACCACGCAGAAGGTGCTGGACGCGATGGCCGCCTCGCTGAGCTTCAGCTCCTGACCGGTGCCGCCGCCCGCCCCTGCCTCAGCCCCCCATCCGGTGCATCTCGACGCTGCCGCGCCCGGCCCCGCCTGACCGCAGCAGGGAGTACCGGTCGGTGCGGGCGTGCCAGATCCGCTCGATCGCCGCACGCAACGCCCCGCCGGAGGCGTCGTCGCCGAGCAGGTCCCGCAGGTCGTGGCCCTCGGCCGCGAACAGGCACGTGTACAGCCGGCCGTCAGCGGTCAGCCGGATCCGGGTGCAGTCCCCGCAGAACGGTCGGCTGACCGCGCTGATCACCCCGAGCTCACCGCCGCCGTCCCGGTACAGGTACCGGGTGGCGACGGCGCCCGGCGCGGGCGGCGCGGCAACCAGCGGGAAGGCGGCGGCGACGGCTGCCACCATGCTGTCCGCCGGGACCACGTCGGACTCCTGCCAGCCGTGGGACTGCCCGACGTCCATGTACTCGATGAGCCGCAGGACGAGTCCCTCCTCCCGGGCGAACCGGGCCAGCGGCACGATCGCCGACTCGTTGACCCCGCGCCGGATCACGGCGTTGAGCTTCACCGGAGCCAGCCCGGCGTCGCGGGCCGCCCGGACGCCCGCCACGACCCTTCCCACGCTCGCCCCAACCCCGCTCATCCGGGCGAACACGTTGCCGTCCAGCGCGTCCAGGCTGACGGTGATCCGGTGCAGCCCGGCCTCGGCCAGGGCCCGGGCCTGACCGGCCAGGTACCAGCCGTTGGTGGTCAGCGCCAGGTCGTCGATCCCCGGCACCTCCGCCAGGGACCGGACCAGCTCGGGCAATCCCCTGCGCAGCAACGGTTCCCCGCCGGTGAGCCGGATCTTGTGCACTCCCAGGCCCGCGCAGGCGGCGGCGATCCGGGTGATCGCCGCGAAGTCCAGCAGATCCGCACGGGACAGGTAGGCCGGGCTGCCCGCCTCCGGGGGCAGGCAGTACGCGCACCGGAAGTTGCACCGATCGGTCACCGAGATCCGCAGGTCACGGACCGGGCGGGCGAGGCGGTCGGCCGTCGGCCCGGCCGGATCCGCCGTCGCCCTCCGCGCCCTGTCCGTGGTCAGCAGCGACATGGACTGGCCCCGACCGATCCGTGGTCAGACCGGGACGATGATGTCGTCGACCGGGCAGACCTCGACGCACTTGGAGTCGCCGCCCGACTCCTCGCATTCCGTGCACAGCGCGGGATCGATCACGTAGATGCCCTTGCCCTTCGTGATCGCGTGCTGAGGGCACTCGGGCACGCACATGCCGCAGTTGATGCAGCCGGCGATGATCGTGTTGGCCATGGTGTCGGGTCTCCTGTCCGAGATGCGCGTGCCGGATGGCCGGCCCGCTGCTGGCGTATGACGGGTGAATGGCCCGCCGCCGCCGGTAGGCGAGGAGACGAGTGAACGCGGAAAGCGTTGCAGGACAGGGCGTCGAGATGCCATGCCGGTCGGGTCGCCGTCGACCGGGACGTCAGTGGCCTGCAGTGGGGCCACCAGAGGTGGCTCCGACAGCTGGGATTCTTGTCGCGATCGTCTTCGGGACGGGCGGGACCATGGTCCGCTCAGGCCTGCGCCGTCCCGGCCGTACCCGTTCGGCCAGCAGCCCCGCTACCCGAACGGTCGGCCGGGTCGGCAGGCAGGTCATTCACGGTCAGGTAGACCGTGGTCTGGTTGACCAGCTGGTAGGCGACCTCACCGAAGGTCAGCGGGCCCCGCAGACCGCGCGCCCCGCGGCGGCGTGACTCGGCGTAGAAGTGGTTGAGGATGCACGTGCAGGAGAAGACCAGCCGGCCCGGCAAGGCCGACGGCGTCTGCGCCTCCAGCCGCGCCGCATAGTCACCGACGGGACGGGCGTGCCGATAGGTCAGCCCGGCGAACACCGGTGAGTAGAACCGGACCAGCCGCCCGACCGGGTCGACCGCCTGGAAACTGACGTTCACCATCACGCCGTAGTAGTCCGCGACCAGCGGCAGCCGGGTGTCCAGCCCCTTCTCCCGGACGAAGTCCGAGAAGTTGCGCTCCATCCCGTCGACGACCGCCGTGGTGACGTCGAAGCCGTCCCGGGGGAAGGCGATCACCTCGCCGTCGCCCTGCTCGAAGATGTTCACCACGCCGACATCCGCGACCTGCCCGGGCGGAAGGCTCACCTGCAGCACGACGGCCCCGTCGTGGACCTCCTCCCCGGTGGCACCGCAGAACACGCTGGCCAGCTCCCCCTCCGGCCCGTCCAGCTGCGAACCGGAGATCCACCCGACCAGGGGCCGGACGGCGAACCCCCGGTATCCCGGGGCGTGCAGGGCGAACTCCAGGTGGGTCGGTGACGAGGCGGGGATGATGATGACGCCGAAGTCCCTGCCCGCCAGGTCGGCGTACACGTCGCGCACCGACGTCGCGTCGTAGACCTTCGCCGTCACCTCCCGCAGATCCTCCGGCAGCTGGGTGACGTGCAGCAGGTCCCGCGGCACCGCCCCCTCGTCGCCGGTCTCCCGATACGGGACGGAACCCCCGATCCAGGTGCCGGACGGCAACTGCCGCAACAGGTCCGCGCTCCCGGCGACCAGCAGCACCTGGCCGCCGGCGATCCGCCGTGCCACCTCGTCGAGGGGCAGCAGGCATCCGCTCACGGTTCCTCCTCGCTGGCGCTCGTCGCCACCGCGAGCCCCGCACCCTGCTCATCGGTTCGCTCGCTACGCTCGCTCACGGCGAGACCTCCTCCACAGGTTCGGGTGTGCCGGCCCGCACGGAGAGCCCCAGGATCTCCACCAGGTCGTGCTGGACGCAGGGCAGCTGGGCGTTCTGCGCGAACAGATGCTGCAGACTGACCGCGCACTCGGCGAGCATCTCCTCGGACGGATCGCTGTCGACCTTCAGCAGCAGCCAGCCGAGCAGGATCTTCGCGGCGAAGAAGTCCAGCTGGTACCTGATCCCCGCCGTCAGGAGCTGCCTCCAGACGGGGTGCCCCGCGGGTGGTACGTCCATGTCCGCCCTCTCCTGACCAGCCGTCAGATGAGGTGATCGCCTGCGGCCTTGAACACCACCTGCGCACGGCGCTTCACGTCCAGCTTCTGCATGATGTCACTGATGTGGAACTTCACCGCGCTGGCACTCATGTACAGCCGCTCCCCGATCTCCTTGTTCGTCAGGCCTTCCGCGATCAGCCCGACGATCGCCTTCTCCTGGTCGGTCAGCAGCGGACCCTCGGGCTCGCCCCCCGGCGCGCTGCGGGCCCGGTCCAGCACCGCCCGGGTCACCTTCGAGTCCAGGACGGACTCCCCGCGGTGGATGGCCCGGATGGTCCGGCCCAGCTCCTCGACGTCGACGTCCTTGAGCACGTAGCCCTTCGCTCCGGCGTCGATGCACTCCAGCACGTCCGGTCCGTCGGAGATCGCCGTGAGGATGAGGACGGACAGGTCAGGGTGCCGCTGCATGGCCCGGCGGCACACCTGCGTGCCGCTGAGGTCGGTCAGCTTGAGGTCGAGCACCACGATGTCCGGCGGTTCCCGGTCGATGAGCTCCAGCGCCTGGGTGCCGGTGTCCGCCTCGGCCACGATCTCGAAGTCCGGTTGCAGTTCCAGCAGCATCCGGACGCCCTGCCTCATCACCCGGTGGTCGTCCACGAGCATGATCCGGATCCTGTCCATGGCCTCTCCTATCCCGGAATTCCGGCGGTGACCCGGGTTCCGCGGTCGCCGTCCCGCTCGATGACCACGCTGCCGCCCAGTTCCTCGGCACGGGAACGCATGTTGCGCAGGCCGAAGGTCACCGACTCCTCGCCGTCACCGGACTGCGCCCCGAAGCCGACACCGTCGTCCACGACCACGACGCCCACACGGTCCGGCCGGAACTCCACGACCACCGTCACGTGCTCCGCCCGGGCGTGCTTGAAGACGTTGTACAGGGCCTCCTGGCAGATGTGATACAGCGCGCCGGCCGTCCCGTCGTCCTTCCGCCGCGGTTCACCCACGACCTCCAGCTCGGCGGGGATCCGTGAGATCTGCTCGAAGTCGTCGACGAGCTTGCGCAGCGCCTCCACCAGCCCCAGCTCCCCGACGCGGGTCGGGGACAGCCCGAGCAGGGTGTGCCGGATCTCGTACAGCCCCTCCCGTGCCAGCTTCTTCAGGCAGGACAACCGTTCCTGCAGGACGGCGTCGGCGGGCAACTGCCGTCGGCACCACTCCACGTTCAGGCCGATGCTCACCAGGATCTGGGCGACGTCGTCATGCAGTTCCCGGGCGATCCGTTCCCGTTCGGAACTGACGATCTGTTCCCGCTCCATGGCGGCGATCTCGTCCCGGGCCATTTCCAGCTCGCGCCGCTTGCGCTCGGCGGCCTGCGTCTGTTCGACGGCCACCCGGTACAGGTCCTCGGCCCGGTGCCGCAGTTCCTGGCTCTCCTCGAACAGCCGCGCGTTCTGGATCGCCACCGTCGCCTGGTTGGCCAGTACCTGCAGCACCGAGGAGTTGTAGTCGTCCAGGTCGGCGTCCCCGCTGGTCTGCAGGCAGATGGATCCCTGCAGCGAACCGTCGTAGGACATCGGCACGGTCACCAGTCGCCGCGGGTAGTCGCAGGGGCAGCCCTCCGCGGCCCGGCAGGTGACCTCCATCGGCCCGCCCGACCGGAAGGTGCTCTCGGTGACGCACCAGGCCCCGGGCAGCGGGTGGTCGCGGTCGGTGCGCGGGAACATGGCGCAGCGCTCGGTCTCCCCGATCCGCACCACGAGGAAGACGAAGGGGCAGTCGAAGACCTCCGCGACGGTCCGGGTGATCGTCTGCAGCAGGACGTCGACGCCCTCGGTGGTGACGGTCAGCGCGCGGGAGATGCGCTCCAGGGCGGACAGGGTCTCGTCCAGCTCCGGGTCCGGGTCAGGGCGCGGTCCGGCGACCCGCCGCTGCGCCCCCACCACGTCCCGCATATCCCCTTCGCCTGCTCCTGCGCCGACCCTCGGCCCGCCGCCCTCCCCTGCCGCCCGCGGCGGCGCCGTCGCGAGGATGTCACGGCCGCCTCACCCGCCGGTTGAGCCCTTCGTCACGGGTGTCGATCTCCTGCCGACGTCCACGCCTGCCCCTGCCACCGGCGTGGCCGGGTGGCCGCCCGCGGTACCCGATCGGCAGCCCGGTCCTGGCCAGTTGGTGATTGTCCGGTTCGCGGCACCCGGCCTATACCGGACCCAGGACCCCCGCGCCGTGCGCCGGGCCGAGCACCTTCCCGCCGGCCCGCCCACCACGACCGTGACCGGGCGTCCACCGGAACACCGCCAGAACGGGGGAAACCGCAAGGCACGGCAGAACAGCAGCGTCGGCAGGCAAGGACCCCGACGACGTGAACGCGAAGGCATGACTCGGGTCGCCAACCAGTGAATGCCCTGTCCCATCGAAGCGATGGAGCCCGAAGTGCTGAAGAAGACACTCACCATCAACGGCATCGCCAAGACCCTCGTCGTCGACCCGGACACCTCCCTCGGTGACGTCCTGCGCAAGCAGCTCTACCTGACCGGCACCAAGGTGTACTGCGGTGACGGGCACTGTGGCGCCTGCAATGTCATGGTCGACGGCAAGCTCGTGATCTCCTGCATGATGAAGATCGCCGACCTGCGCGACGAGGCGGAGATCACCACCGTCGAGGGCATCGGGACCCCGGCCAAGCTCGACCCGGTCCAGCTCGCCCTGGTCGCGGTCGGCGCCCCGCAGTGCGGTTTCTGCATGCCGGGCTTCGTGGTCTCGGCCAAGGCGTTGCTCAAGCGCAACCCGGACCCGACCCGCGAGCAGGTCCGCAGCTGGTTCACCCGCCACCACAACGCCTGCCGCTGCAACGGGTACAAGCCGATCGTGGACGCGGTGATGGCGGCCGCCGCCGTCGAGCGCGGCGAGCGGGACATCTCCGAACTGGAGTTCACCATGCCCGCCGACGGCCGGATCTGGGGCACCAGCTACCCCAGGCCAACGGCGATCGCCAAGGTCACCGGCACCCTCGACTACGGCCAGGACCTCGGCCTGCGGCTGCCTGCCGGGACCCTGCACGTGGCCATGGTGCAGGCGAAGGTCAGCCACGCCCGGATCAACGGCATCGACACCGCTGCGGCGGAGCAGATGCCCGGGGTCGCGAAGGTCGTCACGGCCAGGGACATCAAGGGCACCAACGCCATCGGCGGCCTGAACGACCCGAACAATCTCGGCTCCACCTGGGACCGCCCGATCCTGTGCGACACCAAGGTGTTCCAGTTCGGCGACGCGATCGCCCTGGTGTGCGCGGACACCGCCGAGCAGGCCAGGGCCGCGGCCGAGAAGGTCGTCGTCGACCTGGAGGAGCTCCCGGCCTACCTGAGCGCCCCCGCCGCCATGGCCGAGGACGCCCTCGAGATCCACCCCGGCTACCCGAACGTCTACTTCACCCAGCGGCTGCTCAAGGGCGAGGACCCGAAACCCCTTCTGGACCAGGCTCCCCACGTCGTCCAGGGCGACTTCTACCTGCAGCGACAGCCGCACCTCACCATCGAGGGCGATGTCGGCTTCGCCTACTTCGACGAGGAGGACCGGCTCACCATCCACTCCAAGAGCATCTTCCTCTACGGCCACGCACTGATGATCGCCCCCGGCCTCGGGGTGGAGATGGACAAGCTGCGCCTGGTGCAGAACCCGGCCGGCGGCACCTTCGGCTACAAGTTCTCCCCGACGCTGGAGGCGCTGGTCGGGGCGGCCACCATGGCCACCGGCCGCCCGTGCTACCTGGAGTACGACTACTACCAGTCGATCACCTACACGGGAAAGCGTTCCCCGTTCTGGATGAACGTCCGGCTCGGCGCCGACGCCGACGGCAGGCTCATCGGGATGGAGAGCGACTTCCTCGTCGACCACGGCCCGTACTCCGAGTTCGGCGACCTGCTCACCAAGCGCGGCGTGCAGTTCATCGGTGCCGGGTACGACATCCCGAACATCCGCGGCCGTGGCCGGACCGTCGCCACCAACCACGCGTTCGGCTCCGCGTTCCGCGCCTACGGATCCCCGCAGTCGTTCCTCGCCTCCGAGAGCCTGGTCGACGACCTCGCCGAGAAGCTCGGGATCGACCCGTTCGAGTTCCGGCTGAAGAACGTCTACCGGGCCGGCACCGGGGTCACCACGCCGAACGGCCAGGAACCCGAGGTGTTCCCGTACCCGGAGATCTTCGACGTGATGCGCCCGCACTACGAGACCGCCAAGGCGCGGGCGGCGGAGCAGTCCACGCCGGAGGTGAAGAAGGGCGTCGGCCTGGCCCTGGGCATCTACGGCTGCGGCCTGGACGGGGTCGACGGCGCCGAGGTGCACATCGAACTGACGCCGACCGGCGTCACCGTCTACGACAACTGGCATGACCACGGCCAGGGCGCCGACATCGGCACTCTCGGCACGGCGCATGAGGCGCTGCTGCCGCTGGGCCTGGCCCCGACCCAGATCAAGCTGGTCATGAACGACATGGCCGTCACCCCCAACGGCGGCCCCGCCGGCGGCAGCCGCTCCCAGGTCATGATCGGACAGGCGATCAAGGACGGCTGCGAGAAGCTCATCGACGCGATGCGCAGGCCCGACGGCACCTTCCGCAGCTACGACGAGATGGTGGCCGAGGGCCTGGACCTCACGTACGTCGGCAAGTACGCGACCACGAACAAGGACATCGACACCGAGGGCCAGGGCGACCCGTTCACCATCTACATGTACACGCTGTTCCTGGCCGAGGTGGCGGTCGACACCCGGACCGGGAAGACGACGGTCGAGCACTTCACCGCCGTCACCGACATCGGCAGGATCAACAACAAACTGGTCGTCGACGGCCAGATGTACGGCGGCATCGCGCAGGGTATCGGCCTGGCGCTGTCGGAGGACTTCGAGGACCTCGAGGTCCACACCAACCTGCGCGACTGCGGCCTGCCGTACGCGAAGGACATCCCCGACGACATCCAGCTGTTCTACGTGCAGACCCCACGGGAGCTCGGCCCCTTCGGCGCAGCCGGCGTCGGCGAGGCCCCGCTGACGGCCTCCCATGTGGCCGTCGTGAACGGGATCAAGAACGCGACCGGCGTGCGGATCACGCACCTGCCGGCGCTGCCGGAGAAGGTCCTGGCCGGCATCCGGCAACTGGCGGCCGAGAGCTGACGGCCCCGTTCACCGCGGGCGAGGTCACGACGGACTGATGCTGCGGAGCCGGACGGTCGGCGCGTGTCCGCCGGCCCCGGAACCCGCCGGAACCTCGCTCGCGGCCCCGGGTCCGGGGCCCTGCCGGAAACCCCCACCGGGCAGGGCCCCGGCCCCCACTTCTCGCCCCCGCCGCCACGGCGGCAGGGCCGGACCCGGGAGGACGGGATGGACAGGTCGCACGGCAACGTCACCCGGGACACCGGCGGGATCAACCGCACCGTCGGCGTGGTGGCCACGCCGGGCCTGATCGGCAAGGCGGACATCGAGCGGCTCGCCGCCGCCTGCACCCAGGAGGAGCCACCCGCCTGCACCGCGGCCTGCCCGCTGCACGTCGACGCCCGGGCGGTGCTCGCCGCAGCGGCCTCC
>DASTGO010000176.1:0-27909 GCA_035719045.1 Kineosporiaceae bacterium | reverse complement strand
GGCCAGCTGGAGCTCGCGGAACGCCTGGTCGCGTTCCTCCGTGGAGTCCTCCAGCTGGCGGGTCCGGTCCCGCACCCGCCGCTCCAGTTCCTGGTTCAGTTCCCGGACCTCGTCCTCGACCCGTTTCCGCTCGGTGATGTCCTGCGCCAGGACCGCGACCCCGATCACCTCACCCGACTCCTTGCGGATCGGGCTGTGCGACACCCGGAAACACCGCCGCGCGTCCGGATCGCCTCCGGAGAACGCCTCCTCCACGATCAGGTTCCCCGCCAGCGCCCGGTCCAGATTGCCCCGGGCGATCTGCGCGTCCGTCCCCACCGTGAAGTAGTCCAGCAGTGGCCGGCCCAGCTCGATGTCCACGCCGTAGAGGGCCTTCATCGTGGCCACATGGCTGCTGTTGAAACTGGTGTAGCGACATTCCCGGTCCACCGAGAAGATCGGCGCGTCGAAGCTGTCGATGATCCCCCGCAGCGTCGTGTACCGCCGCCGCGACTCCTCCTCGGTGGCTCGCCGACGGCGTAGCTGCCGGTAACTGGTAAGCGCCCAGCCGATCGCCACCACCAGCAGTGCCACCAGACCGATCGCCACCGTCCGGTAGACACGTTCGTGGATCTGCGCCTGGGTCTCGAACACCGCCTCGGTCGGCGCCCAGTTGTTCAGCACCCGCTGGTAGGTGCCGTCCGCCTTGATGGCCCGCAGGGCGTCGTTGACCTCACCGAGCAGGGCGGTGTTCCCCTTGCGCACGGCGATCGAGGAGTACGACGACTGGATCGGCTGGCCGGTCGCCTTGATGTCGCGGATCCCGTTCTGCGCCAGGATGTACGAGCCGACCCGGTAGTCGACGACGACGGCATCGACACTGCCGTCGCGCAACATGCCGAAGCCCTCGAGGAAGCCGGGCACGGTGACCAGGTGGATCTGCGGATCCGTCCCCAGGAACTGCTTGGGCAACCCGGCGGCCTCCACCCCGACCCGCAGACCGCGCAGGCTGGTCACGCCGCTGACCCCGAGCTCGCCGGACCGCACGAAGATCGAGAAGTGGGACTCCAGGAAGGGATCGGAGAAGTCGTAGAGCTTCTTGCGCTCCTCGGTCACGTTGATCTGGATCAGCGCGTCCGCCTGCCCCTGGGCGACCAGCTTCTGCGCCTGGGACCAGTCCATCGCCCGGACCTCGACCGGGCGGGACAGGTGCCCCGCGATCGCGCGCACGAGGTCGACGGCGACCCCGGCCGGTTTGTCGCCCTCCAGGTACACCACCGGGGCGATGTTCTTGTTCCCCAGGAAGACCAGGGGCGGGCCCGGGGCCCGGGAGGCGCTCGGCCTGCCCGTCACGCCGGAGCTCAGCCGCCCCGAGGAGCAGGCCAGCAGGACGCCGAGAGCGACCAGCAGCACGGCCAGGGAGGCCATGCGCCGCCTGCTCACGTGTCCCATGTCCTCGTCCCGCCGGTTGCAGCTCCCACGGAGCCCTCGCCTGCGGAATCGGCAGGTCCGCCCGCCCGGTTGAGCGACCGGGCACGGCCACCCGGACCACGCTCTCAGCCCTCCAGCACCGGATGCAGCCGGCGGATCGTCCAGACCCGTTGCCGAGAGATGGCCAGGGTCGTGCCGAGCAGGGCGGCGGCACCGTAGCCGGCGATGACGGCCAGGTCCCGCACCAGATGCGGCCCGTACCCGCCGGTCAGGGTGATCCGCAGCCCGTCGACCAGGTACGTCATCGGCAGGTACGGGTGGAGGGCGGCGAAGAAGGCCGGCAGGGTCTGTGCCGGGTAGATCCCCGCCGACGAGGTCAGCTGCAGCATCAGCAGGACCAGGGCCACCGCCGACCCGACCACCCCGGCGGCGACCCGCAGCAGGTGGGCGATCCCGGTGAACGCCGCCGAGGCCAGCACGATCAGCCCCACCGTCCACAGCGGGTGCACCGGGTCCAGTCCCAGCCCGACCTGTACCGCCGCGAGCAGGATCAGCCCCCCGACGGTCCCGACGGTCATCACCGGCAGCCACCCGGCAACGGCCGCGGTGAGGTTGCCGGTCCGCCCGGCGAGCATCCGGCCGGTGATGGGGCGCAGTACGAGGAAGGCCGCGATCCCGAACACCCACAGGGCGATCGAGAAGAAGAACGGGGCCAGTCCGCGGCCGTACACCTTCGCCGGGTGCGCCACCGCCAGGTTCACGTCGGCCGGTGACCCGAGGATCTGCGCGTTGGCCTTCTTCTGCCCGTCGGACAGGTCGGGCAGCCGGTTCACCGCACTGTCCAGCCCCGTCTCCAGTTGTGCGGCACCGGTGTGCAGCTGGTCCGCCCCGTCGGCCAGCTGATGGGCGCCCGTGTCGGCGGTCAGCAGACCGGAGTGCAGCTGGCCGGCGCCGGTCGCCACCCGCTGCGCCCCGTCGGCCAGGGCCTGGATCTTCGCCGCGCCGCCGGTCAGCTGACTGCGCAGCGCCGGGACCTGGGCCCCGAGAGCGGTCCCGGCCTGGGCCAGCCGCTGGGCGCCGTCATTGACCGCCGCCGTGGAGGCGGACACCTGGTCGACCCGGGCGGTGAGCTGCTGGGAGGCGCTGAGCAGTTGCTGGTAGGCGGCGGTCGAGGTGATCCCCGGCTGCTGGCGGCCCAGCTCGGCGATCGCATCGGCGACGGTCTGCTGCCGGGCGGCCAGCGACTGCGCGCCCTGGTTCACCTGGGAGCTCAGGGTCGCCGCGCTGCCGGTCACCGCGGTGACCTGCTTGCTCAGGCCGGGCAGTGCGGCCGCGAGCTGGTTCGCGGCCGGAACGAGCACCGAGGCGAGCTGCCGGTTGCCGTCGGCGACCTGCTGCGCCCCACGGGCCAGCTCTCCCGACGCCGTGTTCGCCGTGTCCAGTCCGGAGGCGAGCTGCCGGGCTCCCGTGGTCTCCCTGGCCAGCCCGTCCCGCAGCTGGACAGCACCGTCGCGGGCCTGGGCCAGACCGTTGCGCAACTGCTCCAGCTGTCCGTACACCGACTCGAAGTAGGCGGTGGTGGCGGCCTGGTCGACCTTCTGCGTGATCTCGTCCTTGGCGGTCCGGGCGATGATCTCGATCAGGTACCCGTTGCCGTCGTCGACGTTCATGGTCATCACGGCCCGCCGGGGGGTCGTCGTGGACCCGCTGGCCAGGTCGGCACTGAAGGCGGCGGGCACCCGGATGACGATCTGGTACCGCCCCGTCTTCAGCCCCTCCCGCGCGTCCGTCGCGTCGGTGAAGTGCCAGTCGAAGATGCGGTCGGCCTTCAGCGCCTGGACGAACAACCCGCCGGCGTCCACGGTGGTGCCGGACACCTGCACCGGGTGGTCCTCGTTCACCACCGCGACCGGCATCTGCCCGGTCTTGCCGTAGGGATCCCAGTTCGACCACAGGTACAGCGCGCCGTACAGCAGCGGCACGACGAGCAGGAAGCCGATCGCCAGCCGCTGCAGTCCCGTCCGCTGCCGACGGAACTCGAAGCCGGCCAGCCGGACCGCGCGCATCAACGGAAGTGTCCCTTCGTCGTCTCCACCGCCGGCGCGAGGCGCAGCACGGCGTCGCAGTGCTCGCCGGCCGGACCGGGGTCGGTGGTCGCGGCGACCACGCTCACCCCGCTGTCGGCCAGCCCGCGCAGTCCCCGCCAGACCGCTGACTCCTCATGGGAGTGCAGCCCCGCGTCGACGTCGTCGAGCAGCAGCAGGCTCGGCGCCCCGACCGCAGCGACGGCGCACGCCAGCTGGGTCTGCTCCAGGCCGGACAGGTCCTCGACCAGCCCGTGCCCGTGCAGGTCGAGCCCGAGCACCGAGCACGCCCAGCCGAACCGCTCGGCCGCCAGGTCCGGCGACACCACGTCGAGCAGGGACCGCTCCCGGACGGTCTCCGCCACGGTCAACCCCGGTTCCAGGGCCACGGCCCGGCCCACCCGTGCCACCGCGGCCCGCTCCCGGACCTGCCGGGCCTGGCGGGGCAGGGAGTAGCCGAGCACCGACAGCCGGCCGTCGGTGGCCCGCATCCGGCCCGCCAGGGTGAGCAGCAGCGAGGACCGGCCACTGCCCTTCGCCCCGATCACCGCGAGCACCGCACCCACGGGCAGCCGCACGCCGACCTCCCGGAACACCCAGCGCTCCCGGCCGTGCAGCCCGAGCCGGTCGGCATCTACGGCAAGTGGTTGCGGCGTCGGGGATGGCGGGCTCTGCAGGTCCGGGACGTCGGCCGGCAGGGCGGGGTCACCCTGGGTGTCCTCGGATGGCTGCGGAAGGGCGGTGTCCGGCCGGTCCTGTTGCGGACCGTGGCCGGGATTCAGGTCGGGCTGCTCCACGTCCCGCGATTCTGTCACGGACCGCACACCCGCCCGGATCTCGCGGCCCGCCCGCCACCCGTCCGGACCAGTCGGCTGTTCGGGCCATTTCGGCCGGTCGCACCCTCCCCTGCGGGCGTCCGTGGCTAGATTCACCGCACCGCTCAAGGGAAATCGGAGGGTTGCCATGTCGGCCACGCACCGGGGAACGCTCCTGGGACTGGCGTCCGTGGTGGCGCTCGTCACCCTGCCGGTGACCCCCGCGGCGGCCGAGCTCGGCCCGCACGGCCATGCCCGGCACCGGGTCTGCGCCACCTCCGCTGCCGGTTCCGCGGCCTGCCACGCGCAGGTGGTCGACAACGCCGCGACCGGCCGGCCGCTGGCCTCCACGTCGTGGACGAACGGCTATTCCGCGCAACAGTTGCAGAAGGTCTACAACGGGCAGATCGGCAATGCCGGGCCGGGCACCCTCGTCGCCGTCGTCGACGCCTACGCGAACCCGAACGCCGCCGCCGACCTGGCCGCCTACCGCGCCCGGTTCGGGCTCGGGCCGGCCAACCTCACCCAGATCGGCGGGGACGGCCGCGGCATCAACCGGATCCGGGGCGACGTCGGCTGGGGCCAGGAGGAGATGCTGGACCTGGAGATGGTCTCGGCGCTCTGCCCGTCCTGCTCGATCCTCTACGTCGGCGCCCGCAGCGCCTCCTTCACCGACCTGGCCGCGGCGGTCACCACCGCGAAGAACCGGGGCGCCAGGGTCATCTCGAACTCCTACGGCGCCAACGAGTTCAGCGCCGAGACCAGCCTCACGCAGTGGAATGTTCCCGGGGTCGCCGTGACCGTGTCCAGCGGCGACAGCGGCTACGGCGTCCAGTTCCCCGCGGCGTCCGCCGGGGTGGTCGCGGTCGGCGGGACCACACTCACCCTCAACACCGACGGCACCCGCCGGTCCGAGACGGTGTGGAGCGGTGCCGGCAGCGGCTGCTCGGCTTACATCCGTAAGCCGTCCTGGCAGACGGACACCGGCTGCACCCGGCGCACCGTGGCCGACGTGGCCGCCGTGGCCGACCCGGACACCGGGGTCGCGGTGTACGACAGCTACGGCAGCACCGGCGGTGCCAACTGGTACGTCTTCGGCGGCACCAGCGTGGCCGCTCCGATCGTCGGCGCGCTCTACGCCCGCAACGGTGTGCCCTCGGACCCGGTGGCACAGAGTCTCTACACCAACAGCGCCGGCCTCTACGACGTCTCCGGCGGCAGCAACGGCACCTGCTCCGCGGCCTACCTGTGCACGGGTGGGACCGGCTACGACGGCCCCACCGGCAACGGCGCCCCGAACGGGGTCGCCGCACCGTTCTGAGCCGGGCGGGGGCAACTCCCCGATGACCGGCGCACACACCGAGGCACGCCGGTCATCGGGGAGGTCAACCGGTCGTCAGGGCGGTCAACCGGGCGTCAGGGCGGTCAACCGCGCCGCGGCAGCTGCCGATGACCCTGAGGTGACCAGGCTCCAGCCGGCCCACCTCCCGTCGCGGCCACCCCGCCCCGGCACCCGCCGGCGCCCGGCCGGCGCCGGACGTCCCACCCGCCCGGCCCCCTACGCAGACCTGCTGGGCGGGCAGGTCCACCCCGGGGAACCACCGTCCGGCAGGGGCACCGGAGCGGACGAGCACGCCGACCGGTTCTACCGGGACGTGCTGGACCAGCTGCACGAGGCGGTCTACTTCGTCGACACCCGGCGCAGGATCACCTTCTGGAACCGTGGCGCCGAGCGGCTCACCGGCCGCCCGGCCGCGCAGGTCCTCGGAATCCGCTGCCCGGACGGGGTGCTGGAACACGTGGACGAGCGGGACCGGCCTCTGTGCGGGCGGCGCTGCCCCCTGCTGACCACGATGCGGGACCGGGCCGTCCACGAGGACCACGTCTTCCTGCGGCACGCCGACGGGCACCGGATCCCGGTCACGGTCCGCGCGGTGCCGATCTTCGACGACCGGGGCCGCGTGCTCGGCGCCGTGGAGACCTTCTCCGACGACACCCGCCTGGCTGACGCCAGGGCCAGGATCGACGAACCGCAGGACGAGAACCTCCGGGATCCGTTGACCGGTCTCGGGAACCGCCGCCTGGCCGAACTGCGACTGGAGGCGTCCCTGGCCGAGGTGCGCACCGGGTACCGGCGCCGCGGCGTCATGTTCATCGACGTGGACCACTTCACGCGCGTCAACGACCGCCACGGGCACGCCGCCGGTGACCTGGTCCTCGCCACCGTCGCCCGCACCCTGCGGTCGGCACTGCGCCGGCACGATCTGCTGGCCCGCTGGGGCGGCGGGGAGTTCGTCGCCGTCCTGCTCGACGTGGACCCCGACCGGCTGGCCGCGGTGGCCGAGCGGCTGCGCGCTCTGATCGCCCGGACTCCCGTGCCAGGTGACGACGGGGACATCACGGTGACGGTGTCGGTGGGCGCCACGATGATCCACCACCGCGACGACCGGGCGGGGCTGGTGGACCGGGCCGACGCCCTCATGTACCGGAGCAAGGCCGAGGGTCGTAACCGGGTGACCGTCGAGGGCCCCCGGCGCCCCGCACACACCCCGGACCCCGGCGCGGACCGACTCCGGCGGGCTGACAGTCCCCGGACTACAGGCAAACAGTCCCGGACTAGCTGACAGTCCCGGACTACAGGCCGCGCCGGATCGTCCCGATGGAAGAGGGCACCCGCGGCAGGACGGCCGGACGCAGGCGCTACCTTTCTGACCGGCGGTCCCCGGCCGCCGGGGTCACGGTGGGAGGAGAGGCGTCCATGCCGGAGAGCACGCAGCCGGAGCGCACGCAGCCGGACACCCCTGCCGGGCCGTCGGCCGCGTCCGTCGCCGACCCGCCGGGTATGCGACGGGAGGTTCTCGTCGTGCTGCCCGGGCTGCTGCTCAGCATGCTCCTGGGGATGCTGGACAACTTCATCGTCGGCACCGCCATGCCCCGGATCGTCGGTGAGCTCGGTGGTCTCGCCCACCTGTCCTGGGTCGTCACCGCCTACGTCCTCGGCACCACGGTGTCCACCCCGATCTGGGGGAAGATCGGAGACCTGTTCGGCCGCAAGGCGATCTTCCTCATCTCGATCAGCATCTTCCTTGCCGGGTCGGCTCTGTGCGGCGCCGCGGGTTCGGCTCTCCTCGGCGGCAACGGCGACGGGATGACCGAGCTGATCGCCTTCCGGGCACTGCAGGGGCTCGGCGCCGGCGGCCTCATGGTGAACGTGATGGCCATCATCGGCGATCTCGTCCCGCCCAGGGAACGCGGCCGGTACCAGGGCGTGATGGCCGCGGTGATGTCGCTGGCGATGATCGCCGGGCCGCTGGTCGGCGGGTTCATCACCGACCACCTGAGCTGGCGGTGGGCCTTCTACGTCAACCTCCCCGTGGGCGGCGCCGCGCTGCTGGTCATCGCCGCCACCCTGCATCTGCCGCGGCGTCGCAGCGAGCACCGGATCGACTGGCTCGGGGCCGGGCTGCTGACCGTCGCCATCACCGCCGTCGTCCTCATCACGACCTGGGGCGGCGACCAGTACCCGTGGCTGTCCGCGCAGATCCTCGGCCTGGCCGGGCTGACCGTGGTCACCACCGGGGTGTTCCTGGTGGTCGAACACCGGGCCGCCGAACCGATCCTGCCCCTGTCGCTGTTCGCCGACCGCAACTTCACGCTGATCTCGCTCGTCGGGTTCCTGCTCGGGTTCGCCATGTTCGGCGCGATCAACTTCATCCCGCTGTACCAGCAGACCGTGCAGGGCGCCTCGGCCACCAACTCCGGCCTGCTCCTGCTGCCGATGATGGCGTCGGCGATGGCCGTGTCCCTGTTCGTCGGCTCCACCATCACCCGCACCGGCCGGTACAAGCTGTTCCCGGTGGCCGGGGGTGCCGTGATGGCGATCGCGATGGTCCTGCTGTCCCGGATGGACGTGCACACCAGCAGCGGACTCACCGGCATGTTCATCGGCGTGCTCGGGCTCGGCATGGGCTTCCTCATGCAGACCACCATGCTCATCGCGCAGAACAGCGTCGCGCAGAAGGACATGGGGGTCGCCAGCAGCAGCGCCACCTTCTTCCGGTCGATCGGCGGTTCCTTCGGGGTCTCCCTGTTCGGCGCCGTGTTCAACCACCGCCTCACCGCGGAGCTCAGCGACCGGCTCGGCCCGCTCTCCGCACGCTTCTCCGGCCACGGGGCGGGCATCGACACCGCCAAGCTCGCCCAACTGCCCACGCCGGTCCGGTCCGGGGTGCTGCAGTCCCTGGCCGCGGCGGTCTCCGAGGTCTTCACCTGGGCGATCGGCTTCGCCGTCCTCGTGCCGCTGATCGCCTTGTTCGTCAAGGAGATCCCGCTGCGCGGCCACGACCGGAACGAGCCCACCCCCACCAGCGCCGAGGACATCGCCGCCCAGGACGCCGCGGAGAACCCCGCCATCGCGGCGCTGGAGTGACGGCGCCGCCGCCGGTCCCGCAGAGAGCTCAGGTCCGTGGTGCCAGCGCGGCGTCCACCGCGGACTGCGGGTCGGGCGCGTAGTGGATGCCGGGGACCAGCCGGCCCTCCGCATCCACGATCCGCCACCCGCCCAAGCTGATCACCGGAACCCCACCCCGGCGCTTGGCCAGGGCGAGTTCGCTGAGCGTCCCCCAGGATCCGCCGACGACGATCACCGCGTCCGCGCTCCAGACGATGACCGCGTTACGGGCCTCGCCCAGGTTCGTGACCACCACCGCGGACAACTCCGGATGCGCCCCCTCCCGATCCGCCCCCGGCCGCACGCCGATGACCAGTCCCTTCCGGGAGGCCGCCCCCTCGGCCACCGCCGCCATCACCCCCGTCCCGCCTCCGCACACGACGACGGCTCCGTGCTCGGCCAGCAGCTCCCCGACCCGGCGGGCGTGCGCGGCCTCCTGCCCACTGCACTCCCGCGGGCCGCATACGGCCACCTGGTACGGCATTCCTACTCCCGTCGGCACGTCGGCAGTGAGGCTCAGGTCGGCGGCAAGGCTCAGGTCGGCGGCAGGGCTCAGGCGGGCAGGGTACCGGTGACAGGGTCGCGCCGGGTGACGCAGTAGGGCATCCCGCTCGGATCGGACAGGGCGGTCCAGTGCGGGAACCGGCCCAGCACCCGCGCTCCCCACGTCTGGTGCAGGGCGACCTCCGCGGGGACATCCCCGCACGCCAGGTCCGGGTGGGCCCGGGCGCGGCCGTCCGCCGGCATGTCGTCCAGCCGTTGCAGCAGCAGGCGCACCGCGATCCCCGGCGGCCGGACCAGGTAGGCGAACTCGGGCCGCGATCCGGGGCGCAACTGCCAGCCCGTCACCTCCTGCCAGAACGCGCACTCTGCCGCGAAGGCGTCCGGCGGGATGTCGATGCACACCTGGTCGAGCAGGCTGTGGTGACCGCCCTCGCGTTCCACCGGCGCCGGGCGCCGCGGGGCACCGGCCGCGGGCACCAGGCACCAGGGCAGTCCGGCCGGGGAGGTCAGGGCCACGTACCCGTCCCGCGGCACGGCCGTCGCCCCCAGCGTCTGCGCCCGCCGGGCCGCGGACTCGACGTCCGGGACATGCAGATCCAGGTGCGTGCCTCCCGGTCCCTCCAGGACCGTCTGCACCCGCAGGTACGCCTCCCCGTCCGGGGGCAGGACGGTGGCGAACTCCCCGCGCACACCCCGGACGGGCGACAGCGTCCCGGCCGTCACCCGGGCCCAGAACGCCGCGGCCGCGTCCCTGCCCGCTGCCCGCCGGTCGAGGAACGCGGTCACCCACTGCACGCCCATCCCGGAAGGCTAACGTCCGTCTCAGCGACGTCGTCGTCCGCGGCGGCTCCACCTCGTGACCGCGGCGGCCGGCCTTCCGGACCTCAGGCGGCGGATCGGACCGGGGCTGCGCCCATCGCCGGGTTCAGGTGCGCCGCCCGGCGGTCGATGCATCTGGCATGGGAGAGGTTCCCGGACAGGTGAGCCGGACCGATCAGGACAGAACCGGCCACACCGACGGCGCCACCGTGCTGTTCGTCGACGACGAGCCCTGGATCGTGTCGGGACTGGGCCGCGTCCTGCACCAGGCCCATCCCGGCTGGCGTGCCCTGTTCGCCACCAGCGGGGACGAGGCATTGTCCCTCCTGGCCGACACCAGGGTGGACGTCATCGTGGTCGACATGCGGATGCCCGGGATGAACGGCATCGAACTCCTGGCGGCCGTCCAGTCCTACCACCCCGAAGTGGCCCGGCTGGTCCTGTCCGGATACGCCGACCGAGACCTGCTCATCGCCTCGGCCGGTCCCGCGCAGCAGTTCCTGCCCAAGCCCATCGACGCGGACTCCCTGATCGCCGCGGTGAACCGGGTGCTCCGGCTGAACAATCTGGTGGACGATCCCGCGCTGCGCGACCGGCTCGGCGGGGTGTCCGCACTGCCGAAGCCCCCGGAGGTCTACCGGCGGATCACGGAGATCACCGAGGACCCGGACTACGAGCTCGACGACGTCATCGACGTCATCAGCAGCGATCTCGCCACGACCGCGGAGGTGCTGCGGCTGGTGAACTCCGCCTACTTCGGCCTGCTCACCCGGGTGGACTCGGTGGCACAGGCGGTCGGGCTCCTCGGGGTGCAGATCGTCCAGGCCCTCGCGGTCGCCGACAGCGTGTTCCGCACCGGGCCCGTCACTCCCCCTGGCCTGGACGCCGCCGAGCTGACCCGGCACGGGCTGGCCGTGGCCACCACCGCCCGGCGGATCGCCCAGTCCGAGGAGTGGCCCGACGACGCCGTCTCGCACATGTTCATCGCCGGGTTGCTGCACCAGATCGGGCTGCCGGTCCTGGCGGCGGCCCATCCCGAGCGCTGGCAGGCCGTCCGCGGGCTCGCGCCGACCGACCTGTGGGCCGAGGACGACCTGTGGGCCGGGCACTTCGGCTGCAGCGTGACCCAGGCGTCGGCGTTCCTGCTGGGGCTGTGGGAATTCCCGGACGGGGTCGTGCACGCCGTGGCCGACCAGCCCGCGGGCCCGAACGCCAGCCCCGCCGCCCATCTGCTCACCTACGCCCGCCACTGCGTCCGCGAGCCGGTGACCGACTTCCCCGCGCCCAGCGACGGCTACCTCGACCGGGCCCGCCTCGGCCGCTGGCAGTGCGTCGCCAGGGGCGAGGAGGCCCGGTCGGCCCCCGCACGTTCGCATGCCCACGGCTCGATCGCCGAGCGCGGCACCCGATGGTGACGGCGGGGCCGCCGCGGCGCGACGATCAGGTCGCGTCCCGTCCCTGATCTGTCCCCTCAGCGTCGGGCGCCGTCCCGGCCACGGGCGGGAAGGGGATCGCCGAGATCGTCCGGAGGATGGCGTCCACCAGAGTGATCACCTGCTCCTGGGTGCAGGCGATCTCGGGCAGGTGCAGCACGGGTGCGTCACGCACGACCCGCACGCAGTCCTCGCCGTCCACGGCCAGGCGGACCCGCTGCCGGATCTGCAGGGTGGCGCCCCGCGTCACGGCGCCCTCCCCCGGGAGCGCCACGGTGAGGCTGCTGCTGAACTCCGCGCCGTCCGGCCGGATGAGGGCCCGGTCGGCCCAGGCCGGGCGGTGCACGTGCGGGTCGTTCCCCGGGCCGTCCGCGGAGCAGGCGTCGTCGGTCGGGTGGTGGGTCATCGCTCCTCCAGGGACGGAAGGCTCGGCGACGGACGGATCACCGGAACAGGGCCGGAACTGGCGCGGCACAGAGGGTTCCGGTCGTGACCCGGCAGCCGGCTCTGGCTCTGGCTCTG
This sequence comes from Kineosporiaceae bacterium, assembly GCA_035719045.1. GTDB lineage: Bacteria > Actinomycetota > Actinomycetes > Actinomycetales > Kineosporiaceae > DASTGO01. The sequence goes on along the minus strand of DASTGO010000176.1, from coordinate 15,872 downwards.
CCGAGGCAGCCGACTGCGGGGCCGGTTGCGGCTGTGTCGAGACGGCCGGCTCCGGCTGCACCGGGGTGGCGGGCCGCGGGAGCGGTTGCGGCTGCGGACTTCCCGCGGGTACAGGCTCCGTCAGCGGGGGCAGCCAGACCACCACCTCGTGCCGCCGTTCACCCGGTTCGGCACTGACCGTCCGGACCGCCAGCTCCGCCCGCCGCTCGATCTCCCGCTCGTCCGGATCAGGGACGAGGTCCCCGAGCAGCTCCACCACGATGCGCATCAGCATCTCCCGGCACATGCGTCGGCTGCCCCGTCCCTGCGTCCACCGTCGGCGCCCACCCGGTGCGGGCGCAGGGTCCAGCCAAGCCTGCGTGCCTGCGGGCACACGCCGTCAACGGGCCAGGATCCGCCGAACGCCCGACCGCGGTCAGGACGGGACGGCGGCTTCCCTCCACCGCTGCCGGCCGGTCGCCGGGCTGAGCCGACTCAGCCGAGCCGGCTCAGCCGCGCCGGGCGGCCTCGATCAGGGCGATCACCGCTTCGGTGACGGAACGGAAGATGGCCAGCTCGGTCACCTCGGCCAGATGGGTGGCATGTGCCCGCGCCGACGGGTACTCCTCCTGGGGCAGGATCGCGTAGATCCGGGTCCAGGCGCTGCTGTCCTTCTCCTGCAGCTGCGAGCCCAGGCTCTGTGCCCCCGCCTTCATCCCGCACATCGCCAGCATCGAGTCGACGAAGACCCGGTAGTGCAGCGCGGTCTGCTCCGGGGAGAGCCCGGCCGAGGCGATCGTGGAGACCAGGAGCTCGACGATCTTGCGCTCGCCCGGCCCGCCCGTGGTCCGGTAGAAGGCCAGCGAGTAGAACGCAGGATGCGCCTCGCAGGACTGCCAGCTCTGCTCGGCGACCGCGCGCAGCACACCCCGCCAGTCCAGCCCGTCGATGGCCGGCTGCAGAGCCTCGTAGGCGTTGTCGATGATCCGGTCCATGCAGGCCAGGACGAGATCGTCCTTGTCCCGGAAGTGGCGGTAGACGGCGGTCGGGTCGACCCCCAGCTCCTCGCCCAGCCGGCGCATCGTCAGCGCCGACGGTCCTTCCCGCTCGGTGAGCTCCAGAGCCCGGTCCACGATCAGGTCCGAGCTCAGCGACACCGCCCGGTCCCGGCCTCCGGCGGTCCGGCGACGGGCGGGGGCCCGCTCGGGCCGCGCTGCCGCACGCCTACGGGTCCGGCCGTCACCGGCGCCCTCACCCGTTTGGCGGACGTCCGCCTCCTCCGGCGGCTTCCCGGCCATCTGAACCTCCCCGTTCTCCGCGGGACGCGTCGTGGACCGTGCGGGGCAACCACCGGCCACCCGGGTGGCGGCCAGGAGCGCCCGGGGCCCGCCCAGCCGCGCCATGGGGCTCCCCGGCGGGTGCCCGGCCCCCATCCCGGCGCTGCTGGCCAGTGGCGGTTTCCGCCACGTTCCCTGGGACATCACAGCGTAGTCATGGACTGTTGTCCACACCGTTGACATGGGTGGTGTCATCAGTTCTAATTCCTCGCCAGGGACGTAGGTCACACCGCGACCGAGGTCCCCGAACCGATGTCCGGCACGGGCCGGGCGGCGGTCACCCCGCCCCCGTTCCCGCCCTGCCCCGACCGCCCCGGCCGTCGTCACGGCGGACCCGGACCGGCCCCGGGTCCGGACCGGCCCGCAGGCCGGCCCGGTCCTCAGGCCAACCGCAGTCCACCCGGTCGGCGTACCCGCTCGACCGCCACCTCCAGGAAGAGACCGCAGGATGCCCCTCCCGCCCCGGAACCACCCGGCACCCACGACCGTGTTCCGTAACGGCCGGGTGTTCACCGCGGACGCCGCCCGGACCTGGGCGAGCGCGGTCGCGGTCGAGGACGGCCGGATCGTCGCCGTCGGCGGCGAGGGCGCGGTGGCCCCCTACCTGTCCCGGGCGGACGAGGTGGTCGACCTGGACGGGCGCGCCCTCGTCCCCGGCTTCCTGGACTCCCACGCGCACCCGGTCAACGGCGGTATGGAGCGGGCCCGCTGTGACCTCACCGCCGCCAAGACCGTCGACGCCTGCCGGGAGGCCGTCGCCGCCTACGCCGCAGCGCACCCCGAGCGCGCGTGGATCCTCGGCGGCGGATGGGCGATGGAGACCTTCCCGGGGGGACGCCCGGACCGCCGCCTGCTGGACGACCTGGTGCCCGACCGGCCGGTGTTCCTGCCGAACCGGGACCACCACTCGGCCTGGCTGAACTCCGTGGCCCTGACCCGGGCCGGGATCGACCGTGACACCCCTGACCCGGCGGACGGCCGGATCGAGCGCGACGCGGACGGTGAGCCCACCGGCCTGCTGCACGAGGGCGCCATGGACCTCGTCCACCCGGTGCTGCCCCCGGACACCCAGCAGGAGTACGACGAGGGCCTGCGCGAGGCCCTGCGCTACCTGCACTCCCTGGGCATCGTGGGCTGGCAGGACGCCATCGTCCGGGTGGACGGCCCGGCAGGGGAACCCTCCGTGCACGCCTCCTACCTGCGCGCCCAGCGGGAGGGCTGGCTGACCGCCCGGGTGTCCGGCGCGCTGTGGTGGGACCGGTCCTGCCCGCCCGACCGGATCCTCGAGCAGGTGGCCCGGCTCGCCGAGGTCCGCCGGCAGGTGACGGCCGAGGGGGCCGAGCACGGCGACCGGTACCGGGTGCACAGCGTCAAGGTGATGCAGGACGGCGTGATCGAGACCTTCACCGCCGCACTCGTCGAGCCGTACCTGGACCGCTGCGGCCACCCGACGGACAACCACGGGATCAGCTTCCTCGACCGGGACACCCTGCGCCTGGTCACGGCGGCCCTCGACGCCGCGGGGTTCGACGTCCACTTCCACGCCCTCGGCGACCGGGCCGTGCGCGACGTGCTCGACGCCGTCGAGGCGGCGCGGACCGCCAACGGGGCGACCGACACCCGCCACCAGCTCGCCCACCTGCAGGTGGTCCAGCCCGGCGACATCGCCCGCTTCCGGCAGCTGGGGGCGATCGCGAACCTGCAGGCGCTGTGGGCCTGCCACGAGCCGCAGATGGACGACCTGGCGATCCCGTTCCTCGGCGCGCCCAGGGCCTCCTGGCAGTACCCGTTCGGGGACCTGCACCGCGACGGCGCGACCATCGCCATGGGCAGCGACTGGCCGGTCACCAGCCCCGACCCGCTGGCCGGCATCCACGTCGCCGTCAACCGGATCGTCGACGGCGCACCGACCGGTACCCAACCCCTCGACGGTGGCCAGGCGCTGCCGCTGCCGGTCGCACTCGCCGCGTACACCGCGGGCTCGGCCTGGGCCAACCGGGTGGAGCACCTGTCCGGCTCGATCCGGGAAGGGATGCGCGCCGACCTGGTCGTCCTCGACCGGGACCCCTTCGACGGCCCCACCGACCAGATCGCCCGGGCCACCGTCCAGCGCACCTACGTGGACGGCGGCCTGGTCCACAGTTCCGAATAGCCGCCCGGGCGACCCGACCCGCCTGCCCGGTCGCCCGGAACCAGCAGTCCCGCAAGGGATTCACGCACCAGCAGTCACGCACCAGCAGTCACGCACCACCGCACCACCGCACCACCCGACCGCCCCACCCGACCGCCCCTGGCAGACGAGAGGTACTCATGGCCCAGCACCGCCGCATCGCGCGGCTGACCGGCACCTGCCTCGCCGGCACCGCCCTGCTCGCGCTGACCGCCTGCAGCGGCGGCGGTTCCGGCACCTCGACGCCGTCCGGCAGCGCCATCTCCTCGATCACCGCCGACCAGGTGACCACCGGGACCGCCACCAAGGACGTCGACGCGATCACCTGGTCCGGCGACTACCGCCCGCTGCTCACCCTGGACCCGGTGAAGATCGCGGACTACCCGGAAGAGACGGCGATCCCGAACATCTGCGAGCCGCTGGTGCGGGTCGCTCCCGACTACAGCCTCTCCCCCGGGCTGGCCGAGTCGTACACCTTCAGCGACCCCTCGACGCTGGTCCTCAAGCTCCGCAAGGGAGTGACGTTCTCCGACGGGGCGCCGATGACGGCCGACGACGTCGTCTTCAGCCTCAACCGCAACCTCGACCCGAAGGTCGCCTCGAACTACGGCTACCTGTTCACCAAGGTCAAGACGATCACCGCCACCGACGCCTCGACGGTCACGATCACCTTCTCGCAGCCGTCGCCGACCTTCCCCACCACACTGGCCACGCTGGCCGGCGCGGTCGTGGAGAAGAAGTTCGCCCAGGCCAAGGGGGAGGCCTTCGGCAGTCCTGACGCCGGCGTCGTCTGCACCGGGCCGTTCGCCTTCACCTCCTACGACGGCTCCACCAAGCTGGTCCTGACCCGCAACGACCACTACTGGGACACCGCGCACAAGGCGCACGCCAAGACGTTCACCTTCGCCTACGCCGCAGACAACACGGCGCTGGTCAACGGCCTGACCTCCGGGCAGATCCAGGGCGCGTTCAACATTCCCAGCAACCTGCTGGACCAGTTGCGCTCCGCCTCCGGGGGCAAGGTGTTCCTCGGCGGTGAGGGCTCCACCCCGGTGAACCTGGACCTGCTGATGTCCAAGGACTCCGGCCCCGGCGCCGACCCGCGGGTCCGCCAGGCGCTCTCCATGGTCATCGACCGGCAGGCGATCGGGAAGACGATCTTCAAGGGCGCCTCCGACCCGCTGTACAAGGTGGTCGGGCCCGGTCTGTGGGGCTACCAGAAGGACACCTTCAAGACCGCCTACCAGCCCATGGTCAAGCAGCCCGACGTGGCCGCCGCCAAGGCCCTCGTGCAGCAGGCGAACGCCAACGGGGCGACCCTGACCCTCGGCTACGCCTCCGGCAACCCGCAGCTGGTCCAGCTGTCGACGGTGCTGCAGCAGGAGGCCGCCCAGATCGGGATCACCCTGAAGCTGGTCGGGGTGCCCAACCAGCAGTACGGGGCACTGTTCTCCGACCCCGAGGCGCGCAAGCCGTTCGACCTGTTCATCACGCTCAACTACGTCGAACTGCCCGAGCCGGCACTGATGGACGGGATCTACGGCGGCACCGGCGGCGGCACCAACTTCAGCGGGTACAGCAACCCGACCGTGGACAAGGCGCTGGACCAGGCCGGCCAGGCCTCCGACCCGGCGGCGCGGGCCAAGCTCATCCTCGACGCCGAGACCCAGCTGGCCAAGGACCTGCCGTCCATCCCGGTCGTCCAGCCCCGGGCGATCGTGTTCCAGAGCAACCAGCTCACCGGTGCACCGCTGACCTTCGCCTACATGACCTCGCCGTGGGCGGCTGCGATCGGCGGCAAGTAGCCGGCACCGGGCCGGTCGGCCGTCTTCCTCGGCGGGATGCGGCGGCCGACCGGCCCGGTCCCGGTCCAGCTTCGGGCCGGGACGACCGATGAATCCGATGCGGGATCACGTCATGAAGGGGGTGGGATGCTCAGGTTCACACTGAAGCGGCTGGCCGGACTGCTGGTCACGCTGTTCGCCGCGAGCTTCGTCATCTACTCCAGCATCTACCTCGCCCCCGGCAGCCCGGAGTCGATCATCTTCGGCTCCCGAACCCCTACGCCGGAGACCCGGGCGGCCGTGCGCCACTACCTCGGCCTGGACCAGCCGTTCCTCACCCGGTACCTGCGCTGGCTCGGCGAGGTGCTGCAGGGCAACCTGGGCACATCGATGGTGTCCCAGCAGAAGGTGACCTCCCTGCTCGCGCACCCGCTGGCGGTCACCTGCGCGCTGGTCGCCTATGCCGCGGTGCTCATCATCCTCGCCGGGGTCGGCCTGGGCCTGCTGTCCGCCCTGCGCCCCGGCGCGGTGGACGCCCTGATCAACCTCGGGGTGTCGGTCGCGACCGCCGTGCCGGCCTTCGTCGCCTCCGGGGTGACCGTCTCCGTGTTCGCGGTGAGCCTCGGCTGGTTCCCCAGTTACGGGCTCGCCGAGGGGTTCGGCGGCTGGCTGAGCAGCCTCACCCTGCCCGCGGTCAGCCTGGCGATCATCGCCAGCGGCCTGCTGGCCCGGGTCACCCGCGCCGGGGCACGCGAGCAACTGGCGTCCGACCATGTCCAGACCGCCGTCGCGCGGGGCCTGTCCCGGACCCGGATGATCCGCAGCCACGTGCTGCGCAACACCGCCGGGCCGGTGATCTCCGTGACCGGCCTGCAGATCGCCGGGCTGCTCAGCGGAGCCGTCGTCGTCGAGCAGGCCTTCGGGCTGGGCGGGGTCGGCCAGGTGCTGCTCAACTCGGTGCAGCAGAAGGACTTCGCCGTCGTTCAGGCCGTCTGCCTGGTCCTGGTGGCGGCCTTCGTCCTGATCAACCTGGCCGCCGACCTGCTGGTCGCCCGGCTGGACCCGCGGCTGCGCCGGGCGGTGGGGTCGTGAGCGAGCCGACCCGAAAGCACCGCCCCACGGCCACGGCCCCGACGAACGCCTGTGAGGAGTTGACGTGATCGCCCCCGTCGTCGACCCCGCGACCTCCGAGGCGGCGGCCTCCCCACCCCGGCAGCCCCTGCGCTCGCTGCGCCTGGGCGTCAGCGGCTGGCTGGCACTCGCCGTCGTGGTGGCCGCGGCCCTGATGGCCCTGCTGGCCCCGCTGCTGGCGCCCGCCGACCCCGACCACGGCGACCTGCTGTCCGCCTTCGCCGGGCCGAGCGGCGCGCACTGGCTGGGCGCCGACGCCACCGGCCGGGACATCGCCTCCCGCCTGGTCTTCGGCGCCCGGACCAGCCTGCTCGGGCCTGCGGCCATCGTCGTGCTCAGCCTGCTGGTCGGGATCCCGCTGGCGCTGGCCGCCGCCTGGCACGGCGGGACCATCGCCTGGCTGATCACCCGGGCGCTGGACATCGTGTTCTCGATCCCGGGACTGCTGCTGGCCATCCTCACCATCGCGCTGTTCGGTCCGGGGCTGTGGCCGGCGGTGGTGTCGCTGGCGGTCGCCTACCTGCCGTACGTCGCCCGGCTGACGATGACGGCCGCGGAACATGAACGGCATCTGCCCTACGTGGACGCGCTCAGCGTCCAGGGCCAGTCGGTGGTGCGGATCACCGGTCTGCACCTGGTGCGCAACCTCGCGCCGGTGATCGCCGGGCAGGCCACGATCACCTTCGCCTACGCCTTGATCGACCTGGCGTCGCTGTCCTTCCTCGGCCTCGCCGTGCAGGCGCCGACCGCTGACTGGGGCGTCATGCTCAGCGACCGGGACGCCGTCCTGCAGGGTCACCCCGGGCAGGTGATCGCCGCCGGAGCCCTCGTCGTGGCAACGGTTCTCAGCCTGTTCGTGCTCGGGTCCCGGCTGTCCGGCGACGTCCCGCGCCCGCGCCGCCGGCTGCGCCCGGCCCGCATCTCCGGAGGTGCCCGATGACCACGCAGGCCACCCCCGACCCGCTCCTGCAGCTTCGGGATCTGCGCCTGGACCTGCTCGGCGACGACGGCGGGGACCGGCCCATCCTGCGGGGGGTCGACCTCACCGTACAGGCCGGCGAGGCGGTCGGGATCGTCGGGGAGTCCGGCTCGGGCAAGTCGATGACCCTGCGCTGCATCGCCCGGCTGACCCCGCCCGGCGCCCGGGTGTCCGGCGACGTCCTGGTCGGCGGGCGGGACGTCAACCGGTACCGCGGCGGGCAGTTGCGCCGCTTCCGGCAGACCGAGGTCGGCTACGTGTTCCAGGACCCGCGGGCCGCCATCAACCCCATGCACACCGTCGGGGACTTCCTGCTGGAGCCCGCCCGTGACCGGGGCGAGGACCTCGGTGCCGCCACCGCCGCCGCCGTGGAGACCCTCACCCGGATGGGGATCACCGACCCGCAGCGGCGGATGCGGCAGTACCCGTTCGAGCTGTCCGGCGGACTTCTGCAGCGGGTGATGATCGCGTCGGTCCTGCTGGCCCGCCCGTCCCTGCTGCTGGCCGACGAGCCGACGACCGCCCTGGACGTCACCACCCAGGCCGAGGTCCTGGCGCTGACCGACCGGCTGCGCCGCGACAGCGGGATCGCGATGCTGTTCGTCACGCACGACCTCGACCTGGCGATCGCCGTCTGCAGCCGGATCGTGGTGCTGTACGCCGGTCAGGTCCTCGAGGTGGCCGACAGCGAGTCCCTGCGCCGGGCCCCGCTGCACCCGTACACCCGGGGCCTGCTCGCTTCCCGGCCACCGCTGGACCAGCGACTGCCGCGCATCCCCGTCATCCCCGGAACCCCGGTGTCCGCGGCCGACTCCGGGCCGGGCTGCCCCTTCGCCGGCCGCTGCCCGGTCGCGCTGCCGGTCTGCGCCTCGGCCTTCCCGGACCGGACGGTCCACCCGGGCGGGCAGGTCGCCTGCCACCGGGCCGGGGAGATCGCCGCCGGGAGCCTCGACGACGCCCTGCCCGTCATCCCGCACCAGCCGTCAGGGCCGGGTGCGGCCGAGGATCCCCTGCAGCCCGGCGGGTCCGGGATTCCCGTCCCCGCCGCGACCGACGCAGGTGAGCAGCTGTGAGCGAGCGCAGCGAGCGAACCCATCGGCCCAGCGCGGGGCTCACAGCAACGACGAGCGCCAGCGAGGAGGAACTGTGAGCGAGCGCAGCGAGCGAACCCATCGGCCCAGCGCGGGGCTCACAGCAACGACGAGCGCCAGCGAGGAGGAACTGTGAGCCCCGAGCCCGTGATCCGGGTGAGCAACCTGGTCAAGCGCTACGGACACGGTGAGGCGGCGCACACCGCCGTGGATGACGTCTCGTTCACCGTCGAACCGGGCCGGACCCTGGCCCTGGTCGGGGAGTCCGGAGCGGGCAAGTCCACGATCGGGGCCATCCTCACCGGACTGCATGCCGCGACCTCCGGCACGGTCGAGGTGTGCGGGGAGGACCGGACCCGTCCGGCCCGGTCCACCCGGGCCCGGCGGCACCGGGGCAGCCAGCTGCAACTGGTGGCACAGGACCCGTTCACCTCGCTGGACCCCCGCCAGACCATCGGCGGCGCCGTGGCCGAGGCAGTCGCCCTGCACACCCGGCTGGACCGTGCACAGCGGCGGGACCGGGTCCTGGAGCTGCTCGACGCGGTGGGCCTGTCCGCCCGGCACGCCTCGGTGACCCCCCGGAACATGTCCGGCGGGCAGCGGCAGCGGGTGGCGATCGCGCGTGCCCTGGCCGCCCAGCCCCGCGTCGTCGTGCTCGACGAGGCGGTGTCCGCGCTCGACGTGTCGGTCCAGGCCCAGGTGCTCAACCTGCTCAACGAACTGCAGGCGCGCACCGGGACGGCCTACGTGTTCATCACCCACGACCTGGCCGTCGTCCGCCAGATCGCCCATGACGTGATCGTGTTGCGGCACGGCCGGATCGCCGAGCAGGGCACCACGGACGACATCCTCGACCGGCCCCAGGTGGAGTACACCCGGGTCCTGCTGGCATCCACGCCACGCCCCGGCTGGACCCCCGCCCTCAGCCGGAGCTGACCCCGCCGCGCGGAAGGGGCCGGGCCATGGTCCGGTCCGGCCCCTTCCGCACGGTCACGGCCGGGCCAGGTAGACCTTGCGCAGCGTCTCGTGCACGGTCCAGACCGTCCGGGCCCCGGCCGGCAACAGCCCGACGTCCCCCGGACCCACCTCCAGCCGGGGACTGCCCTCGACCTCGATCGTGGCGAGCCCGTGCTCTCCAAGGCGGAATCCTCCAGTGCCGCGGCCGGCTCGACGCGGGCGGTGTCGGTGAAGGGCCGGACCAGGCCTGCACCCCCAGCGCCCGGCAGTCCCACCAGACCGGGCCGAGTCTCCTCAACGGCGGCAATGGTGCGGGTATGTCCGCAGTTGGGCAGATCCGGTCAGCCGAATACCCCGAGCCCTGTAACCGGAAGCCCGCGGTTCTGGTCCATCCGCTGTAACCGGAGGCCGTGGCTATGCCGGGTAGGGGCCTGTCCCCGAGCGTAGGCGTGGATCTCGGCCTTACCCGTTCCGACCAGGAAGGCAGACATGCGCAAGTTGGCTCGCACCGCCGCTCTCGCCGGCGTCGCACTGCTGGGCATCGGACTCGCCGCGGGCGCGGCCAATGCTGCTGGCAGCAGCAAGAAGACCGTGGTGCTGGAGGTCGGCGGTCAGAGCGGCCAGGCCGCCGTGGCCTACGCCGTCAGCAACTCAGATGCGGCGCAGAACACCGACACCACGGTCACCGCGCCATGGAGCAAGACGGTCATCAGTTCAGACTCGACCGTCAAGGTGACCCTGACCGCCCGCCCGACCGGCGGAGGCAAGGTCACGTGCAAGATCACCATCGATGGCGCAGTCGTCGCCAGCGGCTCGGCCTCGGGCCGAACCAGTCAGGCCACCTGCACGGCCAACCAGGGCCAGGCGAGCCAGGGCTGGAACGGCCAGGGCTGGAACGGCCAGGGCTGGAACGGTCAGGGCTGGAACGGTCAGGGCTGGAACGGTCGGGGCTGGAACGGTCACGGTTCAGACTGGTGGTCGTGGACCGGTTTCGGCCGATAGTCACCACATCACAGCCGATGTCATCGGGGCGGCGGACAGGTCCTGGCCAGTCATCTGGCGTCCGGCCATGACCTGTCCGTCATCCGCCGCTACGGCCGACAGGACTCACGGGCTCACCTCGGCACCCGAACCGCGGCCACCGATCGCGGCTAGGGTGGCGAGATGATTCAGGAGCGACTGGAGGCCATGGTCCTGCCCGGCCGGGAGGCGGACTTCGAGGCAGCGCTGTGCGAGGTGCGGCAGCGGGTCTTCATGTCCAGGGGATTCCGGAAGTTCACGGTCTCCCAGGGAGTGGAGCGCCCGTCGACCTATCTCGTCGAGGTGCTCTGGGAAAGCCTTGAGGAGCGCGCGGACTTCGAGGACTCGGGACGGTTCGACCGGTGCTGGGCCCTGGTCAGCCCCTTCCTTGCGGCCGCGCTGCGGGTGGAACTCTTCGCGCCCCGCCCGGGTCTGGGCTTCCAGGGCCCCGGCGTGATCACCGACCTGTCGTGGGCGTCCTCCCCGTAGCGGTCGAGCGTCTCGGCGAGCCCGGCCAGGGCTGCCGCCAGGGCGGGCCGCTACGGCGGGTCAGAGCAGTCCGACCAGCCACGACAGCAGCACCCGTGCACCGTCGAGCACCCCGAGACAGAACAGGCCGAGCACGGTGAGCACGGCCGTCATGCCCGCCACGTCATCCAGGCCCCCCGACTCCTTCGGGGACCAGTCGCGCCCCCGCAACCCCGGGTAGGTCAGCGCGACGTCCCCGGTGTGCGCCCGAGCCTGCTCCAGCAGTTCGGCCGGGCGCTCCCGCAGGTCCAGCCGTTGCGGGAAGCTGCCCACCAGACCCTGCAACCGCTGGCGTGCCATCGGCACGTCCCCGGCGGCCAGGTCGGCCTCCACCTTCACCAACGTCTGCTCCACCGTCACCGACGGGGATTCTCCCGGTCAGGCCGGCCCGCGCGAAACGGCTTCCCGCAGGCGGGGGCCGCCGCCGGGGCCTGCCATCCGCCCCCGTGCCGCCTGGACAGGCTCCCTCCCGCCCCTCACCCGAGCGCCCCGCCCCCTCCAGACCGGGCACCCGCCATGCCCCCTCACCCGGCTATACGCTTGTACAGCTCACTACCCGAACGTACAGTGGCCGTACCTACGGGCAGGGGGTGCCGCGATGGCGGGCACGCAGGCGGGCGGCGATCCGGCGTTCGAGGATCTGACGGCGCGGGCCCGGATCCGCCAGGCGGCCCTGGCCCAGTTCACCGCACACGGATTCGAGCGGACGACGATCCGTGGCATCGCGGGGGCGGCCGGGGTCTCCCCCGGGCTGGTCCGGCACCACTTCGGCTCCAAGCAGGAGCTGCGCGACACCGTCGACGCCCACATCCTCAAGGAGATCCGCAGGCTGAGCGATCTGCTGATGGCCGGGAGCAGGCGCGGGGAGCTGGACGCCGCCGTGGTGTCCCGGGAAGCCGTCCGCCCGTTCCAGGCCTACCTCGCCCGGGCCCTGGCGGAGGGTTCCACCACGCTGGAGACCCTCTTCGACGAGATGGTGACCTCGACCGAGACCTTCCTGGCCCTGCCCGAGGAGAACGGTCACGCCGACGAGGAGCCTCACTTCGTCGACCGCCGCACCCGGGCCGCGGTGTGCACGGCGATGGCCCTCGGAGTCCCGCTGCTGCAGGCACAGCTGTCCCGGGTGCTCGGGGTGGACATCACCTCCCCCGCCGGGGACCGGCAGGTCGCCCTCGCCCTGCTGGACATCTATGCGCATGCCCTGATGAGCCCGGAGCTGGCGCACTCCGCCCGCGATGCGCTCCTGGCCACTCCCCTGCCCGCCGAGCCGTGAGGAGGCCCGCGATGACCGGTGCCGATGCCGTGACCGTGACCGGACTGGTGAAGACCTTCGGGACCACCCGCGCCCTCGACGGGCTCGACCTGTCCGTGCGGACCGGGGAGGTGCACGGCTTCCTCGGCCCCAACGGTGCGGGCAAGACCACCACCCTGCGGGTCCTGCTCGGCCTGATGAACGCCGACGGCGGAACGGCCCGGCTGCTCGGCGGGGATCCGTGGCGTGAGGCCACCACCCTGCACCGGCGGCTGGCCTACGTGCCGGGCGATGTCACGCTGTGGCCCGGCCTGTCCGGCGGCGAGATCATCGACCTGCTCGGCCGGCTGCGCGGCGGCCTCAACGCCCGGCGCCGGGCCGAGCTGCTGGAGCGGTTCGACCTCGACCCCCGCAAGAAGGCCCGGACCTACTCCAAGGGCAACCGCCAGAAGGTGGCCCTGGTCGCCGCCCTCGCCTCCGACGTGGAACTGCTCCTGCTCGACGAGCCGACCTCCGGGCTGGACCCCTTGATGGAGGACGTGTTCCGCCAGGTGATCCGGGAGGAACTGAACCGCGGGGACCGCACCGTGCTGCTCTCCAGCCACATCCTCGCCGAGGTCGAGGCCCTGTGCGACCGGGTGACGATCATCCGGGACGGGCGGGCCGTGGAGACCGGCACCCTGGCCGAGCTGCGGCACCTGACCCGCACCTCCATCCGCGCCGAACTCGACCGGCCCGCCGACGGCCTCGCCACCCTCCCCGGTGTCCACGACCTGCAGGTCCACGGCGACCGGGTCAGCTTCGCCGTGGACACCGCGGCGCTGGCCGCTGCCCTCACCTGCCTGACCGAGGCCGGCGTGCGCAATCTCGTCAGCCGACCGCCGACGCTGGAGGAACTGTTCCTGCGCCACTACGTGGCGGACCGGAGCGCGGCATGACCTCCCTCGCCGGCACCGTCGCGCTGACCCGGCTGGCCCTGCGCCTGGACCGGGTCCGGCTGCCGCTGTGGGTGGTCGTCATCGGCATCCTGCCCGCCGCGACCGCCGCCAACTACCGCAAGCTCTACCCGACCGCAGCGGATCTCGCGGCGATCACCGGCGTGGTGGACAGCCCCTCCCTGGTCGCGATGGGCGGCCCGCTGTTCCGGGTCTCCCTCGGCGGCCTGACGGCGTGGAAGGTCGGCGCGACGACGTTCATCCTGGCCGGCCTGATGAGCGTCCTCACCCTGATCCGGCACACCCGCACCGAGGAGGAGAGCGGCCGCCTCGAACTGGTCGGCTCCACGGTCGTCGGCCGACACGCGGCGCTCACCGCGGGCCTGCTCACCGTCGCCCTGGCCGACGCCGGGACCATGCTGGTCACGGTGCTGGGCCTGCTGAAGGCCGGGATGCCCGCACCGGGCTCCCTCGCCCTGGGGCTGGCGATCGGGCTGTCCGGGATGGCGTTCGCCGCGATCGCCGCCGTCTGCGCCCAGCTCACCACCGCCGCCCGGACCGCGACCGGCATCACCTCGGCCACCCTCGGCGGGGCCTACCTGCTGCGCGCGCTCGGAGACACCGGACCCACCTGGCTGAGCTGGGTCAGCCCGATCGGCTGGGCGATCCGCATCCGCGCCTACGCCGGCGAGCAGTGGTGGGTGGCCGGGCTGTTCGCCGGCCTGGTCGCCGCGCTGCTCACGGCGGCCTATGTGCTCCGGGCCAGGCGTGACGTCGGAGCCGGTCTGATCCCCGAGCGGCCCGCCGCGCCCGCCGCAGGCCCGGAGCTGGCCGGCCCGCTCGGCCTGGCCTGGCGCCAACACCGTGGATCCCTGCTCGGCTGGGTGATCGGGGTGGCCCTGGCCGCAGCGGCGATGGGTGGAGCCGTGCGGGGGATCAGCAGTGCCACGAACATCAGCCAGCAGATGCTCGACGTGCTCGCCCGGATGGGCGGGCGCAAGGCGCTCGTCGACCAGTTCCTCGCCGCCGTGGTCGGGATCGCGGGACTGACCGTCACGGCGTACACCGTGCAGGCGACCCTGCGGCTGCGCGCGGAGGAGAGCGCCGGACATGTGGAGCCGCTGCTGGCGACCCGGGTCAGCCGGATCCGCTGGGCGCTGAGCCACCTCACCTTCTCCGTCGGCGGAACCGCCCTGCTGCTGGCGGTGTTCGGGGCCGTCACCGGCGCGGTCTACGGCCTGCAGGTCCACGACCCGGTCGGCCAGGCGCTGCGGATCACCGGTGCCAGCCTGGCGCAGCTGCCCGCGGCCTGGGTGCTCACCGGGATCGGCGTGGCCCTCTTCGGGCTGTCCCCCCGGCTGGCCACCCTGACCTGGGCGGCCCTGATCACCTGTGTCCTGCTGGTGGAGTTCGGGGTGTTCCTCGGCCTCAGCGACTGGGCGGTCGACCTCTCCCCGTTCGCGCATGTGCCCAAGCTGCCGGGGGCGGACTTCACCGTCACGCCGCTGGCCTGGCTCACCGGGGTGGCGGCCCTGCTCGGCATCGCCGGGCTGACCAGGTTCCGCCGCCGCGACATCGGCTGAACCGTTGCGACTGAGAGCGTTGGAGCGCTCATGCCGCAGTCCCGTCTTGCGTTGGGACGGAACTGGGTTTCACCGAACGAACCAGGACCGCGGTCGGCTCGCAGGTCGTCGGACGGCTGCTGATCCAGACCGGGAAGCCTTTGGCCCGGCTCACCCAGGCCGATCTGGAACGATCACCGGCTGGCGGCGTGACCACCCCACGACGGATTAACGAATCTGACCACTTAGGAAACTGTCAAGTCGGTCTCAAGCCCAGTCAGAACTGCTGGCAGACGCGGAAAGTAAAACCTTGGCCGCACTCCGAAGTCTTGATCTTCTGCCCATAAGCGGACCCAAAGCAGATCATCCGACAACTCTTCTGCGCGAAGTGGTCGCTGAACAAAGTCGCCCAAGTGGCGATGGACCCCCGCAAGGTCGCTCCGCTGATAGGCCACAACGGCCTTTATCCAGTTCAATACTCCCGAAGTTCCACGACGTTCTCTCATCAAGTCTACGAACCTTGAGGCCTCCTCAGGGTCCCCCGCACACATGGCGCTGAATGCCTTCTCCCCGAGCAGAGTCGCATACGACGACATACTCGGCTTCGCCGGAACGGCAGCCGCACCAGACCAGTCGTCACGCAGTTGGAGAACAAGACACTCGACAAGGGCTCGCGTCCCGGGTGACTCAGAGATGACGGCTTCCAACGATCTGGCAGTCTCGTTCAACAGGTCGGCATCTTGAATCCCAAAGGCCGTAAGGAGTGCATGCTCGGCATATCTCCTGCCCCCTCGCTCTGTTGACAGCGCCTCGGAGACGAGGATGTCTGTCGCGCTGCGATAGTCCCCCGATCTCGTCAGAATTGCAGCTTGGGTAGGGACCAGTTCACGCCTGTGCTCGGGTCCGACCCGACCGATCCCCTCCCGGAGCAGCTCGACAGCCTCACCGACCTTGTTGTCCCGGGCCAATAGTTCCGCCGCCGCCCGGTACAGGGAAGAGACGCTGTGCTCGGGTCCGAGCCGGCCGATCCCCTCCCGGAGCAACTCGACAGCCTCACCGACCTCGTTGTCCCGGGCCAACAGTTCCGCCGCCGCCCGGTACAGGGAAGAGACGCTGTGCTCGGGTCCGAGCCGGCCGATCCCCTCCC
>DASTGO010000175.1:0-27346 GCA_035719045.1 Kineosporiaceae bacterium | reverse complement strand
GTGCCGTGGTCGAGGCCGTCGCGGCGGCGGGGGCGGGGGCGGGGGCGGACGCCACCCGGCCGTCCTCGGCGAGCGCGGGGTCCAGATTCCGCTCCAGGCGCGCTGCCTGGTGCCTCAGCTGCCCGGCGTCTCAGCTGCCTGGTGCCTCAGCTGCCCGGCGTCTCGGCGGGCGCGCCGCTCAACGTGGCCGTGGCGCCGCTGGGGCCGTCGTCCTTGCGGCGGATGGCGGACAGCATGGCCTTGCGCCGGCCGGCCTTCGCGGTCTCCGGGATGACCTCGTCCAGCCGGTGCCGGCGCAACCGCTCGACCAGAGTGTCGGGCAGCGCGGGCAGCGATCCGGTGACCGTCGCCAGCAGCCAGTCCGCCAGGGTGGGATTGAGCGCCAGCACGGGGCCGTGCAGGTAGGTCCCGACCACGTGACCGGTGACCGCACCCTCGGAACCGGTCTCGTCGCCGTTGCCGATCCCGACCTCGATCTTCGCCAGCGGGCGGGCATCCGGGCCGAGCGTGGTCAGGCCACCGTGGTTCTCGAAGCCGATCAGCTCGTCCAGCTCCAGCTCCCAGCCGGGGTTGGCCAGCACGTTCCCGACGGCTCGCCGTTCCAGCCGGTCGGTGCGCACGTCGAGCAGACCCAGGCCCTGGGTCGGCACCCCGCCCACGCCGAGGAAGGTCTCCCCGAGCAGCTGGTAGCCGGCGCAGATGCCGAGCACCGCCGCCCCCCGCGCGACCGCGGCCGCCAGCCCGCCGTCGGCACGCAGCTCGGCCGCCGCCGCGGTCTGCTTGGCGTCCTCACCCCCGCCGAGCAGGTAGACGTTCCCGTTGCGGGGCAGGGCCTCCCCCGGCTGCACGGCCACCACCTCGACCGGGATGCCACGGTCGGCGGCGCGGCGGCGCAGCACCATCGCGTTCCCGGCGTCCCCGTAGGTGCCGAGCAGGTGCGGGTACACCTGGACGATCGTGAGCACGGACTCCCGGCCGGGTGCGGCCCGCCGGCCATGCGCGGGCGCCGGGGTGGTCATCCCGTCAGCGGACATAGCGGCGCAGCTCCCGGAAGGCGGTGTAGTTCGCGGCGACGACGAGCGGTCCGTCCGGGAGCTGGGCGGCCAGCCGGACCGGGTTCTCCTCGACGACGGGCAGGGCCCCGGCGTAGTGCAGGCGGACGGCCAGGTCGTGGCGGCGCTCGCCGGTCGCGCCCACATAGCGTCCGGCGAGCCGCTCGAACGGCACGTCGTACAGCCACGAGGTGTCGGTGCCGTCGGCGATCCGGGCGTTGATCCCGACGGCCAGCACGCTGTGGTCGTCGATCATCGACAGGGCGGCCGCCCAGCCCGCCGGGTTCTTCGCCAGCATGAGCTGCGCCTCCCGGCCGCCGAGGTCGACGGTGGCGTACCGGCCGTCCACGGTATCGACCGCGGCCAGGCGGGCGGCGGCCTCCTCCGGGTCCACGCCCATCACCACGGCGACGGCCACGGCGAACGCGGCGTTGCCCCGGTTGACCGCACCCGGCAGGTTGAGCTCCAGCGGCAGGTCGGTGCCGTCGGGCAGCCGGACCCCGGTGTCGGTGAGGGTGTAGTCCGGGACGGGCATGGCCAGGCCGCAGGCACTGCTCCAGCGGCCGTCCGCGGACCAGTCCAGCAGCTTGCCGCAGCGGGGGCAGACCGTGGCGTCCTCGGTCCAGCGCAGTCCGGGATCGACCCAGACCGGCCTGCCCTCCAGTGCGGCGGCCACCACGTGGGGGTCCGCGGCGTTGGCGACCACGGTCACCGGACGCTCCGCGATCGCGCTGCCCCACAGCCTGGAGGTCCGGCTCACCTCATGGGTGCGGTCGAGCTGGTCCCGGGTGAGGTTGAGCGTGACCAGGGCGACCGGTTCGGTGGCCCGCATCACCGCGGGGACGTGCAGCTCGTCGATCTCCAGCACGGCCGTCTGGCTGCGACTGTCATCGAGGGCGGTGATCGCACCGGGCGCCATGTTCGCGCCGGTGTCGTTGGTCGCCACCTCCCCACCGAGGGCGGCGGTGACCAGCCTCGTGGTGGTGGACTTGCCGTTGGTGCCGGTGACGATGACGGTGCGCCGACCTGCGGCGAGCCGGCGCAGGGCCCCCGGGTCGACCGCGAGCGTGACCTTCCCGCGCACGACGATCCCGGACCCCCGGCCCAGCCGCCGGGACAGCGATCCCGCCAGCCGCCCCGCACCCAGCGCCGTGTTCAGGCGCAGCCGCTGCAACCCGTTCGGGTCGGCGTCGGTGGAAGCCATTCGCTCACCCTACTGGGCGATGGGCGCTCCCCCGGGAGTGAGGCCCGATCTTCGGACGGCAGGCGCCGACGCCGGACCCTTCACGACGCGGGACGCCGGCTCCGCTCGCAGGAGGGGCGGGACTACCGACCGGCCGGAGAGACAGCCGGTGCCGAACCGGCGGACAAACGACGAAACGGAGTCGTCCCGCCGCCGGGACGACTCCGCTCGCGACACTCTGTATCAGCTCGCGACATTCTGTATCAGATCGGGCGGACCGACTCGGCCTGCGGACCCTTCTGGCCCTGACCCACCTCGAACTCGACCCGCTGGCCCTCGTCCAGTGCCTTGTACCCGTCCATCTGGATTGCACTGAAGTGGACGAAGACGTCAGCCCCTCCGCCGTCTACGGTGATGAACCCGTAGCCTTTCTCGGCGTTGAACCACTTGACGGTTCCCTGAGCCATTCCTGCTCCTGATGCTTCTTACTGGGCGTCGGCCCGGACAAACCCGAGCCGGGTCTCACGCTCGTCGTCCCCGGCCCGGGGAGGAGCCAGGTCCGCGATGTCCAACGTGCCGGCCTCTTGCATCTGCAGGAGAGGGACTGCTCATCGAACTGTTCGACCGGGTGCAACTCTACCGGCTGGACCCTCGCAAGGGGATACCGAGAAGCCGCCACAGATGATCATTTGAGCCCCTCGGGGCGGCCCGAACATCCCGTTTTATTCGGAATGTCGAGCCGTCCGTGGGCGCGTCGGACCGAGGTCCGTCCTCAGCCGGCAGGCCCGGGCGCCTGGAGGCCGGCCCGGAACCGAAGCCCCGGGCGGCCGCACCACCTGCCTCACGGCACCCCGGCGGACGCCAGGGGGAGTCAGCCGGTGGTCGGGTAGTCGCTGCCGAGGACGACGGTGATCCCGGGCCCCATCGTGGTCGACTTCTTGGCCGCTCCGACACCGAGGTCGGTGACGATGGCGTCCGCCTCGGCCTTCTGCTCATTGGTCGCATAGAACACGGTGGTCGGCCGGGCGGTCACCACGGTCTTGGCGGACTTGGCCGCGGTCCAGCCCTTGCCGACCAGCAGTGTGGCCACCTTCGCGGCGAGACCGTTGCGCCCCGTCGTGTTGAGTACCGTCACCGAGATCGCCTGGTTCAGCGCGGACTTCGTGCCACCGCCGGCGCTCTCCGTCGGG
This sequence comes from Kineosporiaceae bacterium, assembly GCA_035719045.1. GTDB lineage: Bacteria > Actinomycetota > Actinomycetes > Actinomycetales > Kineosporiaceae > DASTGO01. The sequence continues at coordinate 23,921 of DASTGO010000175.1, read as the reverse complement.
GTCGTCGTGGCCTGCGGGTTCGGCGTGGTGGCGGCGCTGCCGCCGCCCGTCGCGGCGGGTGTGGAGCCGCCCGGGCCGGCCGCGCTGGTCACTCCGCCGCCGGCCGCAGCCCCGGAGCCGGAGGTCTGATGGCCGAACAGCGTCCAGGCCAGCACGATCACGACGGTCACCACCGCCACGACGGCCACCACCGGCAGCGCCCCGATCAGGGGGCTCACCCGGGCCCGGTGCGCCCCGCGCCGACTCGGCTCCAGGGGCACGACGAACCGGTCGTCGTATCCGGGCGGCGGCTTGGTTGCGCTCATCGGACACCCCTGGGGAAGGACGTGGATCGGTCGGTCCGAACCGCCCGCGACGGCCACCGGGACGGGCAGGCCGAAACGGTCGGGATCGGGTACGTCGAGGGGCAGCGTACCCGGCCGGGCGGTGGAACCGGGCCTGCCTGGCCGATCGGCGGGCGGGTCCCGGCGTGACGCGCGGGCGGCCACCACGGCACACGATCACCCCCCGCGGGGAGGGCCGGCGGCCGGGACGCGGTCAGCAGGTGACGCCGAGGCGCCGGGCGGAACGGGCGCGCTGCCGGGTCCGGCGCATCCGGCGCAGCCGCTTGACCAGCATCGGGTCGTGGGCCAGCGCCTCCGGCCGGTCGATCAGGGCGTTGAGGACCTGGTAGTACCGGGTCGAGGACAGGTCGAAGAGCTCGCGGACCGCCTGCTCCTTGGCGCCGGCGTACTTCCACCACTGGCGCTCGAAGGCGAGGATCTCCTGCTCGCGGGGCGAGAGGACGGCTACCTGTTCCTCGGCCTCGACGACCCGGGCGGCTTCCATACATCTCCTCCAGCAGTCCTTCGGCGTGACCGTCCACCCCCAACCGTCGCCGGCATCCCTGATGCCGTGGATCGGGCGATGCCCCCAACCGCCCGCGCAGCCTCCCACCCGGGGAGGACAGGTCACGCCATCGTGTCCAGGATGTTCGAGATGTCCGCCTCGGTCGTCCTCGGATTGACGATGGCGAATCTGGCCACGGTCTCCCCCTCGTGGACGGTCGGGACCACGAAGGCGAAGTTGGCGGCCAGCAGGTTGTCCGACCAGGCCTGGTACTGCGCGGGGGTCCAGCCCCGGCGCCGGAACGCCACCACGGACAGGTCGGGCTCGCGGACCAGGTCCAGGTAGTCCCGGCGGACCACCTCGGCGGCGGCGTACCTGGCCACCGTGAGGGTCCGCTCCAGGGCCTCGGTGTAGGCCCGGGTGCCGTGCGTGGCCAGGGAGAACCAGAACGGCAGTCCCCGGGCCCGCCGGGTCAGCCCGACCGCGTAGTCGGAGGGGTTGAAGTCCGAGCCCTCGGTGAGCACGTCCAGGTAGCCGGCCTTCTGGGTGTGGGCGGCGCGGGCGACCTCCGGGTCGGCGTAGACCAGCGCGCAGCAGTCGAAGGGCGCGAACAGCCACTTGTGCGGGTCGACGACGAAGGAGTCCGCCTGCTCGATCCCGTCGAACCGGGGGCGCACGCTCGGCGCGGCCAGCCCCGCCCCGCCGTAGGCGCCGTCGACATGCATCCAGACCCCGAGCTCCCGGCAGACGGGGGCCACCGAGGCGAGATCGTCGACGATGCCGAGATTCGTGGTGCCGGCGGTGGCGACGACGGCGAACAGCCGCCCGGCGACGTCCGGGCCCGCCGTCTCGACGGCCTCCCGCAACGCCGCCCCGGTCAGCCGGCCGTTCGCGTCCGGTGCCACCGGCAGCAGTTCGGTGTCCATCAGCTCACAGGCGCTGACGATCGAGGAGTGGCTGTGCTCGGTGGTCGCCACCACCCCGCGCGCACCCGCCGTGAGCCGTCCGCCGGCGCGGGCCGCGTACCGGGCGGCGACCAGGGCGGACAGGTTCCCCACGGTGCCGCCGGGCACGAAAACCCCGCCGGCCCGCGGCCCGAACCCGGCCAGGTCGGCCAGCCAGCGCAGCGCCTGGTTCTCGGCGAACACCGCGCCGGCGCCCTCCAGCCAGGAGCCGCCGTAGACGCTCGACGCCCCCACGACGAGGTCGAACAGCGTGGCCGCCTCGGTCGGGGCGCACGGGATGAAGGACAGGTAGCGCGGGTGGTCGATCGAGATACAGGCCGGGGCGAGCTTCTCGGTGAACAGGTCCAGGACGGCCGCCCCGAGCCCGTCCTCGGTGATGGTCTGCCCGACCGAACCCATCAGCTCCTCGGCGGTCCGCGGACCGTCCAGCGGCACCGGGTCGAGCCGCAGCCGTTGCCGGGCGTAGCCGAGAACGGCCTGCCCGAGGGTCTCCATCGCCTCGTCGTACCGGTGCACACGCGGAGTCTACGGGCGCTAGATTCGGGGGCCGTGCCGCCACGGGAACTCACCGAGATCGTCGAAGCCGGCTGGGCTCACGCCCTGCAACCGGTCGCCGGGGACATCACCACGATGGGGGAGTTCCTGCGCCAGGAGGTGTCCGCCGGCCGGTCCTACCTGCCGTCGGGGGACCGGATCCTGCGGGCCTTCACCCAGCCGCTGACCGGCGTCCGGGTGCTCATCGTCGGGCAGGACCCCTACCCCACGCCGGGACATCCGGTCGGCCTGTCGTTCTCCGTCGCACCGCAGGTGAGGCCGCTGCCGCGCAGCCTGCAGAACATCTTCCGGGAGCTCACCGCCGACCTCGGCTGCCCGCCGCCGTCGACCGGGGACCTCACGCCCTGGGCCGAGCGCGGGGTGCTCATGCTCAACAGGGTGCTCACGGTGGCGCCGGGGCAGCCGGGCTCGCACCGGGGCAAGGGCTGGGAGCGGGTCACCGACGAGGCGATCCGGGCGCTGGTGGCCCGGGGCACGCCGCTGGTGGCGATCCTCTGGGGCCGCGACGCGCAGACCCTGCGGCCACTGCTCGGCGACACTCCGCGGATCGAGAGCGCCCACCCCAGCCCGATGTCCGCCGACCGCGGGTTCTTCGGCTCGCGACCGTTCAGCCGGGCCAACGAGATCCTCACCGCCGCCGGGGCGGACCCGGTCGACTGGTCCCTGCCCTGACGGACGGCTGCGGACGTCCACCCACCTGAGGCCACAGGCTCAGGGCCGGCTGCCGCGGGTGCGCCTCGGCGCCGGGCGGCGGGTCAGAAGCGGGAACCGCGGGACCGGCGGCCGTACGCCTTCCAGAACCGGTGCCGGTGCTCCAGGCAGGCGGCCTCGTACTCGTGCAGGTCCAGCGACCACGGCACGGGCCGGACCCGCAGCAGGTTGAGGATCCGCAGCAGCGCCTCCATCCGGGTGACCGTGCCACCTCGGGCCCGGGCCACCACCTCCCGGCCGAGCGGGGTGATCGCCAGCCCCCGCTCGTCGGCGGTCACCAGCATCGCGGCGAGCAGGCGCCGCACGGCGTGCTCGATCTCCTGCGGGGACAGGATCATGTGATGGAGGAAGTCACCGGCGGCGATGACGTCGGCAAGGGCGGCCGGCTCCTCCACGGTCCCGGTCACGCGGATGGCGGCCAGCACGCAGGCGTCGGTGTGCACCCAGCCGTCAGCTTCGGGATTCAGCGACGAACTCATGGCCCGGTCGGTGTCCGGCGCGTCAGATCGCCGGCCGTGGGCCGGGTACGGAACGGGGTAGGTCATCTGCATCGTCGGCGTCCTTGGTGGCGCGGCCTACGGAGCAGGAGCCTACGCGCACTCTGCGTGGCCGGGATAGCCACCCCCCCGCCAGCCGTCCACCGTCGTGGGACCAACCGTGACCGCCCATGCGGAGACCTTGGCGGATGACGCCTACACAGTCCAGAGGAACATCCGCCGTCGCCGGGCCCCATACCGCACCGGAAGGGACACCGCCCCGGCCGCGGCGGCCGGAACCGCCCGGATGGCGGATGCCTGCGGGACTCCGGGCCGGGCCTTGAGGGACCCAGGGCTCTGGTAGGCGGGCATCTGCCGGAGTGTGCTGGCAACGGGGACTCGTCCCCATCGTCACGACCGAGGAGGTCGTCATGACGTACACCACTTCCTGGAACGTCGAGATCTTCATCTACGACGGAGAGGACCACACCACAGCGAGGGCCTCCCTCGTCTCGGGGACCGGGGCCAGCCGACGACACACCATCGAAGGCACCGGTCACACCACCCGCAATCCCCACGACGCCGACGTACCGGAGATCGGCGAGGAGGTAGCCGTCGCCCGGGCCCTGCGCGACCTGGCCGACCGGTTGCTGGCCACCGCATCCCTGGACATGACGGAGGTGCTGCGCCACGAGGTCCACCTGATCCGCTAGCGAACCCGGCCACGAGGGACTGCCGCCCGCGAGGAAGGCGCCGTCCACGAGGAGGTCGGCGCGAGCGGACCGGCATCACGGAAGCTGTCGACGAGAGGAGGGCAACCATCGCCGTCATCGGCGGAACACCCGAAAGCCGTCGCATCACGTGAGCCGGCGACGGACCCACCGGGGACGGGAGCCCCGGCAGCCGGCGGATGGACCTGCGGGCCCGGACCCCACTGGCGTCCGGGCCCGCAGTTGTCAGACGGCCACCTCCCGGCACGGTCCGCAGCCGACCAGGACCCGGTGACCCCGGTTCCCCGGCAACCGCTCGCTCACGGTAACCATTTCTGCACTGTCGAGGAACATCCTCCCGGCCGCCGCCGCTGAGCGCACAGAAGAGCCAGCCTCGACCAGCCGCCCGACCGCTTGCCGGGACGTTCCTCCCCACCGGCCGACCGCACGGCTGGCATGGTTGACATCGTGAGAATCGTCGACATCGCCGAGCTGGGCCCGGTTCTGGCCGGTCTCCCCGAGGATCCCAGGGTGGTGGTGTCCGGCAACTTCGCCACCCCCCGGACCACCCTGAAGGCCCTGGACGCCGTTCTGCCGACCTACCGTCTGTACGCCGTCAACGGCCAGCCCGGGTTACCGGACCGCGAAGGCGTGACACTGGAGACCTCGTTCGTCGGTGCAGGGATGCGCAAGAGCCCCCGGCTGAGCTACGTCCCGTCCCGACTGTCGCTGGTGCCGCGCCTGTTCGCCACCACCATGCCGCCGGACGTGGTGCTGGTGCACACCTCCCAGCCCAGCGAGGGCACCGTCTCCCTCGGCACCGAGGTGAACATCCTGCCCGGCGCCATCGAGGCAGCCCGGGCCCGCGGCGCCCTGGTGATCGCCCAGGTCAACCCGCAGATGCCCTACACCTTCGGGGATGCGGTGCTGCCACTGGACCTCATCGACTACGGGGTCGAGGTGGACGAGCCGCTGTCCTCCCCGACGGCCCTCCCCCTGGACGACATCTCCCGCGCCATCGGCGAGCGGGTGGCCGCCCGGGTCAAGGACGGGTCGACGCTGCAGCTCGGGATCGGCGCCGTACCCGACGCGGTGCTGCACGGGCTGCTCGGGCGCACCGGGCTGACCGTGTGGAGCGAGATGTTCAGCGACGGGGTCCTCGCGCTGGAGAAAGCCGGTTCCCTCGACCCCGACACCCTGGTCACGGCGTCCTTCCTGTTCGGCTCCCCGGAGCTGTACGCCTGGGTCGACCGCAACCCCCGGGTGCAGATGCGGCGCACCGAGACCACGAACGAGCCGGCCCTCATCGCCAAGCGGCCGATGATGACCTCGGTGAACACCGCCCTGCAGATCGACCTATTCGCGCAAGCAAATGCGTCGCGTATCAAGGCCCGGATCTACTCGGGATTCGGCGGCCAGACGGATTTCATCGTGGGGGCCCTGCACTCGCCGGGCGGGCAGGCCATTCTCGCGCTGCGTTCATGGCACCCGAAGGCGAACGTCTCCACCATCATTCCGCTGGTCGACGAGCCGGTCACATCCTTCCAGCCGACGGTCGTGGTGACCGAGCAGGGTACGGCCGACATCTGGGGCCACGACGAACGCGCCCAGGCGGCCCACCTCATCGGGCAGGCAGCACATCCCGACGCCCGTGACGAACTGTGGGAGGAAGCCCACGCCCTCGGCCTGGCCTGACACCACCCGGCCTCCCCGGGATCCGGTCGAGAGCCACCTCGCATCCATCACGCCTGATCGGCCAGGTTCCCACCGCGGCTGACAGCACAGATTTCCCGACCTGACCGGCCGGATCGCGACTCAGCGATCCGGCCGGTTGCAGGTCCGGACCCACCGCCCGCCCCGCGGACCGCCCCCGGCGCGCGATCGGTCCCGGCAGACCGGTCCGGCACGCAGGCCGCCTCCGGCGCGGGATGTCCGGCCATCGGCGATACCCCCGCATGCGATCGGAGATCGTTTTTCCTCGCACCGCGGGAGGAGATCACGGGCAATCGCCACGGGCTGCTCACCGAGACGTGATGATCAATATCGTGAACGGACATGAACACCCACTACCGGACACATACCGATAACCCTTCTCGACTATTCATTCCCCCAGAAGCCACCTATGTTTGGACACACCGGTTCCCCTGAGACTGCAGGGGTCTCGCGCGGCCACCTGCCCGCGTCCGGAACCGGAACCCTCGGCCGACGACGTCTGGGAGGCATGCATGACCACGACCGAATCCGCCCCCCGCGAGCATGCTTCGGGGGCCCCGAGCAGCAGCCCCCTCGGCGCCTCCCCCCGTTCCCTCACCCGTGACGGCGACGACCACGGCGCACATCTGCTCCGCCTGGTGCTCGACCTGCAACTCGACGCCCTCCTGCTCGGACTGGGAGCGGCTGCGGTCGAGGCCTCGCGTGGCCAGTCCCCCGTCCCCACCTCCGCCGGGGGGGTGCCCGGGACACCTCCCTGGCCGCGCTGGGCGGTCGAAGACGTCGATCTCGCCCGCGCCCTGGCCGCCGAGACGGTGCACAGCGGCGCGGCACTGCCTGCCACCCTCGGTCCGGAGCCGGCGGCGCAGGAGGAGCAGATCGTGCTGCAGCGGCTGATCGCCCGCTACGAGTCCATGCACGACCTGCTCGGCGACCTGCAGGTCCGCACCTCGCGGCAGGGACTCGGCCAGACCCATCTGCAGGAACTCCTGGCGCACTGCCAGAACCGGCTGGCGGAGTTGCGCACCCTGGCCCGCCCGGCATCACCGGCGCGCCGGGGGACCCACGCCACCGCTCACGAGTACCTACCGGGCGAACTGCTCGGCTGAGGCAGGCCGGTCGCCGGTCCACCCGCAGGGAGGTGGATCGGCGACCGGCCTGTTCGTGGTCGTCCCCCGGGCGGGGGAGGCCCTGGCGAAGGGCTCCTGCCGCGACATGCCGGGGGACTCGCCGGGGGCAGGACGAAGATCGGCGGCGACCCGCGCGACGCCGCCACGTCGCGTCACCGTTCCGGGCCGGGGAGAGCCAGACTGCTGACATGAGTGATCCTGATCTCCGTGGACGTTTCGGCCTGGGGACCGAACTGCCCTCATGCGCGGCGGAGGGTCCCGCGGCACTCCATGAGCAGCGCCGGTTGTCCTTCGGGGAGATGGCCGGGGTATATGCGGCGGTCCGGCCGGAGTGGCCCGCCCCCACGGCCGCCTGGCTGACCGGAACCCACGCGGACGATGCGCCGGCCTCGGCCCCCCTCGACGTGCTCGATCTCGGCGCCGGGACCGGCAAGCTGACCCGGAGCCTGGTCGAGGCAGGTCACCGGGTGGTCGCCCTGGACCCGTCCCCCGGGATGCTCTCGCACCTGGTCCGCGGCACGGCCCCGGCCGGGGTGTGCGTGGCGGCGGCGGAGCGGCTGCCCCTGGCCGACAGGGCCGTCGACGCGGTGACGGTGGCGCAGGCCTGGCACTGGTTCCGGCACCGCGAGGCCGCCGCCGAATGTGCCCGGGTGCTGCGCCCGGCCGGGGTGCTGTCCGTCGCCTGGCACGCCCGCGACGAGCGGATCGACTGGGTGGCGGAACTGTCCCGGCTGGCCGGCCGCCCGGAGGATCCCACCGCCGCCGGGCGGGATGCCGGACTGGAGCAGCCGGAGGGGTTCGGCGCCGTGGAGTCCCGCGAGTTCGGCTACCAGCAGGTGCTCACCCCGGACCAGTTGCGCGCCCTGGCCTCGAGCTGGTCCTACGTGGCGGTGTCCCCGCGCCGGGACGAGATCCTCGACGAGGTGCACGCCGTCGGCCGCAGTGTCGCCGGCCCGGACGGATCCCTGGTGCTCCCGCACCGCACCTGGTGTTACCGGGCCCGGCGCCTGCCCGGCTGACCGGCTGACCGGCCCGGGCAGTTCCCCACCCGGACGTCCCCTACCCGGGCAGTCCGGATTCCGCCGCCCGCCCGTCACCAGGGCCAGGCCGACGACGGGGTGCGGCGCCTCCGCCGATCCGCGGGGCGAGGTGGTCCCCGATCCGGTCCCGGTGGCCGAGCAGGGCGGCACCGGCCGCACACGCCCCCAGGCTGAGCAGGGCGGCGGTGAGCACGGCGGCCGCCTGCCCGGCATGCAGCAGGCCGGTGGCGATGCCGACGCTGGCGATCGCGGCCGGGACCCCGAGCTGTGCGGTGGCCAGCAGCCCCGCCCCGACCGGCAGCCGGAACAACGTCCCGGCCAGCAGGTGGACCGCCGTCGCGCCCAGGGCGAGCGCGACCGCCAGCAGCAGGTTGCGTGGCTGTCCCAGCAGGGCTCCGAGCTGGAGCTTGGCCCCGAGGTCGACGAAGAACAGCGGGATGAGGAATCCCTCGCCCAGACCGATCACCTGCTGCGCCAGCCGCCGGGGCTCCCCGAGCAGAGCCAGCACGACCCCGGCCGCGAACCCCGCGACCAGGATGCTGGTCTGCTGCCGGGTGGCCACCCAGGCCAGGGCGAACAGCACGACGAGCCAGACCCTCAGGTCCAGGGCCCAGTGCTGCTCCTTCGAGGTGTGCCGCAACCGCTTCACGAACGGCCGGCCGTCGAGCAGCCGGGCCGCCAGGTAGACGGCGGCCGCCAGGACGGTCACCCCGAACAGTCCGAGCAGGGCCGACCCGAGGCTGCCCTGCCGGACCACGAGCGGGATCGCGAGCACGGTGCCGACGTCGGCGATCGCGACCCAGGCCGTGGTGACCAGCAGTTGCGGGGAGTCCGCCCCGAGGGACTGCAGCACCGGCAGGGCCACCGCGGCGGAACTCGTGGCCAGCAGCAGGGCGAGTACCAGCGGGTGGTCCAGCCCGGTGACCGGGGCCAGCAGCAGCCCCGCGGGCACGGCCAGCAGCACCGTGGCCACGGTGACTCCCACGGCCCGGGTCATCGCCGGGCGCAGGGCGGGCTGCCGGATCGGGAGGTGGCTGCCGACGATGAGCATCAGCAGCGCGAAACCGATCTCCGACAGCAGTCCCAGGGCCGGGTCGGACACGTTGACCAACTGCAGCCCGCTACGGCCGATCAGCATCCCGGCCAGGATCTCCCCCACCACCAACGGCGGGCCGATCCGCGGGACCGCCGCGAGGACCGGACCCAGCAGGCCGACCGCGACGAGCAGGGCCAGCGTCCCGAAGCTCATCCGTACCCCTCCCTCGCCCTTGACCATCGGCACGACGCCGGAGGCCGCCGCCGGGCGGCTCCCGAGCACGCGGGCACGCTGGGCACGCAGGGGTCGTCGAGGCGGCCGCCTCGTCCACGCCCCGATTCTGCCCCTCGCCGGCCCGCCGGCCTGTGTGACCGGGCCCGACCCCGGACGCCGACCGCCGGACGCCGGACACCGCCGGACCCGGACCCGGACCCGGACCCGCTGCGGACGCATGCCTTCGTGACCTGCGGGTACCGGAAGCGTGGGCGAGCAACCCCGTGGTTCGCCCGGCAAAGGGCCCGGCCTGCTCCCCCCGTGGCAGGCCGGGCTCCTGTCGGGGGGCGGCCGGCCGTCGGACGAGGCAGGCGGGAAGATCCGCCGTGGAACCGAGGTGTCTGGGTTCCGAGGTGTCTGGGTACCGAGGCACCACCTGGCCCGGATCCGGAGGCGGAACGGGAGGGCATGTCCGAACGGCCCGCGACCGTGCAATCCTCTGGGGCGTGGATCACGTTCAGCTCACGGCGGAGGACCGGACGTCCATCGACCGGGCGGAGGCGGCACTGCGGCGCGGGGGCTGGGCGTCCCGGCTGACCCTCGACGGAGCCTTCGAGACCTGGGGAGCGTTGAGCCGCGAACTCGGCACCGGCTACAAGGACACCGTCGAGGAGTACAGCCATGCCCTGACCGCACGGGACTGGCTCGAGGCGGCCTGGCCGATGGTGAGCGATGGCGTCCGGGCAGCCCGGGAGGCGGAGCTCGCCGGACTCGACGAGGCCTTCCGGGAGAGCACCGAGGACGACGACGGCGCCCTGCTCGGACGGTTCTTCCACGTCACCAATGCCCCGTGGTGGTGGCGGCGCAGGCCGCGACTGCTGGCCGGGGAGTTCGCCGAGGACGTCCGCCGCACCGACGGCTGACCTGCCCCACACCCCATACCGGGTGCAGTTGGTGCACAGCGGGCACAACACCTTCCGGGTCGGCCTGCCCGGGTGGAGAACCCGTCCAGAAGGCACCGGATCCGGGAACGACCGGCCCCGCACGCAGGCGGCGGCGAGGCACCTGTCCCGGGCCCGCGCCAGGGACCAACGCCGCACAGGCCGTACCGCCACAGGAGTACCGTCCCCCCGCGAATCGTCAACTGATCAACGGGATGGGGGTCCCTGGTGCGCAAGATCTACAATGCGGCGGCCGTCTACGCGGCGCTCGGCCTTGCCGCCGGCGTCTACTACCGGGAACTCACCAAGGCGCAGTCATTCACCGGACGGACGCAGTTGGCGTTCGCGCACGTCCACCTGCTCGCCCTGGGCACCTTGTTCTTCCTCGTGGTCCTGGTGCTGGAGAAGTCGTTCTCGCTGACGGCGAGCCCATGGTTCAACCGGTTCTTCGTCGTCTACCAGGTCGGCCTCGGACTGGCCTCGTTGATGTTCCTGGTCCACGGCACGATCACCGTGCTGGGCAAGGAAGCCGGACCCGCCATCTCCGGGATCGCCGGTCTCGGGCACATCGGCCTGGCCGCCGGTTTCGCGCTCTTCTTCGTCGCGCTGCGCGAACGGGTCACCGCCGCCGCGGAGCAGCCGATCGAAGCCGTCGCACCGGTCGAGGTCGAGATCGGGGTCGGGGCCTGACCCCTCTCGGGGGTGGGGCGGAACATCTCAGCCATCTCCTGGCGATGCTGCGCGGCGGAGGTGTGGCCAGTCACGGCAGGACCTCGACGTAGCCATCCGTTCCGTGCACGCGGATCCGTTGGCCGTCCCGGATCAGCCGGGTGGCCCGTTCCACGCCCACAACGGCCGGCAAGCCGTACTCCCGGGCGATCACTGCGCCGTGGGTCATCAGGCCGCCCACCTCCGTCACCAGACCGGTGATCGCGACGAACAGCGGCGACCAACTGGGGTCCGTGTAGGGCGTGACCAGGATGTCGCCCGCTTCGAGATCTGCCTGCGCCATGTCGAGGATCACGCGGGCCCTGCCCTCGACGGTCCCGGCGGAGACCGGTAGGCCGAGCAGGGCACCGGCCGGCACGTCGTCGCGCCGGTACGCACCGGCGACGGCCTCGCCGTCCGAGGTGAGCACCCGTGGTGGCGTGAGCCCCTGGTACGACCGGAATGCCTCCCTGCGCTGCTGGATGAGCCGCCCATCCGCCTGGTGGGTGCGCACGACGTCGTGGAGCTCGGCGAACGTGAGGAAGAAGATGTCCTCCTTCTCAGGAAGAACGCCGGCCTGCACGAGGCGCTCGGCCTCCGCCAGCAGTGCCTGCTTGTAGACGAAGTAGCGGCTGACGATGCCGTACTTCGGGTATTCCCGGTACCCGATGAAGGTCCGAACCCGGTCGATCATCCGCTTGGTCTCGTCGGCCTTCTGCTCTCCGTCCGGCAGGGCCCGCAAGCGTGACAGCACCTCCTGTTCCTTCCGCTGCGCCGCCTGCCGCCCGTGCTCGAAGCGCCGCGCGGCAGCGCCCGGCTCGAAGAGCTTGATGTTGTCCAGAATCAGGGGCACGAGCGTGGTGGGGCGTTCACTCCAGCGCGGCCTGGTGATGTCGATCTCGCCGACGCAGCGCATGCCGTACCGGTCGAGGTAGGCCTCGATGGCGTCACGCGCCTCGGCTCCGCCCGCAACCTTCGGCAGCTCGTCCAGGAAGCCCTCGTCCTCGACGCCCTGCAGGAACGCCACCACCTGCGGATGCGGGCGGATCACGTCCGCGACGTCGAGCAGCGCCAGTCCCATCTCTGACGTGATGTTGTCAGGGGCCGACAGCGTGAGCGTGTCCGCCGCGTTCTTCTCGCCCAGCCATTCCCGCAGCTGGTCGTTCAGCCACCACGTGGCCTCCATCCCGGCCATGATCGCCTGCATGCTCAGCGGATCGCTGAGGACCCGCTTGTGCTCCTGGATGGCCTCCAGCAGGAAGTCGAACAGCGACGGTCCGGTCTTCGTCGCGATGTCGCGCCGCAGGGCGGCGATGGACGCCCGGCTGCGCTCGACCAGTTCGGTGACGATCGCGGGATCGGTCTCGATCGGGGCGGATCCACCGCCGGCCGGCGGCCCGGGGGGACCCGCGTCCGGGAGCGACGGGACGAAGTCGCCTCGGTCGAGGACGGTCTCCAGTGCGTCCCTGATCAGCGGATCGCCCCTCCCCATCACGTCCAGGAGTCCGGCGCGGCTCGCGGGCGAGCCCAGGCGACGGGTGACGTCGACGAACAGCCGTCCGCCCGCCTCGAGCATCGGGGCCATGGCCGTCAGCTGCCACATCGAGATACCCAGAGGCTTCATGGCGTCAGTCATCATCTGCCCGTGACCGACCGAGACGTAGACGTGGTTCTCCCGGTCACCGGCCTCGGGGATGGGGAACAGCGTGGTGATCGGCCGGCTCTGGACGATCTGGAAGCCGTCGCCGACCAGACACCATTCGATGTCCTGGGGACTGCCGAAGTGCGCTTCGATCCGGCGGCCGAGCTGCGCGAGCCGCACGACCTGCGCATCCGTCAACGCCGGCTGGGCCTGCAGTTGCGGGTCGATCACCTGTTCCTGCGTCCCGCCCGCCGGCGAGGCGTGGACGGCGAACTTCTTGGCACCGACCGTCCTGGCGACGACCTCGCCGTCGCGCACCTTGTAGACGTCCCCGTTGACCAGGCCGGAGACCAGGGCCTCCGCCAGGCCGAAGGTGGCCTCGACGGAGGCGATCCTCCGGTTCGACGTGAGGGGATCGGCCGTGAACAGGATGCCGGCCGCCTGCGGGAAGACCATCTGCTGCACGACCACGGCCATGTGCACCGTTCGGTGGTCGATGCCGTTGCGCTGCCGGTAGGTCACGGCCCGCTCGCTGAACAGCGAGGCCCAGCACCGTCGGACGTGCAGGAGGATCGCCGCCGGGCCCACGACGTTCAGGTACGTGTCCTGCTGGCCGGCGAAGGAGGCTGTCGGCAGGTCCTCTGCCGTCGCGCTGGATCGCACGGCGTAGGCAGCGTGCTCACCGTATGAGGCGAGAGCTCGGGTGATCGCCGCCGCGAGATCATCGGGAATGACGCTCCCCTCGATGATCCCGCGGATCTGCGCACTGAGCGTGCCGGTCGCCTCCCGGTCGCCAGGGTTCAGGAGCGACAGCTGATCCAGCCGATCGCCGATCGACGGCGCCTCCGCCAGGAACCGCCGGAAGGCGTCCGCCGTCACGCAGAAGCCATCCGGCACGCGGATGCCGTCGACCCGCAACAGCCCGCCCAGGTGCGCGCCCTTGCCGCCGACGACCGCTACCTGCGTCTGGTCAACCTCGTGAAGACCCAACACGTACCGTTCGATCATGGCGACACCTCCGAGGCAGACGTGGTCGGGGAAGCCAGCCGCATCACCCGCCCGGACAGCAGTCGCATCCGTGAACCCGCCCGGCCCGTCGCCCTGGTCGACGGCATCAGCGAGCAGGCGGTCAAGAGCGTCGGCTTCACCAGACCCCTACGGCCAGGGCGACGATGGCGAAAGCGGCCCCCCGTTCCGCACCTGGACAGGGCGGAATCGGAGGGCCGCTGCGTGCGGGGTGACGCTATCGACCGAGCTTGGCGTAGCGGGCCTCGGCGGCCTTCTTCTGCGGCTGCCACCACCAGCCGTTCTCGCGATACCAGTCGATGGTGGCGGTGAGCCCGGCCTGGAAGTCGCCGTAGCGAGGCGTCCAGCCCAGCTCCGTGCGGATCTTGGTGGAGTCGTTGGAATACCGCAGATCGTGGCCGGGCCGGTCGGGGACGAAGTCGAAGGCGTCGCTCGGCTGACCCATCAACTCCAGGATCAGCTTGAGGATGCCGGCGTTGTTGCGCTCATCCCCGGAGCCGATGAGATACGTCTGCCCCGCCTCACCCTTGGACAGGATCAGGTGCACCGCGTCGTTGTGGTCGTCGACGTGGGTCCACTCACGCACGTTCTCCCCCGCGCCGTAGAGCTTGGGTCGCTCCCCCACGAGGACATTGGTGATCTGGCGGGGGATGAACTTCTCCACGTGCTGGTAGGGCCCGTAGTTGTTCGCACAGTTGGACAGCGTCGCTGCGATCCCGAACGAGCGGGCCCAGGCCCGGACCAGCATGTCGGAGCCGGCCTTGGTGGCGCTGTAGGGACTGGACGGGTCGTAGCGGGTCTCCTCGGTGAACTTCTCGACCGCGTCGAGAGCCAGGTCACCGAAGACCTCGTCGGTGGAGATGTGGTGCAGCCGCTTGTCGTGCCGGCGGACGGCTTCCAGGATGGTGTAGGTCCCGAGGATGTTGGTGCGCAGGAACGGCTCGGGGTCGTGCAGGGAGTTGTCCACGTGCGACTCGGCCGCGAAGTGCACCACCACGTCGGTCTCGCGCACCAGACGGTCGACGAGTTCCGCGTCGCAGATGTCGCCGTGCACGAACCTCACGGCGTCCGCCACCGGCGCGAGGCTCTCGCGGTTGCCCGCGTAGGTCAGTGCATCCAGCACGCAGACCTCGTAGTCGGGGTGGTTGCGCATGGTGTGGTGCACGAAGTTCGCGCCGATGAAGCCGGCTCCACCAGTGACGAGCATCCTCATGGTCGGCCATCCTACGCATCCGGCCACCAGGCCCGGTCACGAACAGGACTTGTCGCGAACGGCGACCGGATCACGCCCCCACCACCCGGCAGAAGGATGCAGTCCCCCCGAATCACTGCAGTCGGGGCAGCTGATGCCGACAGGCGCATAACGACCACAGGGTGAGGTCCGCGAAGCGGACCACCTGGACCGCCGAGTAGTCACCGTCCCTGTTCATGGCGTCCGGGCCGTCCATCGACAGCGAGATCGGCAAGCGCACGTCGTGGACGTCGACGGCGACGATGCGGGTCACGATGGTTCCCGTTCCAGATCAAGGATTTGCGGGCCCCGGCCGGCAGGGCCCGCACTGTTGATCAGCCCGGTGTCGACCAGCTCGGCCCACAGTGCCTGCGGGAGCTGGCGATCCAGCCGATCGGCGGCCTGGGTGATCTGCCCCGCCGAGGCAGCCCCGACGACGACGCAGAGCACGGCGGGATGGCACAGCGGGAACGCCAGCGCGGCGTCGGCCAGCTCCACGCCGTGCCGGTCGCAGACGTCGGCCAGCGCGTTCACCCGGTCGATCACCGCCTGCGGCGCCGGCGCGTAGTTGTAGTGGGCACCCGGTGCCGGGCGCCCCTTGGCGAGCAGCCCCGAGTTGTACACCCCGGCGATGACCACGCCGACGCCGCGGTCGTGGGCGGTGTCCAGCAGCTCGTTCGCCTGTTCCAGCAGGGTGTGCCGGCCGGCGCACATCACCAGGTCGACGTCGTGGTCGCGGACCAGCTCGGTCAGGTGCTCGGCGAAGTTCATCCCGGCCCCGACCGCCCGCAGCACGCCCTCGTCCCGCAGTTCCAGCAGGGCGGGCAGTCCCTCCGACAGCGCCTGCCGCCAGTGGTCCTCCGGGTCGTGCAGGTAGGCGATGTCGATCCGGTCCAGGCCGAGCCGGTCGAGGCTGTCGGCGATCGAACGGCGGATCCCGTCCCGGCTGAAGTCCCACTGCCGCACGGTGTCGGCCGGGACCGCGAAACCCCCGTCATCCTGCTGTCCGGCGAAGTCCGGGTTCGGCACCAGCAGCCGGCCGACCTTGGTGGACAGCACGTACTCCTCGCGCGGCCGCTGCCGCAGCAGGGTGCCCAGCCTGCGCTCGGACAACCCGAGCCCGTAGTGCGGGGCGGTGTCGTAGTAGCGGACGCCACGCTCCCACGCCGTCGCGAAGGTCTGCTCGGCGGCCTCGTCGGACATCTCGCGGTACAGGTTGCCGAACTGGGCTCCGCCCAGGCCCAACCGGGTCAGCGACAGCCTCATGGACGCCTCGCCCGCACAGCCCCGAGGCCGCCGTCAACCTCCGGGGCCGTCCCGGTGGTGGACCCCGGCACCGGACCGGCCGCGCTCATGCCTGCCCCACCGTCTGCCGCATCGAGCCGAGCCCGGAGATCTCCAGCTCCACGACGTCACCGGCCTGCAGGTACGGGTGGTCCGGCAGCCCGAGCGCGACCCCGGCCGGAGTTCCGGTGTTGATCAGGTCACCGGGTCGCAGCACCATGAACTGCGACAGGTACCAGATCACGTGGTCGATCCCGAAGATCATGTCCGCGGTGGTGCCGTCCTGCCGCCTCACCGCGTTCACCGACAGGGTCAGCCGGAGCGCCTGCGGATCGGGCACCTCGTCGGCGGTCACCAGCTCCGGGCCGAGCGGGTTGAACGTCTCGCAGCTCTTGCCCTTGTCCCACTGACCGCCGCGCTCCAGCTGGAACTCCCGCTCGGACACGTCGTGGGAGACCAGGTAGCCGGCCACGTGCTCACGGGCCTGCTGCGGGTGGTCCAGGTAGCGCGCGGTGCGGCCGATGACCACGCCCAGTTCGACCTCCCAGTCGGTCTTGGTCGAGCCACGGGGCACCAGGACCTCGTCGAACGGGCCGACGATCGTCGAGGGGTCCTTCATGAAGACCACGGGTTCGGCCGGGACCGCCGCCCCCGTCTCCGCGGCGTGGTCGCGATAGTTCATCCCGATGCAGACGATCTTGCCGGGACCGGCCAGCGGAGCGGCGACCCGCATCGCCGCCGCGCCACCGAGCGGCGCCAACTCCCCGGCGGCCAGGGCGGCGGCCACCCGCTCGATCCCGCCGCCGGCGAAGAAGGCCGGGCCGAGGTCGCCGCCGAGGTCCGCCAGGACCGGTCGCAGGTCCAGGTATCGCCCGTCGGCGTGCACGGCGGGGATCTCGTGACCTGCGGGCCCGAGCCTGGCGAACCTCATGTCATTTCCTCCGGGATCGTCGGGACGAACGGACCTCGTGCTGCTCACGGCTGCGGGGCGGGCGCCGTCGTGCCGGCACGCCGTCGGCCACCCGGGGATGCTCGCGCAGCGCCTCGGTGCCGCTGCCGGTCGCGTGGTTGACCCGGAACAGGTGGCCGGTGTCCGACGGCACATCCGATCGGATTCTGTCATCCGGCGTCGGCGCCGGCAGAGGGCCGTGACCATCCGCCGGCCGGGTCAGCGGCGGGACCGTGTGCTGGACTCGCGGACGACGAGTTCGGGCGCCGGGTCGCCGACCAGCTCGGCGGTCATGGCGCCGGTCTCGATCCGGGCGATGACGGCGCGCACGGCCGCACGTCCCATCGCGGAGAAGGGCATCCGGACGGCGGTCAGCGGGGGCCAGGTGTTCTCCGCCGTCCACGAGTCGTGCACGCTGACGACCGAGAGGTCACGCGGCACGCGGACCCCGGCCGCCCGGGCCTCGGCGAGCAGGCCGATGGCGGCGTCGACGTTGGCGACGACGACCCCGGTCGGGGGCTCGGGCAGGTTCATCAGGCGCCGCAGCGCGCCCCGCCCGTCGGCGGCCGTGTACCCCAGACGGGTCTCGTAGGCCCGTCCCGCCGGGCGCAGTCCGGCCTCGGCCAGCGCCGATCGGAAGCCGATGCCGCGCTGCCGGGCGGTGTACGACCGGCGCAACCCGTTCGCCAGGGCGATCCGCGTGTGCCCGAACCGGAGGAGATGCTCCGTGGCCAGGCGGGCACCTTCGACGTCGTCGAACACCACCGATCCGACATGTCCCTCGTACACCGAGTTGAGGAGCACGATCGGCGCCGCCGACGCGAGGATCGCACCGAGGCCGGCGGGCGGGACACCGTCGCCCACCTGCACCACCATCCCGTCGACCCGCCCCTCGCCGACGAGGCGTCCGACCACCTCGCCTCCGGCCGAGAGGTTGTCGGACCTGCCCAGCAGCACCATGTAGTCGCGTTCACGCGCCTCGTCCTGCGCTCCGTGCAGCAGCTCGGCGAACAGCGCGTCGGTCAGGTCGGGCACCACGAGACCGATGACGCGGGTCCGCGCCGACCTCAGCGCCCGGCCGGCGAAGTTGGGGCGGTACCGCAGCTCGCACGCGGCCTGGAGGATCCGGCAGCGGGTGGCCTCGCTCACCCGGGCGCTGGGGTGGTTGCTGAGCACCCGTGACACGGCCGAGACCGAGACACCCGCCCGGGCCGCGACGTCCCCCAGCGTGACCATGCCGCGCAGCGTAGTGGCGTGCGGTTCCCGTGCCGGCAACACGGAACCCGAAGCTTGACATGTGGTCAATCGTTTGCGCAGAGTGAGCGGCACCCGCTACCCCAGGCGGCCACGGTGTTCCCCGGCAACGGCCGGGCGCTGCCGGGGTCTGCCCGTCGGCGGCAGGCCGGGCCGGCGTACCCCACCGGGGACGGACCGCGACGGCACGAGGATTCATGACGGGTCCACGGGTGACCCGCCCGCCGCACGGCATCCGGAGGTGCTCGATGAGGGTGGCCCTGTTCGTGACCTGTCTGGTGGATGCGTTGTTCCCGCGGGCGGGGCAGGCGATGGTGGTGGTGTTGGAGCGGCTGGGGCATGAGGTGGTGTTCCCGCAGGGGCAGACCTGTTGTGGGCAGATGCAGGTGAACACCGGTTACCAGCGGGAGGCGCTGCCGGTGGTCGCCCACCATGTGGAGGTGTTCGAGGCGGCGCTGCGGCCGGTGTCCGAGGGCGGGTTGGGGGCGGAGGCGATCGTGGCGCCGTCGGGGTCGTGTGTGGGGTCGGTGCGCCACCAGCACGCGATGCTCGCCCGGGAGTTGGCGGGGCAGGGCCGGGCGGGGGCGGGACTGGCCGGGCGGGCGGAGGCGGTGGCGGCGCGGACGTTCGAGCTCAGTGAGTTCCTGGTCGATGTGCTGGGGGTGACCGAGGTGGGAGCGCGGTTCCCGCACCGGGTGACCTATCACCCGACCTGCCATTCGCTGCGGCTGCTGCGGGTGGACGACAAACCGTTGCGGCTGCTGCGGTCGGTGGCCGGGATCGATCTGGTCGAACTGCCCGCCGCGGCCGAGTGCTGCGGGTTCGGCGGCACCTTCGCGGTGAAGAACGCCGCGGTGTCCACCGCGATGCTGGCCGACAAGATGCGCCACGTGCAAGGCACCGGCGCGGAGGTGCTGACCGCCGGGGACTCCTCCTGCCTGATGCACATCGGCGGGGGCCTGTCCCGGCTGCGGGCCGGGGTCCGCACCCTGCACCTGGCCGAGGTCCTGGCCGGTGAGGGCTGGCAGGGCGCACGGTGAGCGGGCGGAACACCGGCGGGCGGGAGGCGGGCGGGGTGGTGGGGCGGACGTTCCTGGGGATGCCGGTGGCCACCGAGCGGGGCACGCTGCGCGGCGACCAACCGTTCCCGGCCGCGGCGCGCACGGCCCTGGCGGACAGTCAACTGCGCCGCAACCTCGGCCACGCCACCGCCACGATCCGGGCCAAACGCGCCGCCGTCATCGCCGAACTGCCGGACTGGCCGCAACTGCGGGACGCCGCCGCCGCGATCAAAACCGACGTGATGGCCCGGCTGCCGGACCTGCTGGTCCAGTTGGAGGCCAACGTGACCGCCCGCGGCGGGGTCGTGCACTGGGCCCGCGACGCCGACGACGCCAACCAGATCACGATCGAGATCATCCGGGCCAAACAGCGCCGGGACGGGCGGCCCGTGGACCGGGTGGTCAAGGTCAAGTCGATGGCCACCCAGGAGATCGGCCTGAACCAGGCCCTGGCCGACGCCGGGATCACCGCGGTCGAGACCGACCTGGCCGAACTCATCGTGCAACTGGCCCACGACAAGCCCTCCCACATCCTGGTCCCGGCGATCCACCGCAACCGGGCGGAGATCCGGCAGATCTTCGCCGACCGGATGGCCGGCGTCGACCCCGACCTCACCGACGAACCCCGGGCACTGGCGATGGCCGCCCGGGCCCACCTGCGCCAGACGTTCCTGTCCAGCACGGTCGCGATCAGCGGGGCCAACTTCGCGGTCGCCGACACCGGCACCCTGGGCGTGGTGGAGTCCGAGGGCAACGGCCGGATGTGCCTGACCCTGCCCGAAACCCTGATCACCGTGATGGGCATCGAGAAGGTCCTGCCCACCTGGACCGACCTGGAAGTGTTCCTGCAACTCCTGCCCCGCTCGGCCACCGGCGAACGGATGAACCCCTACACCTCGATGTGGACCGGCACCCACCACGGCGTCGACCCCGACGGGCAGGCCACCAGCACCCCCGACGGGCCGCAGGACGTCCACCTCATCCTGCTGGACAACGGCCGCACCGCCGCCCTCGCCGACCCCACCGGACGCCAGGCCCTGCACTGCATCCGCTGCTCGGCCTGCCTGAACGTCTGCCCCGTCTACGAACGCGTCGGCGGCCACGCCTACGGCTCGGTCTACCCCGGACCCATCGGCGCCGTCCTGACCCCCCAACTGGCCGGCATGCACGCCACCCGCCACGGCCAGGCCGGCACCACAAGCCGGACCGACCCCGTCGACACCCTCCCCTACGCCTCCACCCTCTGCGGCGCCTGCTACGACGTCTGCCCCGTCAAGATCGACATCCCCACCCTGCTGGTCCACCTGCGCACCCGCCACGTCGACGGCCTACGCACCCGCCCGCTACCGACCGGTGAACGGGCCGCGATGTCCGCCGCCGCCTGGGCCATGACCAACCCCGACCGGTTCAGCCGCGCCGAAACCGCCCTGACCGCCGCACGCCTGCTGGCCCGCCTGCAAGGCGACCACACCCACATCCGGACCCTGCCCCCACCCCTGAACCACTGGACCGCCGCCCGCGACCTGCCCGCCCCACCCCCCGAAACGTTCCGCCAGTGGTGGACCCGCACCCGAGGAGGCCCCCGGTGAACCCGGCACGGCCCGACATCCGCGAACAACTCCTGCACCGCATCGCCACCGCCCTGACCAGCGGACCCCACCCCCACACCGCCGGATCCGTTGCCGCGCAGGAAGTCCCGGCGAAGGACCAGCACGGCCGCGCCCCCCACAGCTACCGCACCACCGGCACACTCGACACCCGGGAACGGCTGGACCTGTTCACCGACCGGCTGCACGACTACAAGGCCGGCGTCCACCCCTGCACCCCGCACACCCTCACCGCCACCGTCACCGGCCTACTCGACCAGCGAGCCGTCCACCAGCTCGTCCTGCCACCACGCTCCCCCGTCGATCTCGGCGACTGGCCAGGTCAACGACGCCACGACACCCCCGACGCCCCCCTCACCCCCACCGACCTGGACACCGCCGACACCGTCCTCACCGGCTGCGCCACCGCCATCGCCGAGACCGGCACCATCGTGCTCGACGCGGGACCCGACCAGGGCCGCCGCATGATCACCCTGATCCCCGACCACCACATCGTCGTCGTCCACGCCCACCAGATCGTCCAAACCATCCCCGAAGCCCTCCACCGCCTCGACCCCACCCGACCCCTCACCTGGATCAGCGGACCCTCAGCCACCAGCGACATCGAACTGTCCCGCGTCGAAGGCGTCCACGGCCCCCGCCGGCTCGACGTCGTCCTCGTCGGACCCACCGACGAAACCTCCTGAGCCGCAACACCTTCCGGGCGCCCGCCCCTCGCACGCCGGGATCAGCCCGCCCGCAGTGCCCGGTCCAGGTCGTCCCAGAGGTCGTCCGGGTCCTCCAGTCCCACCGACAGGCGCAGGAGCCGGTCCTCGATCCCGCCCTGCAGCCGGTCGGAATGCTCGACGATGCGATGGGACAGCGATCCGGGGTGCTGGATCAGGGTGTCGGTGCAGCCCAGGCTGACGGCCGGGGTGATCAGGCGGACCTCGGCGACCACGTCCTCCGCCGGCCGGTCCACCTCGAAGGAGAGCAGGGCTCCCCCACCGCGCATCTGCCCCTCGGGGCGGTCCGTGCGCAGGCCCGGATAGTGCACGGCGGCCACCCGGGGGTGACCGGCCAGCCGCTCGGCGAGAACCGCGGCCGTGGCGCAGGCGCGCTCGACCCGGATCGGCAGCGTCTGCAGCCCGCGCAGCAGGAGGTAGCCGGCGAGCGGGTGCAGGATTCCGCCCGTGGCCACCCGGACCTGCCGGAGCAGGCGGGCCCACGGCTCCTCGCAGACCACCACCCCACCCAGCACGTCCCCATGGCCACCGAGGAACTTCGTCGCGCTGTGCATGACCATCGCAGCCCCCTGCCGTCCCGGCTGCTGCAGGACGGGAGTGGCGAAGGTGTTGTCCACGAGCACGGGAACCGGGGCGGCCGCCTTCACCACGGCGGCGATGTCGACCTCGGCGAGGGTGGGGTTGGCCGGAGTCTCAAGGATCACCAGGCCGGTGTCCGCGGTGACGGCTGCGGCGACCTCCTCCGGCCGCACCCAGGTCACCGACGACCCGAGCAGGCCGGAGGCCACGAGGTGGTCACTGGTGCCGTACAGCGGCCGGATCGCGACCACCCCCGGCCGCCCGCTCGCCACGGCCGCGAGCAGACAGGCGCTCAACGCCGCCATCCCGGTCGCGAAGGCCACCCCCGCGCTGAAGCCCTCCAGTTCGGCGATCGCGGACTCGAACCGGGCGACGGTCGGATTGCCCACCCGCCCGTAGATGGGGTGACCGTCGAGCTGCTCCCCGCGGCCCACGGCGTCCAGGCGGGCGGCCTCGGCGCGGGCGTCCCGGGAGGGGTAGGTGGTCGACAGGTCCAGCGGCACCGCGTGCAGCCCGGCCTCGGTCAGGTCGGCCCGCCCGGCATGGACGGCTCGGGTCGTGAAGTCGTGGGGGCTCATGCCGATCAGGGTGGACGGTGACCGGTCCACGGCCAAGAGTCCCCGGATACCGTTCGGAGCATGGTCGAATCAGCTCGTACGGATCCGGTTGATCATGAGATTCTCCGCCTGCTGCAACTCGATGCACGGATCAGCAACCGGGAGTTGGCCGCGGCGGTGGGGGTCGCGCCGTCCACCTGTTCGGATCGGGTGAACCGCCTGCGGGCGATCGGGGTGATCCAGGGGTACACGGTCCGGGTGGAGGCCTCGGCCCTGGGGCGACCCCTCGAGGCGATGCTCGCCGTCCGCGTGCAACCGCACCGCAGGCCGCTGGTGACCCCCTTCGTGGCGCACGTCCTCGCGCTCCCCGAGACCCGTGCGCTCTACCACCTCACCGGCCCGGACGACTTCATGGTCCACGTGGCCACCCCGTCCGTCGCGGACCTGCAGCGTCTGGTCCTGGACGAGTTGACGGCCCGGCCCGAGGTGGCCCTGGTGCACACCAACCTGATCTTCCAGCAGTGGCCGGGGCATCCTCTGCTCCCTCCGGACGCACCTGCGGCCGAGCCTCGCCAGGGCCGGTGAACTGATCGCGGGCCCCGGTTACCCTGGAGCCAGGTCTTCGGGTGGGAGGAAAGATGCGGGTCGTCACCGTCAGCCAGGTCGAGGCGATGACACCCGCCGAGCGGGACCAGTCCTTCGAGGCGTCGATCATCTACGACCTCGACCAGGTGCCCGAGCAGTACCGGCCCGCCCTCGAGGCGCAACAGCGACGGATCCTGGAACGCGAGACCGGGCTGCGCGGCAACGCCTCCTGACCCGCCGCGGCATCCCCGGTGGATCGACGCACCGTCCGCGCCACACCCGACTTCTTCGCCCTCATCGACGCCCAGCTCGGCGACGCACGCGGCCCGAACGACGAGCCCACGTCGGCCGAGTTCGAGGCCTACGAACTCCTGGCGATCATCGAGAAGTTCGCGACC
>DASTGO010000174.1:0-10689 GCA_035719045.1 Kineosporiaceae bacterium | reverse complement strand
GCCCGCGCCCCGGCGACGTCCTGCTGGCGACCGTCGAGCAGGTCGGCCTGCCGGGCGGCAGCGAGCATCGCCTGGCCGGTAACGCCGGCGGGCGAGGCCTGGTCGGAGCGCAGCCCCTGGAGCGTGCCCACGGCCAGTGCGGTCACGGTCAGCACGGACAGGCCCAGCGCCACCAGGCCGATCTTCGGGCCGGCGGCCCGTACCGGCTCCCGGAGGGCATGCTCGGCCCGGCGGGGATCCTCGGCAGGACCTGTCTCGGCGAGCACCGGTTCGGCGAACACCGTCTCGGCGAGCACCGGTTCGGCCGGCATCGTCTCGGCGTCGGCGGGTTCTGCGGCCGACCGCGCGGGCACCGGGAGGCTCTCATCGGCCTGCGACGGGTCGTTGCGGAACGTACGGATGGAGCGAAGCAGCCTGGGCAGCACGCCAGTCCCTCTCCTTGCCCTGCCCCACACAGTCAAGGCCGGGTGCGGTTCACCCCGGGCACGGACTCGCTGGCGCAGGGCGCCACCTGGGCGCGGCTGCGCCGGTCAGGGTGTGTGAGAGCCCGGCCGCCCACCTCGGGCGAGCGGCGGCACGGTGGGACGATCCCGTCCCGGGCCACCGGAGCCGGCCTCATCACCGGTCCTGGCGACCCACGTGCAGGGGGTGCTGTCGGGCTCCACCATCCGTGGCGATGGGGCAGGCTGGCAACCCCGGTGTTGGCGCAAATGCGGCAAATTTGGACGATACGGCTGAGGAATGTCACGGTGCGTGTAACAAAGTGACTGACATCACCGCGACACGCCGCGTGGCTCGCCACGGTCCGACCCGCCCGGCGTCCACCTTCTGGGGATCGCGGCCGGCAGCGACGCTCCGCAGAAGAGACACTGCGCAACACCGAGGAGACACGAGCAGCCACGACGCTCCACCGCAGAGACACTCCACCCGCGGCGAACCGTTCAGCTCGTCGCCAGCCCGAAGGAGGACGCCGTGAGGCTCTGCGACTGGACGTCCACCAGCCCGAGGCTGACGCTGCCGATGAGGACAGGCAGGGCGACGCCCGGCAGAGAGATCGGCGGCGGGGTGCTCGGGCTGTACCTGACCGGGAAGATGCCCAGCAGGTTCCCGTGCAGGTACGTGCAGTAGACCTGAGCGTTTCCGCTGACGCTCAGCTCGCCCGCGGTGAAGGTCATCCGCCCGCTCTGATCCTGCGTGACCAGCTTGAAGGGGGTGTGCGAGACCGAGTCCATCGAGAACCGCAGGGCGCGGATCGTGCCTCCCCCGGCCTTCGGTACATCGAACACACCGTCGTACTTCATGCCCTTCATGAGCATGGTGTCGGTGGTCAGCGTCCACTCCCCCGCCACCTTGAGCACCCCGGCCGGGGCGGGCGTCGCGGTGGTCGCGGTTCCGTAGATCGCCGGGAGCGCCGCCGCGTCCGCCACCGCAGGCGCGGGGGCCGAGCCTCCCACGACGCCGGCCCCAGCCGTATTGCCCACCGACGAGGCGTTTCCGGCGGCGGTCCCGCCGGTCCCGGGCGAAGGCGCAGCGCTCGGCGACACGGCCGGCGTCGTCGGAGTCCCGGCCGGCGCACTGGTGGCCGGCACGGTGGCGGTCGGCACGGTGGCGGTCGGCACGCTGGTCGCAGACGCGGCGGCAGTCGGCACGCTCGTCGGGGATGCGGTCGAGGCCGGCACCGCCGTCGCGGAGGCGGCCGGATCCGCCGGGCAGGACGCCGCGGGGGTGGTGGTCGGCCCGGCGCAGGTCGCGGCCTCGGCCCGCCCGCTGCGCAGCAGGCAGGTGCCGGTGGCGACCGCCAGGACGACGAGCAGGACGGCCATCGCCTCCCCACCGTGGCGCAGCACCCCGGCCCCGGCCCGGTCCGGGGGCGTGGGGGAACCGACGGCGGTGCCGGAAGCCGGAGCGTGGCCCTCTCCGGCCGGACCTCGGGCGGGAAGGTCCGTCCCGGCAACGGGTTCCGTCTGGTACCCGGACCCGAAACCACCGTCCGACGAGCCGGCCGGGTCAGCCTGCGGAACCGGGTCCTCCTGCGCAGCGCCGGGGTTGCCGTCCGGTTCGCCGGCCGCAGGGTCGCCGCCGGAGTCGATCGGCATCCAGCTGGCCATCAGCCCCCCGCCGATCATCCCGAGCAGGGTCCCGAGCATGAAGCCACCGAGGTTGAGCCCCATCAGCCCGAACACGGCGGCCGCGGCGGCGACGATGCCGTAGAACATCCGCTGCAACGGGTTGAACAGTCCCAGCAGGCCGCACAGCACCAGCGCCAGCGGGAGCACCCAGGCCAGGAAGCCCTGCTGCCCGAAGCTCACCTTCAGGCCGCCGAGTGGGTTCTCCTGGGTGCTGAAGAAGAACTCCAGGCCCGACAGCAGGGTGAACAGCCCACCCCAGAAAGGCCGCGAGAGCCGCCAGTCCCGCAGCGCTGTGCGGGCGCGGGCGAGACCACCCTGATTCTCGGGCACTGCTTCCTCCGGGATCACGTGAAGGTCCTCTCCGTCTCGGGGGAACACGCGACAGGGGTCCGCGGACGGTGACCCGCGGACCCCCACGCGTGGGTCACTAGAAGCACTCGCCGCCGCTGGGGTCGACCTGCAGGTTGAGGTCGGGCAGCGTGAAGGTGCCGGCGCTCGCCGACCACGCGACCTGCTTGACGTTGGTCAGCGTGACCGAGTCGGCCTCCTGGCCGAAGCCGCCCTGGGCGCCCTTGGCTCCGGCGCCGCCCTTCGACAGCGTGGAGGCATCCCGGCCGATGTCCAGGCCCCCGAACACCGCGGTGTCCGCCTTCAGCGAGGTGAGGTCGAACATCAGCCCGGTCGCCGTGGCCGGCTTGCCCTGCGTGGTCCCGGCCCGCAGGACGACGGAGACGCCCAGGACGGGGACCTTGACCGACTGACACATGTTGGTGATGGAGGTGGCGTTGTTGATCCCCGCGACGGCCACCGGGATCATCGGCGACTTGGCGTTGTGGTCGACGCTGCCGTACTGAGCGAAGCCGTTGCCCTTGAGCTCGTCGGCCGACACCTTGAAGGTGTCCCCCGACACAGCGAACGAGGCTGCGATGGCGCCGTTGGCCATCCCGAACATGATGCCGCCGGTAACGATGACCGACGGCACGGTGACGGCCGCGAAGCGGCGCCACCGGGTGCGGCCGTGGGCGGGACGAGCGTGCCGGTCTTGCACGCGATCCTCCTTCACTGAGGGACACTCGCGGACCCGGCACGGGAAACAACTGGCCCGGGCGGGGGCCACGAGATGCGCTGGCTGAGCTGGACGCCGTCGCGGTTACCGGTGAGTAAGTCGCGCAGCGGGCCAGATCTTGCCGCCCCGTGACCTGCGACACAAGTGCACAGCGTGACCCTCTGCGGTCCGTAGATCAGCCAGGCGTCACTGTCCGTGGCGTAATTGGGAGTGATCTAGGACACTGAGTGAAGCTCGTCACTCATAATCAATACATATTGCAATATTTCACCTGGTCAGCGATCACGCGCATAACCAGTAACAGTTTGATAACGAGACCCCTTGGGAAACGGCTGATGACCCGGATCCCTCCGCAGCCACGCCCGGAACCCCCGCCGCCACCATGGCGGGCCGGCACGCGGCCAAAACCCTGGCGCTCCTGCGGCGCGGTGCGGGCAGACGTCGTGGCGCGGGCAGACGTCAGGGACACCAGACCCGCAGCGGGCAGGTGTCCCTGACGTCTGCCTCTACAGCTCGATGCCCTCCAGCAGTTCGGTGACCAGGGCGGCCACCGGCGACCGCTCGGACCGGGTCAGGGTGATGTGGGCGAACAACGGGTGTCCCTTGAGCGCCTCGATCACCGCGGCCACACCGTCGTGCCGGCCCACCCTCAGGTTGTCCCGCTGGGCGACGTCGTGGGTGAGCACCACGCGCGAGTTCTGCCCGATCCGGGAGAGCACGGTGAGCAGGACGTTGCGTTCCAGGGACTGGGCCTCGTCGACGATGACGTAGGCGTCGTGCAGGGACCGGCCCCGGATGTGGGTCAGCGGCAGCACCTCGAGCATGCCGCGGTCGATGACCTCCTCGACGACCTCCTGGGACACCAGCGCGCCGAGGGTGTCGAAGACGGCCTGCCCCCAGGGGCTCATCTTCTCCGCCTCGCTGCCCGGCAGGTACCCCAGGTCCTGGCCGCCGACGGCGTACAGCGGCCGGAACACCACGACCTTGCGGTGCTGGCGGCGTTCCAGGACCACCTCCAGCCCGGCGCACAGCGCGAGCGCCGACTTGCCCGTCCCGGCGCGGCCGCCCAGGGAGACGATCCCGACGTCCGGGTCGAGCAGCAGGTCGATGGCCACCCGCTGTTCGGCACTGCGTCCGTGCACGCCGAAGACGTCCCGGTCCCCGCGCACCAGGCGGACCCGCTTGTCGGGGGTGACCCGGCCCAGCGCCGAACCGCGCGGCGAGATCAGCACCAGGCCGGTATGGCAGGGCAGGGTGGTGGCGGCGGGCAGCTCCACCGTGTGCTCCGAGTACAGCGTGGCCATCTCGTCCGCGCCCATCTCGAGGTCGGTCATGCCGGTCCAGCCGGAGTCGACGGCCTTCTCCGCCTCGTACTCCTCGGCCTCCAGGCCGACCGCCGACGCCTTGACCCGCATCGGGAGGTCCTTGCTCACGACGGTGACGTGCTTGCCGTCCGCGGCGAGGCTGCGCGCGACGGCGAGGATCCGGCTGTCGTTGTCCCCGAGCCGGAAGCCGACCGGCAGCACCGCGGGGTCGGCATGGTTGAGCTCGACGACCAGCGTGCCGCCCTCACCGACGGGCAGCGGGGCATCCAGCCGGCCGTGCTGGATGCGCAGGTCGTCCAGCAGGCGCAGGGCCTGGCGGGCGAAGTAGCCGAGCTCCGGGTGGTGGCGCTTGGCCTCCAGTTCAGTGATCACGACGACGGGCAGAACCACCTCATGCTCCGCGAAGCGCAGCAACGCCCGAGGGTCGGACAGCAGGACGGAGGTGTCGAGGACGAAGGTGCGGCGCGGTTCGGAACGACTGCCATGACCCCTGCGCCCCTGGGGTGAGGGCGCTCCGGCGGGCGACGAGTCCGGCCCTGCTGACGCTTCAGCGTCATGATGCGGACTCGCCTGACGTCGGGTGGTGGACATGGCGTCTCCCCTCACGAGGCACACGCGTGGCTCACGCGCTCAGCTCGACGGTACGCGAGGCCACCGACAGGGCGGTACCGGCACGCGCGGTACGAACGCGCACGCCACATACCTGACACCTGGCCGTAACCTCGGCCTGCGCCGCGCAAGGGCGGAGGGTCCCGTGTCCGGATGGCAGGACGCCATGTCCACCGCATCGACGCAGCGCGATCGAACGCTGACGCTACGCCCATCACCCCGAGAGGCGCCACTCACCCGCCCGCCGCGTCGGGGGAAACCCGATGACGCGGCGCCCCGGCACCGAGGTGACCCGGCGCAGGCCCGTCAGCCCGGTCAGCCCGTGACGCGCAGCGGCCCGACGGTGGCCCAGCCGGACCAGTGACCGGCCCTGTCCCGGGCCCGCACGTGCAGGTACCAGACCCCTCGGGACAGCCGCGCGGACCGGACCGAGGCGGAGCCCGTGCTGGCCACCCAGGCCGCCTTGCCGGCTGCCGAACTGCGCTTGGTGTTCCAGACGACGGCGAACCCGGACACGCCGCTACCGGGATCGGTGCCGGACAGCGCCGCGGTGAACCGGCCCTGCCCGGCCGAGCGCACCCGCGCCCGCAGCGAGGGTCCGGAGGCGTCCACGGTGAAGGGTCCGCCGGTGGCCACGGTGCTCCAGTTGCCGGCCTTGTCGACGGCACGGACGTGGAGGTACCAGCGCCCGTCCGGCAGCCAGGCCGTGATCCTCCCGTCCAGGCTCTCGATCCGGCTGCCCGCAGTGGCGGCCGCCCCGTGGTCGAAGACGCAGGCGAACCCCTTCACCCCGCTCGGAGTCCCGGGCGGCGGTGTCGTGGTCGTGGTCGTGCTGGTGGTCGGGTCAACCGGTGCGGGCGCCCCGGTGTTGGAGATCGGCGGCAACGGGGAGACGGCGGATGCGGTCGGGCTGGGGGTGTCCGGCGGCGGGGAGGGGTCGGTGGCGCTGGTCGACACCGTGACCACCGAACCGGACACCCGCCAGTCCAGGCCGCCGAGCACCGGTGGCAGGGTGTCGCTCGCCCATCCCGGATCCGGCGGCACCTGCAGCAGGACGTTGGGGTCCCCGGAGTTGGGGATGATCCCGGACAGCACTCCCGTCACGGCGCCGGACATGATCGTCGACCGGACACCGGCCGGGGTGGCGTCCGGGGTGAACTGCAGCACCTGGGCGGCGACCCCGGCCACGTGCGGGGTGGCCATCGACGTACCGCTCAGCACGTTGGCGGCGGTGTCGGAGGTCGGCCAGGCGGACAGGATCGAGCTGCCCGGTGCGTAGAGGTCGATGCAGGAGCCGTAGTTGGAGTACCAGGCCGCACCGTCCCCGCTGGTGGTCGCGCCGACGGTGATCGCCGCGGCCACCCGGGCGGGGGTGTGGTAGCAGGCGTCCTCGGAGTCGTTCCCGGCGGCGACCGCGTAGACCACGCCCGCGGAGATCGAGCTGTTGACGGCGGACTCCAGCGCCCACGAGGAAGAGTCCGCCGACGCGCCCAGGCTCATGTTGGCCACCGCGGGGTGGACGTGGTGCGCCGTCACCCAGTCCACCCCGGAGATCACGCCGGACATCGACCCGACGCCGTCGCAGTCGAGCACGCGGACCGGCACCAGGGTGACGTTGCGGGCCACCCCCACGGTGGTTCCGCCGATGGTGCCGGCGACATGCGTGCCGTGTCCGGCGCAGTCGCTGGTGTCCGCGGGGTCGACCGGCCCGCCGGAGCGGTGCGGCGCGTAGTTGATCCCGGTGGCGACCCGGCCGACCAGCGCCCGGTGGGTGGACCGGATCCCGGTGTCGAGGACGTAGACCGTCACCCCGGTGCCGTCCGCGGGCGGGGTGTACGAGTTGTCCAGCGGCAGCAGGCGCTGGTCGATCCGGTCCAGTCCCCAGGTCGGGCCGAGCAGGGTGGCCGTACCCGCCTGGGTCGCGGCCCGGACCGGCGGCCCGGCCGCGGTGGTCCCGGTCCCGCCCGTCCCGGCGGATCCCGTGCCGACCGGCGGGATGGCGCCCCGGGGGGTGGCGTCCGGGATCGGGACCGGCCCGCCGGGCGGGGAGTCGGCCTGCGCCCCGGTCACGTCGTCCGCCCGGACCACCACGTCGGGGACCACCGCGGCGACCGCGGGATCACGCCGGAGGGTGGCCAGCTGCGCGGCGTCCAGGCGGGCGGCGAACCCGTGCAGGGCGCTGCCGTAGCGGGCGGTGGCCCGGACCGCGAGGGCGTTCACCGCCGGGCTCGGGGTGGCGCCGGCACGGTAGACGACGATGTAGCTGCCGGGGATCACGGTCCCGGCCGGCGCCCCGTGCGGGACGGCCGGTGCCGGGTCACCGATCCCGGGATCACGCTGCCCCACGGTCGCGGCGGCCGACGTGGCGACCCCGGGGCCGAGGGGCGCGGTGTCCCCGGAACCTCCGGCAGGGCTCGACCCCGGGCCGGCCGGCGCCCCGGCGGGAGAGGCGACGACCACCGCCGCCGCGAGTGCGGCCAGCCAGACCTGACCCGTGAACCGTCGCACGGCCCCTCCCCCCGGAAACGCTGCGCGATTACATCGCTACCCAAAGCATTGATCCGTTGTCGTGGAGCCGAAAGGGGCCGACCCGGCGACATGGGCGAACGAGCGATGCCGGCCGGACAAGATCTCGGATGCCTCACACCGCCGGATGGATGACCCTTGGGTGAGGCTGGCCTGACCGGCTGGCCGATCGTCCGCGCTGCGCCGGGTGGTCCGACCGGCGACCTGGGCGATCACGACCACGCCGGACGGGCCGTCCAGCGGAGGCGGGACGGTGTCGTCCGCCGGAGATCAGGTGCCGTAGCCCGCCGGAGGTCAGATGCCGTAGCGGCGCTGGCGCTGGGCGTAGGACCGCAGCGCGCGCAAGAAGTCGACCTTGCGGAAGTCCGGCCAGAGTGCCTCACAGAAGTAGAACTCGCTGTGCGCGCTCTGCCAGAGCAGGAAGCCGGACAGCCGCTGCTCCCCCGAGGTCCGGATCACCAGGTCCGGGTCGGGCTGGCCGCGGGTGTAGAGATGTTCGGCGATGTGCTCGACGTCGAGGATCTCGGCCAGTTCCTCGATCGAGGTGCCCCGGGCGGCATGTTCCTGCAGCAGGGAGCGGACCGAGTCGGCGATCTCCCGTCGCCCGCCGTACCCGACGGCGACGTTGACGTGCAGGCCCTGGACGTCGCGGGTGGCGGCCTCGTCCTCCTTGAGGGCGGTGGCCAGCGAGGCGGGCAGCAGGTCGAGCGACCCCACGGGATGGACCCGGCACCGGCCGGTTCCGGCGATCCTGGCGACCAGGTCCTCGATGATCCCGTAGAGGGCGGTCAGTTCCTCCGAGGGGCGGCTGAGGTTGTCCGTCGACAGCAGCCACAGCGTGACCACCTCGACCCCGACCTCCTCGCACCAACCGAGGAACTCCATGACGTTCTGGGCTCCGGCCCGGTGACCGGCACTGGTGTCGGCGCCGTAGCTGCGCGCCCACCGGCGATTGCCGTCGACCAGCACGCCCACGTGCCGGGGAATCGACTGCGGCGTCAGGGTCGAGGCCAGGCGCCGGGCGTAGAGCCGGTACACCAGCTCACGCACACCCATCCACGCACCCTCCGCCCGCATCGCGCCATCGCCGGAGACGTGGTGGTCGTTCCGACGCCGACCACGGTACCCCCGCATCCCGGACACCGCGCCGCCCGGGGACCAGGTCCCGCGATCTTCACGGTCCCCTTCACCGGCCAGCGCCACGCCCGGGACACCCCCGCCGGGGGACCGGACCAGGGACGGTCCGGAGTGCGCACCGGGAGCGGCGGCGCAACGCTTTCCGGGACCGCAGCGTTCCCGGACCCGGAAGATGCGGACGTGCCGTTCCTTACGCTTCCGTAGGTTACGCCCGCGTAGGTACAGTGCTCGGCATGTCTCGCCCCCGTCCCGCCCAACTGCCCGCCGACGACCACCCCGGGCCGGCAGACCCTCCCGGCCAGGACGGCCCCGGCCGCCGCAGACTCCCCCAGGTGGACACCCGGCTGGAACAGCTGGCCACCGCGGTGGGTCAGGTCGGGCAGGCCGTCGGCCAGGTCGGCCAGCAGATGAAGCCGAAGCTGCGCGGGTGGCTGCACGCCGGAACCTTCCCGGTGGCCGTGGCCGCCGGGATCGTCCTGGTCAGCCTCGCCCCGAGCACCCGGGCCCGGATCACCGCCGCGATCTTCTCGGTGACGGCGGCACTGCTGTTCGGGGTCAGCGCCCTGTACCACCGGGGCCACTGGTCACCCCGGATGACCGGCGTCCTCAAGCGACTGGACCACGCGAACATCTTCCTCATCATCGCCGGCACCTACACACCGTTCAGCGTGCTGCTGCTACCCCCCGGACCGGCCCGGGTACTGCTGTGCCTGGTCTGGGGCGGAGCGGTGCTGGGCGTACTGTTCCGGGTGCTGTGGGTCCACGCCCCGCGCTGGCTCTACGTGCCGGTGTACGTGGCCCTCGGCTGGGTGGCCGTGGCATACCTGCCGGACTTCCTCAACGGCGGGATTGCCGCCTTCGTCCTGGTCGTGGTGGGCGGCGTGCTGTACACCGCGGGCGGAGTCATCTACGGGCTCAAGCGGCCCAATCCCAGCCCGCGCTGGTTCGGCTTCCACGAGGTGTTCCACGCACTGACCGTGGCCGCCTTCGTGTCCCACTACGTCGGGCTGTCGCTGGTGGTCTACTCCTCACCGGCCTGATCGGACCCCTCGGGCGTGCCGGCGGCGCCGCCCCCACCGGGACCGGCCGCCCGGACCCGGGCCACCTGCTCCATCGCCGACCGCAGGTCACCCAGCCAGGCGGCGGCATTGTCCCCGACCAGCCGCACGCACCAGGCCAGGGCGTGGGCACGGGACCGGGCCACCCCCGCCTCGACCAGGGTGTCCAGCACCAGGCGTTCGGGCTGGCGCAGCCGGGTCATCACCGGGACCGCGAGGTGGGTGAACAGTTCGGTCCGGTCGCCGATCCTCACCCCCCAGGCCACCTTGCGGCCGAACCGGTGCTCGGCCTCCCGTGCGATGCCGATCCGCCGGTGCCGGGTGTCCTCCCGGAACCGGGCGATCCGGCCCGCCACGGCCTCGGCCTGCGCGGCGGGCGACATGTCGGGTTCCCCCTCCGGAGCCGGGACGGTGAGCACGACGGTGATCTCCTCGCGGTCGACGGTCACCTCCGGGCGCACCTCCGTCCACTCCTGCGGCAGGCGCTGCGCGAACCAGGCGGCGACCACCGTGCCGGGACGGTCCGGGATCGGGTCACCGAGGTTCGGGTCGCCCTGGCTCGTCGGGTTCGGGTCGCCGGGGTTCGGATTGTCAGGGTTTATCGAGTTTGTCATGTAACGATGATTACTCGCTTACACGGGTGACACCAGTGCGGAGGAGTCGGGTTCGCCCTGGGCGAAAGGACCCCCCGCGGCGCAGCCGGGGACAGCGCGGCCCTGCTCCGGCCGGAGACAGCGCGCCCGGCCCGGACGAGGCCGGCGGGGGTGCGGCAGGGGGTCTGGTCAGGGCCGGGCCGCGAGGCCGACGCGCCGCGGCCACGCCCGGACGGGACGGTCAGG
>DASTGO010000173.1:0-6551 GCA_035719045.1 Kineosporiaceae bacterium | reverse complement strand
CGATCATGCAGGGCCTGGGCCACTACCCGACCAAGGCGTTGGGGCACGCCCTGGGCGGGATTCTGGGCAAGAACGCCGGGCACGAGGCCGGGCACTGGGCCGGCGAAACCATCCGCGGCGGTGTCCACGAGTGGGTCACCGACGGGGCGTCGGGGGCGGCGCAACACCAGGGCTGGAACCCTGACACCTTCTCCACCACCGCCGGCGCCCTCGACGAAGGCATCTCCGGGCTGGCAGGGCTGGGCGGACGCAAGGGCGGACACCGCCACTACACGGGCATGCTCACCGGCAACGGCAGGACCAAGGTTCCCGGCACCGGCATCACCGTCCCCGACCACGGTGCTCCCGGCCGTCTCACCCTCGAACCCACCGGCGCAGAAGGCGTTCCCGGGCCGGTCGACCGCACCGCCGTCTCGGCGCAGCGGCACCGGATGGAGGCACCTGATCCCACGGTGACGTCCGGCGCGCTCCTCCCGCCCGGAACCGGGTCGGCGATCGTCGGGGAAGCCAGGGATCCCGACCACGACTTCGGCAAGCCGGTCCCCCCGAAACGGATCAAGGACCACGAGCTGGACGACGCCGGAGATCCCCGGTACAACCCTCTCTGGACGCCCCTGAATCAGGTCAGGCCCTCACGGCTCACCGCTGATCGCAACGTGACCTGGACGTACTCGGTCACCGAAGACGGGCGGGTGATGCTGGGCAGCGAGCATCCGAGCCAAGCCATCAGTGAGGAGCAGCTCACCGAACTCGTCGCGGGCATGCGACAGAAAGACGAAGCCCTGGCCGCGATGACGCCCGAACAGGCCAGACAGGCGATCCTGGAGAAACTCGACGGGCTCGGCCATGTCGGCATCGCTGTGGGCAGCACCCCGGACGGTCGCACGGTCCCCGGGAGGAGCCGGGTGGCCGGAGAGTTCCGATGGAGAGAGGACCTGGGGTCCTGGGCCGTGAACGACAAGTCCGGACGCTACATGTCCGACACTGTTCGCGCGGATGTGGGGGCCAGCGACCAGCTGCGGTGGCTGGGCAACGTGGCCGCCGTGTTCAGCGCCGCCCTGGGTATTGACGTGCATGCCGTTCCCTACAAGCAGCGTTCCTGACCGGGGAGCATTCCTGACGGGCCATTGCTTTCAACTGCCTTGGTGGGATCGCCCGCGGAACTGTCTCCCGCGCCTCGACGCCCTGATCGCTGCGGTGGCTCTACGGTTGCCGCACCGTGCCCGCAGCCGGGAGGAGGGTCGCACGGGAGGCCCGCGTGGGCGGACGGCGGCCCGGCAGGGGAGAATGGCGGGCGTGATCAGCGGTCCGGTGCCGTCCGGGGACGGTGTGCGCACGCGTGCGGCCCTACCGGCGCGGCCCCGCGTCATCCTGCTGGCCGGGGTGCTCGCCGTCGTCTCGATCGCACTGCCGTGGTCCGCGGGGGCGGTCGCGATCGGCAGCGGGGTCAGCGCCGCCGAGCTGTCGGGGACCACACATGCGGTCCGGGTGATCGCCCCGGCGGCGGCCGCACTGCTGTGGTGGGCGGTGCACCGCGGGTCGACCCGCGGTGCCCTCGGCGCGCTGCTGCTGGCGGCCACCGCCCTGCCGATCGGGCTGTCCACGGGGCTGGCCGGCGGACGGATCGTCTACCTGATGGCCCTTGCGGTCGCCGCGGTCGCGGTCTGGCGTCCGGCCGCCGGGCCGGGGGCCGGGGGCGGTCCCGAGCCGAGGTGACGGTTCCGGGACGGGGCGCCTGCGTGGGTCACTTCTGCGGTGCGGGTGGGATCTTGACGCCGGAGGGGATCAGCGCGTTGGTCCACGGCAGGACCTCCTGATCCCGGAAGGCCTGCGCGGTCCGGGCGCCGCAGGCCTGGTTGACCGTACCCATCCGGGGGCCGAGCAGCCGGGCCCAGCCGGGGGCGGAGGCGAGCAGCCCACCGGACGGCACGGCGTGCATGATCTGGCGGACGGCGTCCATCGCGCCCAGGCAGGGGCCCGTTCCGGCGACCAGCGGGACCGGTCGCAGCGACTGCCGGGCCATCGCCGCCTTCGGGGCCGGTGACGCGGCGGCGGTCACGTAGCCGAGCCCGTTGTCGTACGTCGACCGTTCGGCCGCCTGGACGGTCCCCGAACCGGTGCTGCCGTGCTCCTTCTGGGTGATGACCAGTCCGGTCAGCGTGGTGCCGGCCAGGGCCACCGCGGCGGCGGCGAACCAGATCCGGCCGTGCACGATCCGGATGCCCGGCTGGTGGTGCGTGCTCACGGCGTGCTCCTCCCGTTGCCTCGGAGGATGTGTCGGAGCCGGGGAGCCACTCCTTGACGGCCGGGGTTCCGGCGAGGGGGCGGGTGCGGGCCGCACCGGGCCGATCCGGGGGAGGACCGGTCACCGGGGGTGCGCTCCGGCGGCCGATCGGGTTCACCCCGCGGACCCCTGGGGAGGGTCGCCGGGCCGGCCGATCCCCTGAGTACGACCAGGCCCGGCGGTCGGCCGCCGCCCGGACCTCCGGGTCGGGGGACGGGTGCGGACGGGTGGTCCCGGTCGCGGCTCGAGGGTGCAGGACTCCCCGCTCCGGATCCGGTCGGGCATTCGGCGGACCCGGCGGCCGTGGGCGGAGGAGCGACGGTGAGGCGACGGCTTCCGGCACACAGGTCCTTCGTGCTCGCGGTGTGCCTGGTGACTGCGACCGTCCTCGGGGTTCCC
This sequence comes from Kineosporiaceae bacterium, assembly GCA_035719045.1. Taxonomy (GTDB): domain Bacteria; phylum Actinomycetota; class Actinomycetes; order Actinomycetales; family Kineosporiaceae; genus DASTGO01. The sequence continues at coordinate 3,868 of DASTGO010000173.1, read as the reverse complement.
GCGGCCGGGGTGCTGGAGCGCAGTTCGCCGCCGCCGCTGCGGGTGGCCTGGCACAGTTCCCACCCGGGAGATCCCCTGGACCACCTGGTCGTCACGGTCGACCTGGCCAGGGTGCCCATGTCCGGGGCGGCCCGGTCCCAGGACCCGGCGTCCGGTGCTTCGCCGTCCGCACGTCCGTCGTCGGCCGGGGCCGGGCGGGGGTCGGGCAGCGTGAGCCCGCTGGAGCGGACGTGGCGGGTCCGGGCGGAACGGACGGCCTCCCGGGGCCCGGGCCCCACCGACGGCGGGGACCTGTCCCGGGCGGTCCAGCAGATGCTGGCCGCGGGCGGGGACCCGGTGGTGACGGTCCGCGGCGGGACGGTCGTCGTGGCCGATCGCCGGGGACGGGTCCCGCAGATCCCGGTCGGGCCGGCGGTGAACGTTCCCGTGGCGGGTGTTCCCGAGGGCGGTGTCCCCGGGACGGGTGACGGCTGGGAGCTTCCGGCCGGGGGGCCTGCCGGGCAGGGGGGCGCGTCCGGCGACGGCGTCGGGCCTTTCGCCGCGGACCACCCGGTGAACACCCCGCCGGTCGATCCGGCCGCGGATCCCCGGATGGCGCAGGCGATCTCGCTGCTGCGCGACATACCCGGGGTGCGGACGGTCGCGGCGTACAGCGCCACCGAGGTCCTGGTCCGGGCGGAGAAGGGGACGAGCCTGGCCGGGGTGCCGTTCGTCGGTGGGCAGCGGCCGGAGACGGTCGGCACGGTGTTCGGGGTCTCGACCCTGCCGAACGACCCGCGCGCGGGGCAGGAGTGGGCGCTGTCCAACGACGGGTCCACCTCGGTCGGGCTGCCGGCGTCGGCCGGCGCGGACGTCAACGCACTGTCCGCCTGGGCGCGCAGCCGGGGCCGCGGGGTGGTCGTGGCCGACATCGACACCGGCCTGGACCTCAACCATCCGGACCTGGCCGGACGGGTGTGGACCAATCCGCGGGAGATCTGCGGCTCCAGTCAGGACAACGACGGGGACGGCCTGCCGGGCGACTGCCACGGCTGGAACTACCTGCTCAACAACGCCGACGTGACCAATGTCGTCAACGGCAGCATGGCCTGCGACCACGGCACCGAGGTGCTGGGCGCGGTGGGAGCCCTGGCGGGCAACGGGATCGCCGCGGCCGGACTGGCCCCGGAGGCGACCGTCATGCCGGTCGTCGTCGGTGCCGGGACCCAGGTGTACATGGCCAAGGTGGCTCAGGGGATCCGCTACGCCGCCGACCACGGGGCGAACATCATCAACCTGTCCCTGGGCTCCACGACCAACCCGCCGACCGCGGACATCATCGCCGTCCGGGACGCGATCCGTTACGCCGCAACGAAGAACGTCCTGGTGACGACCGCGGCGGGCAACGACGGCAAGAACCGCGACGTCGTCCCGGTCTGGCCGGCCAGCTTCGTGGAGCCCAACCAGATCGTGGTCGGGGCCTCGGCCCCGGACGACACCCGGGCGTACTTCTCCGCCTACGGCGCCGGCACCGTCAACCTGTTCGCCCCCGGCTACTACATCGCGACCACCACCCCCGGCGGCGGTTCGGACCTGCTGTCCGGGACGTCGCTGGCCGCACCGCTGGTCGCGGCCGCGGCGGCGCAGCTGATCAGCCTGGACCCCAGCGCCTCCGTGGCGACCGTCCGGCAGCGGCTGCTCAGCTCGGTGGACCACCCCTCGGCGTTGTCCGGCCTGTCCAGCAGCAGCGGACGGCTGGACAGCGGCAGCGCCGTGGCGGAGTCCCCGCGCCCGCTGGCGGTGACCTTCGACGGACTGTCCGGGCTGTCGGCGGGGCAGGCCTCCGCAGCCACCGTGCACCTGCTCGGTGACGGGTCCGGGCTGCCCGGCGGGCCGCTGCAGGTCCGGGTCCAGGTGCTGGCGCGGGTCAACGGGACGACGTACGCGGTGGCCGGCGCCCGGCTCGACGGTGGGGCGGCAGGAGCGGCCACCACGGACTCCGCCGGGGTCGCGACGTTCAGCCCGGGGGGGCTGGCCGCCTCCGCCCTGCCGAACGGCCTGGACCTGTCGCTGACCTTCGGGCTGCCCGCGGGCCGGTACGCCCTGGCGGTCAGCCTGTCCTCCGGCGGCGCGCCGGTCACGTCGGCGCAGGCCGGGGTGTTCGACGTCAGCGGGACCCCGGTGCCCGTGGGGACCACCACACCGCCGGTCACGACACAGCCCGCCACCAGTCCGTCGGTGACCACGTCGCCGACCACCCCGGTCCCTGGCACGACGGCACCCACGGCCCCGGTGACCACCCCGGCGCCGTCCGCCTCCTCCGCCTCCTCCGGCACCACCGGTGCGCCGCCGGTGGGCGGTGGGGGCAACCCGCCGTCCGGCACCAGCGCCCCCGCCCCGACCACCCCGCCCGGCGGGACCACCCCGCCGCCGGTGACGACGCCCCCGGCGACCACGACGACCATCCGGACCACCACCGTGCCCGCGCCGTCGACCACCTACCGCACCACGACCGCGCCCCCGGCGGGCGGTGGCGGGGGAGGCGGGTCGCAGCCGACGACCTCGGGCGGGCAGCTCCCGCCCCCGGGCACCAGCACGCCGGCCCCGTCGGTGTCGACCAGCACGCGCGCACCCACCACGACCGCGCCTACCACGACCGCACCGACGACTCCTGCCCCCGGCACGTCCGCACCGCCGCAGTCGCCGTACCGCCTGCCCGATCCGCCGACCGCCGTCTCCGCGGTCCCGGGCGACCGCTCGGCGGTCGTGAGCTGGCAACCGCCCGCCGTCACGGGTGGCGCGCCGGTCGTGCTCTACGTGGCGACGGCCAGTCCCGGCGGTGCCCTGTGCGTGGCCATGCCGCCGTCGACCCGTTGCCAGCTGATCGGGCTCGCCAACGGCACGGCGCACAGCGTCACCGTCACCGCCGCCACCGTCGCCGGTACCTCGGGACCGTCCGCCGCCGTCACGGTGACGCCCGGCACGGCGCCCGCCCCGACGGCGGCCGGCCCGTCCCCGACGGTGACCACCCCCGGGCCGTCGATGACCATGCCGTCGACCACGGTGAGCCTCCCGTCCGCGATGGCCACCGACTGGGCGGTCACCGGACTGACCCCGGCATCCGGCCCCACGGACGGCGGGACCAGCGTCACGATCACCGGGAACGCCTTGCCCGCCAACGCCTCCGTGCTGTTCGGGACGGGAACCGGGACGGTCACCTACCAGGCCGGCCGGACCCTCGTGGTGACGACGCCGCGCAACGTCATGGCCGGGCCGGTCGACGTCACCATCTGGTCCGTCGACAACCACTACCAGGTGATCCCGGGCGGGTTCAGCTATGTGGCGAGTACCTCCGGGGGTTCCGGTCCGGGCGGGACGACGGCTCCGGGCGGGACAGGTCCGGGCTCCGGTACGGGACCGGGTGGGACGGCCGGTCCGGGCGGGACGACCAGTCCTGGCCAGACCACCGCGCCGGGGACGACCGGCCCCGTGGTGCCGCCCGGTGGATCGTCCGGCGGATCCACGACGGGAGCCTCCACGACGGGAGCCTCCTCCGGTGGCAGCTCACCGGCCCCGGACCTGTCCGGGCTGCAGCTCGCGGTACTGCCCGCGGGGACGGCCACCCTGCCGGACTGGATGTGGAACCAGCCGGTCTGCAGCGGCCGGTGCACGGCGGTGAGCTTCTGAGCGTTGGCGCACAACTGTCGCGATACTCCGCCCCGGACGGTGACGGAGCCCGGCAGCGACGGACGGGCGGGACGAACGGGCGGGACAGGACGGACGGCGGGACGGACAGGACGGATAGCCTGCGGGTGTGTCCCGGCTGACCGTGCTCGCGCTGCTGAGCCTGCTGCCCGCGCTGTGCTCCTGCGCCTCGGCGGTGCCGCCT
>DASTGO010000172.1:0-2726 GCA_035719045.1 Kineosporiaceae bacterium | reverse complement strand
GGTGCGGCGTTTGGGTGGGCTGCCCTTCGATGCCTTGCCCCACCGCACGAACAGCGCCCCGTACTCGCCATACTGCGGGGCCTTGGGGGCGCGCCGCCGGTCAGTCAGGTCCAGGCCGTGAGCTTCACGCCGGCGCAGGCCGAAGGCGTACACGGTCTTGAGCACCGCGGAATCACGCAGCGCAGTCAGCGCACCCTTGCGCCCCCGCCCCCGGAGGTCCTCAGCCCGGCTGTCGGCTGCGTCGAACAACGCCTGGACCTCGTCGTAGGTGAGGGGCCGACGACCCGGCTGCCCTTCGAAATCGGCGACATGGACGACCGAGTTACCTTCATGGAACACCTGCTGTGGCACACATCCGAACCGGTTCGAGCACTCGGTCGGCCAACCGTAGCGGCGGTCGGTGAGGTACTCCATGAACAGCCTGACCGTCAGCTCGTACCCGCGCGCCGTCGACACCACGATCGGCTGCTTCCGACCTGCCGATCGCAGGTGCGTGATGAAGTCCTCGCCATCGGCGGGTTCCCACTGCCACGGGTAGGTGTTGGTGAACTCCGCCATCCGCCGGATCAACGTCAACCGCGGCCCGATCGTTGCGTCATTCAGGAATCGGGTGCGCTGCTGACGCTCCCAGCCAGCCAGCATCGCCTCGAAGATCGCCTGCTCCGGATCTAGGTGCACGACCCCATCGACAAGCATCAGACGGGCCGCACCCGGAAGATCCAATCCCTGCTCCATGGTGTTGCATTCAATACAACAATGTTGCGTCCTGTCTAGGGTGGTGCCGTAACCCCTGGTCACGGCGGTCCGGCGCCTCGAATCGAGTAATGTGGATCGTGCCCTGACCAGCGCGTGATGCCATCCGCGCAACGTGCGCAGTGTTGTATGTGATGCAACTTTGCTCAGTTCCCGTGCTACAGGCCGAGGATGGTGGCGGCGTTGTCGGTCCAGGCGTGCTCGATCCGCACGTAGGTGCCGAGGGTGGCCAGGGAGCGGTGGCGGGTCTGGTGGGCGATGGCCCGGTCGGAGGCGCCGCGCAGGTGGGCGTAGGTGACGAACCCTGCCCGCAGGCTGTGCGCGCTGATCCCTTCCTGGAGGTGGTCCAGGCCGGTGCGGGCGGCGGCGGCCTGGACCAGGTCGTTGACCGACTCCGGGTGCAGGCCGCGGGGGGTGGGCCGGTTGCTCTTGGTCACACCGCGGAACACCGGTCCAGTGGTGATGCCGGCGAGGGTGACCCAGGTCTGCAGGGCGGTGACCGGGCAGCGGTCGGGGTTGCCGCCGCGGGGCAGGACGACCAGCTCGGTCTGCTCGCCGGTCTGGTTGGTCTTGGACCTGGGCAGGGTCAGGACCAGGCCGTTGGGGTGTTCGGCGATGTCGTCGACGAGCAGGGTGGCCAGTTCGCTGCGTCGCAGCGCGCCGACGAACCCGACCAGCAGCAGCGCGCGGTCGCGGGCGCCGGACAGGTCCGGTTCCGGGGCACGGCCGCGGGTCTTCCACGTCTTGGTGACCGGGCAGGCGTCCAGGACGTCGAGCAGGTCCGGGGGCATCAGCGGCTTGGCCTGCTCGGGTGGGGCACCGTGCAGGCGGCGGATCCCCTCCCAGACGGTCTGCACCCGGGCCGCGCCGGTGGGGTCAGGCAGGTCGCGGGCGGCGTGGGCGAACCGGATGCTGGACAGCCGCCGGCTCATCGTGCCGATCTTGGCGCCGGCGGCCGCCAGCTCGGTCAGGTACGCGGTCAGGGTGGCCGGCGCGGCCGGCAGCGGGTCCAGGCCGCGGCTGGCGCACCAGCCGGTGAACTCCCGCCAGTCCGAGGTGTACCCGCGCAGCGTGTTGGCCGCCCGGGCCGCGCGGGCGTAGCGGGCCTCCGCCTCCGGCAGCGTCTCGGGGGAGGACAGCTCGCGGCTGTCTTCTGACAGGTGGGCCGGGTCCACGCCCTCTGCCTGGACGAGAACGGGTGAGGCCACGCCGGGCGTCGTCGCGTCGAAGGGCGCCGGCTCGCCCGGGGCGGTCATGGCTGGCGGGCCAGGAGCCGGTCGGTGAGCTCGATGGTGGCCAGGTACCACCAGAACACCCAGTCCAGGTACGCCTCGTCATACTCCGACCGCTGGTCGGCGCGGCGGTGGCGCAGGTCGAACTCATTGGCGATCTGGAACAGGGCCCCTTCGTCCTTGCGGAGCAGCTCGACCTTCAAGAGTTTTCGGCGGTCCTCCAGGACCCGGGCCAGGACGACCACCGCGCTGCGCTTGTCCTCCCGACTGGCGGCCCTAGCCCGGAACAGCCCGATCGCGTGGGTGACCTCGGGCTTGTCCTGGGGGTCGGGGGTCGTCAGCACGGTCGCAACCAGTTGGTCCCGGTTGTCGCCGGTGGTGTGGACCAGGAAGCCGGTGTCCTCGCCGTCGGCGGCGATCCGCAGGTCGAGTTCGGAGCGGGCCAGCAGCTCGTTGACCCGCCACCGGTACACCGCCTGCGCGGGCGCCCGCGTGAAGTCGTCGAAGTCCCACTCCTCATGGAAGCCGTGCCAGACCCGGCGGCGGGGACGCGCCACCAGGTCGTGCATCGCCTCGATCAGGTCGTAGAAGACGGGCTCGGTCCAGGCGCGGTGGATGCCGATCATCTCGCCGTTCGGCCCGATGGGTTGGCGCAGCGGCCACAGCGGGGCGCCGGTCTCCAGCAGGTTGACCAGCCGCCGGCAGCCCGTGGTGTCCCGGTCAACCCCTGCCTCAGGGCAG
>DASTGO010000171.1:0-24409 GCA_035719045.1 Kineosporiaceae bacterium | reverse complement strand
GTCGGGGTCGCTGAGGTCTTCCGGCAGCAGTTCGCGCAACTGGTCCACCGAGGGCTCGGCGACGTCCCGCAACCGCCAGGCCTGCCGGGAGATCGCACCCTCGAGGGTGTTGCGGGCGAACCGGCCGTTGCCGAAGCCCTCCCCGCGCGGGGTGGCCCGCAGGATCTCACGGAACCCGTCCAGGCAGGCGGCGGTCGGGGCGTAGTCGCTGTCGGCGGCCAGCCGGGTGAAGATCTCCGCCAGCTCGTCGTCGCTGTAGTCGTCGAACCCGATCATGGTCCTGAACCGGCTGGCCAGGCCGGGGTTCGCAGCGATGAAGGACGCCATCGGGACGGGGTACCCGGCGACGATGACGACCAGGTCGTCGCGATGGTCCTCCATCTCCTTGACCAGGGTGTCGATGGCCTCCTCGCCGTACTGGTCCCCGGCCAGCGAGTACGCCTCGTCGATGAACAGCACGCCGCCGATCGCGGTGGCCACCACCTCGGCGGTCTTCGTCGCGGTCTGCCCGAGGTAGCCGGCGACCAGTTCCGAGCGGTCGACCTCGACCAGCTGGCCCTTGGTCAGCAGGCCCAGCGCCCGGTAGATGCCGGCCACCAACCGGGCCACCGTGGTCTTGCCGGTGCCGGGATTGCCGAGGAAGACCAGGTGCCGGGTGATCGTGGCACTGCGCAGCTTGGCCGCCTCACGCAACTGCTCGATCCGCAGCACCTGCGCCTGCCGGTGCACCTCGGACTTGACCCGTTCCAGGCCGGTGAGCCCGTCGAGTTCGGCCAGCAGTTCCGGGAGGGTCTTCGGCGGCGGTGCGGCCTCCCCCGCCGACTGGGTCGCGGCCGCGGTGGCCGAGCCGGCGGCAACCTGCGGGACTCCGGCCCCGCCTGCCGGTCCCGCCGGCCCGCCACCGGCGCCGGATGCGGCCGGTGCACCACTGCCGTCGCCTGCGCCCGGCAGTCCTCCGGCCCCGGGCAGCCCTCCGGCCCCGGGCGGACCGCCGAGCAGACTGCCGGGCAGGTAGCCGGACAGCTCCTGCAACCGCTCCAGCTGGGCGAGCACGTCCCGCCCGGTCGCCGCCAGGTCGGTGGGCAGCCCCGCGCCGGAGGGGCCCGCGGCACCACCGCCGGGAGCGACCGGACCACCCGGTGGGACGCCCACCCCCGCGGCCCGCAGCTGGGCGGCGGACGTCACCGAGGCGTTGCCGACCACCCGGATCGTGGGCTCACCGAGGGCACAGGCGGCGGCGCACACCTCCACCAGAGCCCGCGCGTAGTCCGCCGCCCGTGGCGACCCGGCCGCGACCAGGCCGGACAGCAGGGCGGTCGGCGCCTCCCGCCACCGGCGCGCGCGACCGGCCGCGTCGAAGAACCCCTGGACGCTGGAGCCGAGCTGCTCGGCCCAGTCCTGGGCGGCCCGCGGTGCGGACTCGGCGACCGCCGCTGCCAGGGCGGCACCCTCGCCACGGGCGGCACCACCGTCCAGTCCCGCCGCGACGGCGACCTCGGACAGTTCCCCCAGCGCCTGGCCCAGCGACGGCCGCGTTCCCCCCGGTTCGGTCACCGTCCGCTCCCCCCGGCGCTGCCCGGCCCCTCCCCCGGCGCGGCCAACCCGCCCGGACCCGCCAGCGGCCCGGCGTCGGTGACGTCCAGGGAGCTGGGCCTGCCGAACTTCTCGGCGAGGAACCGCCCGTGCGCCACCAGCGCCTCGGCGTCGGACCGGCAGACCGCGTCGAAGATCTGGTCCATCGTGGCCGACAGCAGGTCGAGCTGGTCCACGAGCACCATCAGCGAGGTCTTGCCGCCCTCGACCGGCCGCCGGTCGGCGAAGGACCGCGGCAGCCGCAGGTAGGCACCGAGCGCCTCCGGCAGGTAGCTGGTCACGGTGGCCATCACCGAGTGGGCGTCCCGGCTGCCCCCGCCCAGCTGGTCCAGCCGGGGGATCGTGTCGCGCAGGGTGGCGACGATCCGGGTCACCCGGGACTCCACCATTCCCGGGACCCGCCCCTGGATCTCGGGGACGATCCGGTCGACGGCCGCCAGCAGCTCCGGCCCCGTGGGGACGCGCGGCAGTATCACGGCCGGTTCAGGGGTACGGCGGCGTCCGGTCAGGGCCGCCCAGGCGTCTCGCAGCGTGGCCATCTCGTCAGTCTCGTGGTGTCTCGTCGTCGGCGTCGGTGGTCAGCGTCTGGTCAACGTCGGATCGGCGCCACGGATGCCCGCCGAGAGCCGGCCGCGGTCAGCGGCCCGAACCGGGGCCCAGGTCGAGCGAACCGGCGGCCACCCGCTGGTCGTGCTTGGCCACCCGGTCCAGGTAGTCCTGGGACTTGGCGACCTCGGTCTGCAGGGTGCCGATGGTGGCGGCCATGGTGTCGAGGGCCTGCACCTTGAAGGTGTCGATGGCGTCCATCGTCGCGTAGATGTTCTGGAACGCCGCCTGCAGCTGCGACAGGCCGATGGTGGCGCTGGCCGCCTGCTGCTGGATCTTCACCGAGTTGTCCCGCAGCATCGCCGAGGTCGACTCGATCAGGTTCGAGGTGGTCGTGTTCAGCGCGGTGATCTGGTCCAGGACGAGCTTCTGGTTGTTCAGCGCCTGGGCCACGATCACCGCGGTCCGCAGTGCGGAGATGGTCGTCGTGGTGGCCCGGTCGACGCCCTTGATCAGCTCCAGGTTGTTCTTGATGACGATGTCGATCGCCAGGTAGTTCTGGATCGACACGGCGAGCTGGGTGAGCAGGTCCTGGTGCTTCTGCCGGACGTAGAACAGCACGTCGTCACGCATCGACTTGGCCGACTCGGGGTCGGAGGCCTCCAGCTCGGCGATCCTCGCCGCGAGCCGGGCGTCCAGCCGCTCGGCGATGTACACGTACTGGTTGAGCCGCCCCATGGTGTCCCAGAGGTTCTGCTTCTCCATGTTGAGGGCGGCGTTGTCCTGGCGCAGGGAGTCCTGGCCGTCGTAGAGGGCGTGCAGGATCGCGTCGATGTGCGCCTGCGAGCTCTGGTACTTGCGGAAGTAGTCGGTGAGCTTGTCACCGAAGGGCAGCACGCCGAGGATCTTGCGCGCGCCCTGTGCCCCCTTGGGGTCGAGCTCCTCGACGGTCCGGCGCAGCTCCAGCAGGGTGCCGCCGACCTTGGAGCCCTGCGACAGCGCCCCCTCGTTGAGCGCCTTCACCGGGGTCTTCAGCAGCCGGTTGGAGGTCTCGGCGGCCCGGCGGATCTCGGCGTCGCCCATCGAGCGGACGTCGTCGGCCCTGGCGGAGAACTCCGGGGAGTTCGGCTTGGCGGCCATCAGCGAGCCGAGGTACGCGTCGACCTTGGAGTCGAGCTGCGGGACGGCCGCGGGGTCGACCTGCGGGGCGAGCTTCGGGGCCTGGGTGGCCGCGACCAGTTGCGGCGGGGCGGGCGGGGTCAGGGTGAGCACCGACTCGGCTGGCGCCGGGGGCGTGAGGGGCGTGGGCTCGGTCATCGTGCGTGAGGGTCCCTTCTGGTCGCGTCCACCGGCTCACCGCCGGTCGGCAGCCGGCGGCGGAACTGAGTGACGTGCGGCCAATCTACGCGGTTCCGGCCTGCACTTTCAGGGCAGACGGCCGCACTGTGATCCGCTGGTGCGCCCGAGGGACCACCACGGTGTCGAACCATGCGCACGGCCCCTGGCCGGCGGGCACGCTGGTCAGGGGCCGTCCTGGTGTTCGTCACCGGCCGGACGGGGAACTCACCGCGCCCTGCGCCCTGCCCCCTTCCTGCCGCCGGTCAGCCGTGTCGGGCCTGGACGGCGGCGAACGCCTGGTGCGCGACATCGATCGTGCGGGCGATGTCCTGGCCGGTGAGCGCGGCGTTGACGAAGTGGTTGTGGTGAGAGGTGAGGAACACCCCCCGGCGGACGCACTCGGCGACCCATGCCTGGTGCAGCATCAGTGAGTCGTCGTCGGCGATCCGCAGGTAGAACAGCGCGGGGGCTCCCGAGGCGACCAGGGTGAACCCGTGGTCGGCCGCCGCGGCGACCAGGCCGGTCGTCAGCTCGGTGCCCAGCCGGTGGAACAGGGCCGGAGCGTCGAGGGCCTTGAGCTTGGTGAGCGTCGCGATGGCGGCCGCGAACGGGACGGCACTCATCCAGTAGCTGCCGGTGTAGGTGATGCTGCTGACGGTCTCCTTGAGCGCGTTCCGGCCGCACAGGGCCGAGATGTTGTACCCGTTGCCCAGGGCCTTGCAGAAGCAGATGAGGTCGGCGGCGAACCCGAAGTGGTGGTCGGAACCGGCCAGGTCGAGCCGGAACCCGGCGCGGATGTCGTCGATGATCAGGACGATGCCGTAGCGGTCGCACAGCCGCCTGACGGCCTGCCAGTACCCCGTCTGCGGCAGGGCGTTGTCGCTGAAGTTGCCGTGGTTGTACGGCTGGGCGATCAGTCCTGCGATCTGCCCGTCGTACTCGGCGAAGAGCCGCTCCAGCGCGGGTACGTCGTTGAACGGCGCATACAGGTTGTGCGCGATGTCCTCTTCCAGCACGCCGGGCTGGTCGAGCTTCTGGGCCCACGGCGCCACCCCGTGGTAGTACCCCTGGAACAGGACGATCTTCTTGCGGCCGGTGGCTGCCCGGGCCGTCATCACCGCCAGGGTGGTGGTGTCGCCGCCGTTCTTGGCGAAGAAGGCCCAGTCCGCGCTCGCCACGGTGTCGACGAGCAGTTCGGCGAGTTCGACCATGACGGCCGAGGGGAGGCTGACGACGTCCTCCAGGCGCGCCTGGGCGTCGGCGGCCGCCTGCACGTCGGGGTCGCCGTACCCGAGGACGTTCGGGCCGTACCCGCACAGGTAGTCGATGTACTCGTTGCCGTCGAGATCCCAGAAGCGGGTGCCTTCGGCACGAGCGGAGAAGCGGGGGTAGGCGTCCTGCGGGATGTGGCAGCCCTGGACCGGGCCGAGGTGGCCGTAGACGCCCGACGGGATCACGGCCTGGGCCCGTTCGAACGCGGCGCGGCTGCGGGGGTAGGCGTACGGGGCGATGGTGGCGGAGGCCATGGGAGTCACTTCCTGAGGTAGAAGCCGACGCGGTCGAGGATCCGGCTGAACCCGTCGATCAGGGGGATGAAGCCGCGCAGGGCCACCCGGCCGTCGCCGAGGCAGGCCATCGCGCTCACCCGGCCGCTGAGCACGGCGCCGGCAACGTCCAGGTCCGCGAAGCGCAGGGCGGCTCGCGGCGGGGTGGCACTGGGCTGGACGACGTGGAGGCGGTGCTCCCGGACGGCGACGTGGTGGACGGTGTCCGGGCCCACCTCGACAGCCAGGCAGCCGTCGGACAGCAGGCCGCAGGTGTAGCGCCCGCTGCGGTCGTGGTTGGCCACCTGCTCGGTGGCGGCGAGCGCGACAGCGAGCAGCAACTGTGCCCGCACGCTCTCCGGCAGGAGGTCGTCAGAGCAGGCTTCCGGCAGCAGCACGGCCCCGAGGAGTTCGGCCAGCGGCTGGAAGACGGTTCGCAGGAACCGGACCCCGGCCGGACCGGCTACGGGCAGGGCCGTCGAGCGACCCTGGATCACGGCGTTGAAGTGCCCGGGCGAGGCGCAGAGCAGTGCGACCCGAGTGCCCGGGACGGTCCGCCCCGCGGTGATACCCGTGGGCGTGACGGCGAACGTCTTCCGTGGGCCGCCGGCCACCAGGACGTGGAGGGTGGTGGGGCGTTCGACGCGCTGCAGGATCGCGCGGGCCCTGGGGACCGTCCGGACCAGGGTCGGCAGGCTACCCAGCACGGCGTGCAGGTTGATCCTTGCCTGCACGGCGGGATCACGGGTGGTCAGCATGGTGGAGCCCTCCTTCGGGGTGGTCGTGGGGCGCACCGGGTTCGTCCCCCTGCCCGGCTGCGGCGTCGGGGGCGAGGGGTGCGAACAGGGCAGCGATACCGTCGGCGACGAGAGCGGCCACGCGTCGGGTGGCGGCACAGTCGCGGTCCGCGAGCCAGGTCGTGGTCAGCCCGTCCACTGCGGTGACCAGAAGCCTGGCGACGTCCCGCAGCGGCACCGTGCTGGCGCACCGGCATGCTCGGGCGGCCCGCGCCAGAACGGGAACCAGGGCCTGGTAGGTCTCCTCGTACTCCGCGCGCATCGTGCCTGCCATCGCAGGGGTCCGCAGCGTGTAGAGGTTGAGCTCCAGCACGGCCACCTCCCGCTCAGGCTCGGCCTCGAGCAGGTCGAGGAAGCGCCCGAGGCCGGTGTGCAGAAGGGCGCCGAACGTGTGCAGAAGGGCACCGGACGCGGGTGGCTGCGTGTCGGGGTGGGGCAGCACGGATTCCGCGGCGACACGCTGCCCCGCGGTCACGGTGTCGATGACCGCGGCGAGCAGGTCGTCGCGGCTGACGAAGACGTAGTGCAGCGCGCCCAGGGGCATGCCAGCCTCGGCGGCGATCGCCCTCGTGCTCGTGGCGGCCACGCCGTCGCGGGCGACGACGCGGATCGCGGCGGCGATCAGTGCGCGTCGCCGCTCAGGTACCGGTAGCCGGGTCATGCCCGACCGAACCTGGTCAGGCGCGCACCGACGCTGAGCGTCAGGCGACGCGGCGCCGACCTGGCGAGGTAGGCGGTGATCTTGTTCCGCACTCCCACGATGACCGACGGCGGGACGTCGTGCCGGGCGAGTGCCGCCAGCGCCGTGTCCACCACCTCGTCGACGGACAGCACCTGCCCGATCCGGAACAGGTCGGACCCGACGGCGAAGAACTCGGTCTCGGTGGGGCCGGGAGCCAGGGCGAGCACCTTGGTCCGGGAGCCGGACAGGCGCAACTCCTCGGCGACCGCCTCGGTGAGCGCGGTCACGAAGGCCTTCGACGCGGCGTAGACAGCCATCCCGGGCAGTGGCTGGTACGCGGCCGTGCTGGACACGTTGACCAGGAAGCCCCGGCCGGACCTGTCGATCTCGGGCAGGAGCAGCCGGGTCAGTTCCGTCAGCGCCACCACGTTGACCGCGATCTCCGCCGCGATCCGGTCGGGATCCTCTCGCATGAACGGCCCGGCGGTCCCGAATCCGGCGCTGTTGACCAGGCCCGTCACCGCGATACCCGCCGCCGCGACGGCGTCCGCGACCTGGCGTGCGGCGCCCGGAACGGCAAGGTCGGCGGGCAGGACCAGGGCCTGCCGGGCATACCGCTCGGCGACCTCCCGGGCCAGTTCGTCCAGCCGCTCCCGGCGGCGCGCGACGAGGACCAGATCCTCACCCCGAGCGGCCAGGCGCCGGGCAAGAGCGGCGCCGATCCCCGAACTCGCCCCGGTGATCACGACGGCCCTCGACGGCGACACGCCCGCGTGTGTCATGACAGCCTCCAAAGTTGGTCGAACGACCAAGATCTTGTCAGGTTATGCCGCTCTTGTCCCGGCCGGAATTGTCACCATGAGGAAGATCACCCAGTTGGCGATGGTTGGACGTCGCGCTCAACGGGATTGACCACCAACGGCACACGTGGCACTCAGAGCTGGCGAACCGCAGCGCGTAGTTCTTGGGCCGCGCCGGCAGGGCGACCCGGTCACCGCGCTGGGGACTCACTGCGCTTCAGGGACGGGCACCAGGCCCTGGTCGACCAGATCCGTGCGGGTCAGCGCCCGGTGCAGATCCGGGTCGGCGTGGACCTCCGCGGTGTGCCGCCCCTCGGTGATCAGCTGGGCCAGCGGGGCCAGGTTGCCGATCGACCCGGCGGCCTCCGCGACGGCGACGAACTCCCCGGCGAACTCCTGCAGGTCCGGGGCGGGAAGGAACCTCGCCCAGGGCAGGACGTCCGGGAGCAGCCCGGTGATCAGTTCGGGGTGAAGGCGCGCCAGGCCGGCCAGTCAGTCCTCCTTCGGGAAGGTCCAATCACCGCCAGGTGACAGCTCGGCACGACAGTTGCCGCACTTGCCGCCGAACCTGTCGTCCACCGGCACCTGCAGTCCGCAGCCTGGACACGTCTCGTACTGAACGGACTCCACAGCAGGGCCCCTGTCGGTCTCGTCACGGGTCTCGATCGGAAGGTCGCCGGAGGCTGCTGCATGAGCACTCGCGATGCGCCGACCCGGCAGGGGCGGGACAGACCGCGGAGGTCCGCCCCGCCCCTGCCGACCGTCAGCGCGTCACCGGCCGGTCAGGCTGAGCAGCGTGAGGGTGGCGAACAGGTGCCCGGCCGGCGCATCTCGTTGTGGTCGGCCACAGCGGACTCCCCGCGGTGATACGGGGTGTAACGGGGGTGCCGGTGCCGGGCGTTGGTTGGCCGGGTGGTTGCGCGATCGGGCGGAATCCTCGTGCGGGGTGTTGCGTGCCCGGGCGGAATCCTCCACACGGGGCGGGATCGCGCGTGCCGTGAGTACGGTCGAGCACGTTCCGGCTGGGCGCGGTGGCACATCGCGCCCGTTTTCCGGGAACGATGTGCCACCGTGCCCGCGGGGTGAACCCCCTTGGTCAGGATGGTTTCGGCGGTGGCGACCTTGAGGGAGCGCCAGGGCGCGCCTCCGATGGAGAGGGGGTTGTGGCGGCGTGTCGCCGGGGAACGGGCGGAAGATCACTTGGCGCACAGTCACGCGCTCAGCCTTCGCACCCATGTCGACGTCGGGGCGGACGGCTGAGGCTGCCACCCGAACGGGGTGCGGGTCAGTGCGACGGGACGAGGTTGACCACGACGGCGATCGCGGCCGCCAGGGCCACGGCGATCAGCACGTCGAACTGCCGCGAGCGGACCAGCAGGCCCAGGCAGAACCTCGCCGGCAGCACCGCGCGCATCGCCGCGGCCAGCCCGAGCGCACCGGCCAGCAGGTAGCCGCCGAGCCGGAAGTCCACGAACGTCGTGGCCAGCACCGAGGCCGCCACGACGAGCAGCACCACCACGAAGGCGATGCGCCGCGTCGGCGGCACCTCCCAGTGGATCACGTCAGCGACTCCGTCACTCCCGGTCCGTCCCCGCGGACCACCTCAGGCCGACCGGAGTCGGCGGCCGACCGGTTGCCTGCGCGCCGTGGCCGGACGTGCATCGCCACGGTGACAGTCGCCACGGTGACCTGGGTGGACTCAGTGGGCGAAGTGCCGGGCACCGGTGAGGTACATGGTCACCCCGGCCCGGGCCGCCGCCTCGACGACCTCCTCGTCACGGATCGAGCCGCCCGGCTGCACCACGGCGCGGACACCGGCGTCCAGCAGCACCTGCAGGCCGTCGGAGAACGGGAAGTAGGCGTCGGACGCCGCGACCGCCCCGGCGGCCCGCTCGGCCCCGGCCCGGGAGACCGCCAGCCTGCAGGAGTCGACCCGGTTCACCTGGCCCATCCCGACGCCCACGCTGGCGCCGTCACGGGCCAGCAGGATCGCGTTGGACTTCACGGCGCGGATCGACCGCCAGGCGAAGACCAGGTCGGCCAGGGTGGCGTCGTCGGCGGGGGCGCCGGTGGCCAGGGTCCAGTTGGCCGGGTCGTCGCCGCGGGCGTCGACCCGGTCCCTGTCCTGCACCAGGATGCCGCCGCTGATCACCCGGATCTCGGTCGCGCCGGGGTGGTCGTCGGAGGGGACCCGCAGCAGCCGGACGTTCTTCTTGCGGGTGAGCAGTTCCAGCGCGTCGTCCGCGAAACCGTGGGCGGCGACCACCTCGGTGAAGACGTCGCCGATCTGCTCGGCCAGCGCCGCCGTGACCACCCCGTTGACGGCGACGACCCCGCCGTAGGCGGACACCGGGTCGCAGGCGAAGGCCTTCCGGTAGGCGTCGGCCACGTCGGCGCCTACGGCGATCCCGCACGGGTTGGCGTGCTTGATGATCGCGACGGTCGCCGCCTCACCGTGGTCGTGCGCGGCCCGCCAGGCGGCGTCGGTGTCGACGTAGTTGTTGTAGGACATCTCCTTGCCGTGCAACTGCTCGGCGTGGGCCAGTCCCTGGCGCCAGTGCCGGTACAACGCCGCCCGCTGGTGCGGGTTCTCCCCGTACCGCAGCACCGCCGCCCGGTCCCAGGAGGCGCCGGTCCAGGCCGGGAAGCCGGTGCCGTCGTCGGTGGGGGCGAGCACGCTGCCCATCCACGACGCCACGGCGATGTCGTAGCCAGCGGTGTGCACGAAGGCGTCGGCGGCCAGTCGCCGGCGCTCGGCCAGGGTGAACCCGCCGGCCGCGACCGCCGCGAGCACCTCGCCGTAGCGGTCCGGGTCGACCACGACGGCGACGCTGGGGTGGTTCTTCGCCGCGGCCCGGACCATCGACGGCCCGCCGATGTCGATCTGCTCGACGCACTCGTCCGGCCCGGCCCCCGACGCGACGGTCTGCCGGAACGGGTACAGGTTCACCACGACCAGGTCGAACGGCTCGACCCCGAGCTCGGTCAGCTGCCGGACATGGTCGGGCAGCCGGCGGTCGGCGAGGATCCCGGCGTGCACCTTCGGGTGCAGCGTCTTGACCCGCCCGTCAAGGCATTCGGGGAAGCCGGTGAGCTGCTCGACCGGCGTCACCGGCAGGCCCGCGTCGGCGATCCGCCCGGCGGTCGAACCCGTGGAGACCAGCTCCACCCCGGCCTCGTGCAGACCGCGGGCCAGGTCGACCAGGCCGGTCTTGTCGTAGACCGAGACCAGTGCCCGGCGGATCGCGACCCGGCCGTCGGCGGAGCCGGACTGCGGCGCGGGGCCTGTGGTGGAGGGCGTGGCGGGGGCGGAGGCGTCGGTCACGGTCTCGAGGCTAGTCGATCGGAGGAGGCGCTCCGTCCGGGGTGGGCGCCCGGTCAGTCGATCGCGGCGTGCCGCCCGTCGACCTGCCAGCCGTTGCGGCACATCCGGGTCACCACGTCGACCAGCAGCCGCCGTTCCACGACCTTGATCCGCTCGTGCAGGGATGCCTCGTCGTCACCCGCCTCGACCGGCACCGCCTCCTGCGCGAGAACCGGACCGGTGTCGGTGCCGTCGTCGATGAGCATCACGGTGCAGCCGGTGACCTTCACCCCGTAGGAGAGCGCGTCCCGCACCCCGTGCGCCCCGGGGAAGGCGGGCAGCAGGGCGGGGTGAGTGTTCACGGTGCGCCCCGCGTACCGCTGCAGGAACGGCTCGCCGAGCAGCCGCATGAAGCCGGCCAGCACGACCAGGTCCGGGGTGAACACGTCGACGGCCTTCGTCACGGCCAGGTCCCAGGTGGCCCGGTCCGGGAAGTCCTTCGGGCGGACCGTCGCCGTGGGGAGCCTGGCGTCCCGGGCCCGCTGCAGCCCGTAGGCGTCGGGCCGGTCCGCCACGACTCCGGCGATGGCGAACCCGGGGTCAGGCCCGGCGGCGGCGTCGATCAGCGCCTGCAGCAGGGTCCCCGAGCCGGAGACCAGGACGGCGAGCCGGGCGGGGCGCCGGGGCGCCGGATGCTGCTGCACGCCCGAGACGATACCGAGCGCCGCAGGCACCGGACGCCGGGCGTCCCGGCATCCCCCGCCGCCGGGATCAGTCCCGGCCGCGGTCCGCCGGGCGCCACTCGGGCGTGTCGTCCCACTCGGCCGCACCGTTCCACTCGACGGGCCCCGACTCGTTCCAGGACCAGGAGCGCGTCGGGCCGCCCCGGAAGCGGCCCCGACTCCGGTGGACCAGTGCCGGGACACCGCGGCCGCCGAGCACCGCGAGCAGGGCCCCGGCGGCGATCTCCGCGGCGAACCAGAGACCGGCCAGCCACGGCACGGGTCCGGTGACCGCCAGCCGGCCCGGCCCCGCCGGCCCCCCGGACAGCCACGCCAGCGCGGTGAAGACCAGTCCGGCGATGAGGGCCACGCCGAGGGCGTCCAGCGACGTCCGCCACCACGGGCCGGACGCCCGGCGCGGCAGCAGGATCCCGGCGACCAGCCCGGCCAGGACCGGGACGGCGAGCAGTGCGGCGACGGCGGTCGGCAGCGGTCCCGGGGCGGGCAGCGCGCCGAGGGCGGGCAGCGCGGGCAGCGGACCCAGGACGGCGGAGGTGGCGGTCACGGAGGTCCCGGTCCCGACCGCGAACCCCGGACCGGCCAGCACGCAGGCCGTCCACAGCACGAAGTTGGGCAGCAACAGCACCTGGGCGAGCACCAGCACCACACCCCCCGCGGCATCCGGTTGCAGGGCCTGGTGCAGCGCCAGCACCTGGTCCCGGTGCGCGAGCAGCATCCCGGCCAGGACCACCAGCGACACGGCCAGGTGCAGTCCGACGGCGACCAGGGCGAGCCGGACCCAGCCGCGAACCGCTCCCGGCAGCAGCCGTCCCGCCCGGACCAGGGCCACCCGGGCGCTGCCGAACCGGTACGTCCCGGCCCCGAGGCTGCCCGCGGCGGAGGCGATCACCGCGGCACCGAAGAAAGCCTGCCCGGGGATCGGCCGGGCCGACTCCATCGAGGCGACCGCGCCGGTGATCCCGGCGAGCAGCGCATAGGTCGAGGCGAACAGGGCCAGGGCCCGCATCGGCGGGAAGGCCGGCCGGGCCCGGGTCAGCCCCGCCGCGATCCGCTCCCCCTGCGGGTCGAGCACCCGGCCCAGCCGTCGCCCGGCGTACCAGCAGGCGGCCAGCGGCGCGCAGGACAGTCCGAGCGGGACCAGCCCGACGTGGCCGTCGGCCACCACCAGGCCGCCGTGCTGGGCGAGCAGCCACAGGTCCAGGGCGATCCGGACGACATCGGTCCACGTCGCGGAGCCGCCGGTCCCGACGATCCAACTCCCGATCACCGGGACCAGGACCAGCACCAGGGACGCCGCCGCGGCCTGCAGGGCGGACAGCATGCTCGCCCCGACCACCGAGGCAGGGACGTCATGGGGGCCGGGGGGCGCGTGGCCGACTTTGCCGCCGAGGACCGTGCTCACCCTGCCCATCGTGACCCGGGTGACCGTCACCGGGGGGCAGGACGCGCCGCTGCCGCGCACCCTGGACCGCCAGGTCGGCAGCAGGAGGTGAGGGGCGGCACCCGAAACCCCACAGTCATCGACGGAGCGCTACCGTTCACCTACTTACCGCAACCGCACCGGTGGCCCCCGGGAGCCAGGGCCGGTCCGCC
Organism: Kineosporiaceae bacterium; assembly: GCA_035719045.1. Taxonomy (GTDB): domain Bacteria; phylum Actinomycetota; class Actinomycetes; order Actinomycetales; family Kineosporiaceae; genus DASTGO01. The sequence goes on along the minus strand of DASTGO010000171.1, from coordinate 11,469 downwards.
CGTCACCAACTCGTGATGCGAGTGCGCCATCATGTGTGGCGCCCGCGGTGACGCGGAGCGGCCGGGTGGGGCGAGAAGGGACACCGCATGGACGGCGAGCAGCGGAGCGGGGAAGCCGGCTGGCCGGGTGCCGGACGGGCTCAGCAGGTCCCATCGCATCAGGCCGGGCAGCGACCGGCCGGGCAGCCGTTCCCCGTGCCGGGTGACCCCGGCCAGGCGGCCACCCAGGCCTATCCCGGACCGTTCCCGGCGGGACCGGCTCCCGCAACGGGCCGGGGCTACCCGGCGGGCGGTCCCACCGCGGCCGACCCCTTCCCCGGTGGCTACGCGGGCGGGCGCCCGGGCCCGGGCGAGATGACGCAGCTGTTCCCGGGCACCTCCGCTCCCGGGGGGCCGGGCGCGGGCGGACCTGCGGCGACCCAACTGTTCCCGGGCACCTCCACCACAGGCGGACCGGGCACGGGCGGACCGGGCGAGATGACGCAACTGTTCCCGGGCACCTCCACCCCCGGCGCCCCGGCCTTCCCGCCCGCTCCCGGCACCCCGGCCTTCCCGCCCGCTCCCGGTGCCGGTCGCGGACCGGCCGGTTTCGCCGACCAGGGCGGATCCGGGCAGCCGGAGCGTGGCCTGTTCGGGCAGCAGGGTTTCGCCGACCAGCAGCAGGGGTTCACCGACGAGTCGTACGGCCGTCAGGGCTTCGGCCAGCAGGCGTACAGCCAGCAGGGGCCGGCCGATCACGGGTACGACCGCGCCGGGTTCGGCGGGCCCGGTTTCCGCGGGACACCGCCGTCCGGTGACGACGGCGGCCGGCGCTCCGGCGGGCCCAGCCGCAGCTTGGTGCTGATCAGCCTGTCGCTGGCGGCCCTCGCGGCGATCGGCGCCGGCACGGTCTACGCATTCACCGGCTCCTCCGACCAGACCACCGCCACGACGACACCCGCGGCGACCACTCCGGGCCCGACCTCCAGCCCGTACACGAAGACCACGCCCAGCACCAAGCCGTCGGCCGCGACGAAGACCCCGTCGACGACCACGACCGCCGCGACCGCCACCGAGACCGCCGTCGCCGGGCCCGCCCCCACCGCTTTCGCGGACAACCCGGGAGCAGTCCCGGGGATGGACTTCGGCACGATCGTGTCCGTCACCAAGAAGGGTTCGGGCGCGCAGATCACGGTGAAGCGGCAGCAGTTCCTCACCGGGCCGGACGCCGAGGCCTACTACGCCCAGCAGAACCAGGAACCCCTGGACTACGCGATCGTCGACGTGGACGACAAGAACCACACGTTCGCCGTCGCGCCGGACGCACTGATCTACGCGCAGTACCTGCTGGGCGACAACAACAGCGTGGCGACCACGCAGCTGACCGTGCCGCAGTTCATCGCCAAGGCGAAGTCGGTGCAGTCGAAGAACCTCCCGCTGCACGTGTGGCTGTACCACAAGGGCACCACCAACGGGACCGTGGTCTACCTCGCCGAGCAGTACACCCCCTGATCGCGGACGGAGGGGCCACTCACGACGGCGGGCGGCCCTTCGGTCACCACACTCGCCCTTCGGTCACCACACTCCAGGACGCCGACGTGGGGTGGTGCCCCGGATCCGTTCCGGGGCCCCACCCACGTCCAGGTGCGGCCAGTTCAGGTGCACGGCAGTTCAGGTGCACGGTGAGTCTGTGGTCCTGTGGCCGGGGTGACCGCGGGCCGGCCCGCCGCCCAGGCCCGCGGTCGGTTCCCCGGGCGATCGGTCCGGCCGGACTCGGCCCGGCCGGACCGCGCCGGTCACTCGTGCTCGCCGGTCAGGTACCCGTGGTGCTCGTGCTCCAGAGCGATCTCGTCGGCGGAGCTGACCCCCGCCGGCAGGTCGATGGTGTGCTTCGGGCCGGTGAACCAGTGCTTGGCGGTGACGTGCCAGGCGATCCACAGCGCGACCAGGGCACCGATCACCACGACCGGGGTGTAGTTCACCGCGGCCCAACTGAAGTCCTTCTGCCCCGGGATCGAGGTCGGCCCGAACGGCAGCAGGAAGTACACCGAGGTGATGACGATCTCGGCGACCGCCAGCGGCGCCATCCACCTGTACTTGCTGCCGAGCGTCCACGGGCCGGACTGGAAGGCGTCGCCCTGCCGCCAGCGGTACCAGATCGGGATGGCGAAGGCGGCGTACAGGCCGATGACGCCGATCGAGACGACGGCGTAGAAGGCGGCCGGAGTACCGACCGGGGTGAGGCTGTGGTAGAGCGCGGGCAGGGTGAGGACCACGGCCACCACGGCCGAGATGATGACGCCGTTGCGCGGGGTGCCGGCCGAGTTGACCTGGGCCCATCTGGAGGCGAAGGGCACCGCGCCGTCACGGCTGAAGGCGAACAGCATCCGTGAGCAGGACGTCATGCACGCCACGGAGCAGTAGATCTGGCCGCTCATCGAGATGAAGACCACGGCCTTGAACAGGGCCGGGCTCAGCGAGGTCGCGAAGATCGCCAGCACGGAACCCCCGCCGTACGGGTTCTTGGTGAGGTCGAAGCTGTTGATGTAGTCCACGTTGGTGGCCGCGAACACGAAGGACAGCAGCAGGATCCAGCCGCCGATGGCCGAGTAGAAGATCGACTGCCAGATGCCCTTGGCCGCCTGGTTCGCCGCGCCCTGGGTCTCCTCCGACAGGTGTGCGGAGGCGTCGTACCCGGTGATCGTGTACTGGGTGAGCAGGAAGCCCATCGGCAGCACCAGCCACCAGTAGGTGCCGTCGGAGTAGCCGGAGTTGTTGATGGTCTTGGTGAAGACGAAGGACAGCGACTGGTGGCTGTCCGGTCCGACGATCATGATGAGGACCACCGCGGCCGCACCGAAGACGTGCCACCACACCGAGACATTGTTGATCACCGCGAGCAGGTGGGAGCTGAAGATGTTCACCAGCGTGACGACCACCATCAGCACGAGGAACCAGAAGAACTGCTGGTACAGGGCGTCGCCGCCGAGGAACCCGGTCCCGTAGGAACTGGAGAACGCCCCGATGAGGACGTTGAGGAAGGACGCCGCGCCGTAGACCACCGACGCGAGGATGGCGACCAGGCCGATCAGGTTGAGCCAGCCGGTGTAGTACCCGGCCTTCACCCCGCCCAGCTTCGCGGCCCACCAGTAGATCCCACCCGAGGTCGGGTAGGCCGACACCAGCTCGGACATGCAGAACCCGATCACGAGGATGAAGGCAGCGACGATCGGCCACCCCAGCGAGATCGCCACCGGGCCGCCGTTGTTCCAGGCCTGCCCGAAGGTGGTGAAGCAGCCGGCCAGGATCGAGATGATCGAGAAGGAGATCGCGAAGTTCGAGAAACCGGACCACGAACGGTGGAGCTCCTGCTTGTAACCGAGTTCGGCGAGCCTTCGCTCGTCGTCGCTGAGCTGGGAGACGTCGACCACGGGTTCCTCCGAACGGGTAGGCCATCAGGGGCGGACTTCGGGTGGCGCGAACCTCGGGTGGTGCGGGAACTTGCGAACCTTCGGGTGGTGCGGGAACTGCAGGGTGATGCAGTGGTTTCGCCGGACGGTCGGTGTACGGAAACGCTTGGTACGGTGCGGATTCGGCGTTGCACCCACTTCACCGGACACCACTTGTGGCGATGCCGGAGAAGGGATGACTACCGGAAGCTGTTGGCTGGCAAGGGATTTCGTGCCGAGCGGGCCGAGCGACCCGTGAAACGCGATGGCGGAGCGGTGCCGGGGCGGTCAGTCGGGGGCTCTGGCCTGACCGAGCAGGCGGTCGAAGTCCGGCCCGTCGAACTCCGCCCTGGCCCGTTCGTACTTCACCGTTCCCCAGGACCAGAAGTCGAAATCGAGGGTGCCGGCGGCGGACCGGATGACCGTCCACAGCGTCCAGCCGTACTTCGAGGCCAGGCCGAACAGCGGGCACCGGGCCACCGCCCGGGGACGGCTGCGGCCGCAGGAGTGGGTGACCAGTTCCTCCAGTTGACCGACCGCCAGGCTCGACTCGCTCCAGATGTTGCCGAGCTCGAAGCAGGGGTCGTTGTTGCCGGCGTACTCGTCGTCGATCAGCCGCAGCCGCCGGCCGTCGCCGATGAAGTTCTCGGCCAGTAGGTCGTCGTGGCACGGGACGGTCGGTTCCGGGTGTGCCGCCAGCGCCTCGCGGACCTGCGCGAAACGCGGCAGGTAGTCCAGGTGCCCCTCCGGCAGCCGGAACCCGTGTTCCCGCACCACCCGCGGGTATTCCGCCTGGACGGCGAACATGTCGACGTCGATCGCCAGCAGGGCCGAGTCCACGGTCGAGACCCGGGTGACCATCGACCCGGCCGGACCCGTGACCTTGAGGTTGACGTTGGTCAGGCCACCGGGCAGGCGGTGCACGGTCCGGGGGTGGGCCGCGGTCACCGGGACGGCGTCGAGGATCTTCTCCAGGTCGTGGTCGGTCAGCGCGGCAGCCGTGCGGGACCGCACGACCCGGACGCCTTCCGACCTCACCGCCGACCCTCCTGACTTCCGGGCTCGCCTGACTTCCGGGCTCGCCGCACCGTGCCGGGCGCTGCCAGGACGGCGGCACCCGACCGATTGCGCCGGATCGTAGGTGCTCGAACGGCACAGGGTCTAGACCTTTCGGGGCCTCGTGATCTGCTGTTCACCTGTCCCTGCCGGCCGGGTGCCCCGGATGACGACCAGGTTTCGGTCTGGACCGGAATACCGGCCCCGGACAGGTACGGCCGACGGCCCAGGTCAGCCGACCGTGACAGGTCCGCTGTCACGATCGGCGACGAAATCCGAAGCTGGCGATGCCCCCGGCGCCCGGCGTGCGTCAGCGCACAGCCTCCCCGCGCGGCAGGTCCAGCCCAGCGCCTGCCGCAGCGTCATCCGGCTCACCCCGATCGCGGCGGCCAGATCGTGTTCCGGCGGCAGGCGGTCCCCGGCGGCTGGAGGATAGCCGCCGCGCCGCCCGGCGGTCAGCCTGCGGGGACGCCCGGACCGAACGGTGAAGGGCTCCCCCGCCGAGCGGAGGAGCCCTTCACCATGCCGTGCCGGATCAGAGCCCGGCGATGATCTCCCGCATCAGGGACGCGGTCTCGCTCGGCGTCTTGCCGACCTTGACCCCGGCCGCCTCCAGCGCGTCCTTCTTGGCCTGCGCCGTCCCGGAGGAGCCGGAGACGATGGCGCCGGCGTGGCCCATCGTCTTGCCCTCGGGCGCGGTGAAGCCGGCGACATAGCCCACGACGGGCTTGGTCACGTGCTCCTTGATGTAGGCCGCGGCGCGCTCCTCGGCGTCCCCGCCGATCTCGCCGATCATCACGATCGCCTTGGTCTCCGGGTCGTTCTCGAAGGCGGCGAGGGCGTCGATGTGGGTGGTCCCGATGACCGGGTCACCGCCGATGCCCACGCAGGTCGAGAAGCCGAGGTCCCGCAGTTCGTACATCATCTGGTAGGTCAGCGTGCCGGACTTGCTGACCAGGCCGATCGGGCCGTGCTTGGTGATGTTCGCCGGGATGATCCCCGCGTTGGACCGCCCGGGCGAGATCAGGCCGGGGCAGTTCGGGCCGACGATCCGGGTGCTGCCGCTGTTCTGCGCGTGCTGGAAGAAGTCGGCGGTGTCGTGCACCGGGACGCCCTCGGTGATGACCACGGCCAGCGGGATCTTCGCGTCGATCGCCTCGTACGCCGCGCCCTTGGTGCCGGAGGCGGGCACGAAGATGACCGACACGTCGGCCCCGGTGGCGGCCATCGCCTCGGCCACCGAACCGAACACCGGGATCTCGACGTGGTCGTCGAACTGGACGGTCGTCCCGGCCTTCTTGGGGTTGACGCCCCCGACGATGTTCGTCCCCGAGTTGAGCATCCGCTGGGTGTGCTTGCGCCCCTCGCTGCCCGTCATCCCCTGGACGATGACCTTGCTCTCCTGCGTCAGGAAGATCGACACGTCATGCCCCCAGCGAAGCCAGCTCGGCCGCCCGGCGGGCGGCGCCGTCCATGGTGTCCACGCGCTCCAGGCCCGGCAGTCCGGCGTTGCCCAGGATCTCCCGGCCCAACTCGGCGTTGTTGCCGTCCAGCCGCACGACCAGCGGGCGGCTGACCGCCTCGCCACGGGACTCCAGGAGCTGGAACGCCTGCACGATGCCGTTGGCCACCGCGTCGCAGGCGGTGATGCCGCCGAACACGTTGACGAAGACGCTCTTCACCTGAGGGTCGGACAGGATGATCTCCAGCCCGTTCGCCATCACCTCTGCGCTGGCGCCACCGCCGATGTCGAGGAAGTTCGCGGGCTTGACGCCACCGAACTCCTCGCCCGCGTAGGCCACCACGTCGAGGGTGCTCATGACCAGGCCCGCGCCGTTGCCGATGACACCGACCGCACCGTCGAGCTTGACGTAGTTGAGGTCCTTCTCCTTCGCCCTGGCCTCCAACGGGTCCGTGGCGGAACGGTCGGCCAGTTCCTCGTGGCCGACGTGCCGGAAGGACGCGTTGTCATCCAGGGTGACCTTGCCGTCGAGGGCGATGATGCCGCCGTCGGCGACCTTCACCAGCGGGTTGACCTCCACCAGGGTGGCGTCCTCGCCGACGAAGACCCCCCAGAGCTTGACGATGGCCTGCGCGACCGCGTCCTTGACCTCGGCGGGGAAGTTCGCCGCCTCGACGATCTCGGCGGCCTTGGCGGCGTCGATCCCGGTGATCGCGTCGACCGGGATCTTGGCCAGGGCCTCCGGCCGCTCCACCGCGAGCTGCTCGATCTCCATGCCGCCCTCACGGGAGGCCATCGCCAGGTAGGTCCGGTTGGCCCGGTCCAGCAGCACCGAGAAGTAGTACTCCTCGACGATGCTGGCGCCCTGGGCCACCAGCACGCGGTGCACGGTGTGGCCCTTGATGTCCATGCCGAGGATCTCGGCTGCCTTCTCGCCCGCCTCCTGGGGGCTGCGGGCCAGCTTGACTCCACCGGCCTTGCCGCGGCCACCGGTCTTCACCTGGGCCTTGACGACGACCACGCCGCCACCGAGCTTCTCGGCTGCGGCCACGGCCTCCTCGGGGGTGCTGGCGACGATGGCGTCCAGCACTGGGACGCCGTGAGCGGCGAAAAGATCGCGCGCCTGGTACTCGTACAGGTCCACGTAACCGTCCTCAACGTCGGGACACGAATGCGCGTGAAGCCTAACCCGCCGCCCTGGACGCCGAGTTGGGGACGTCTGTGCGCCGCGTCACGTTCGATCGGCGGCCCCTCGGACGGACCGGCGGCCGCCCCGGGCCGGGACGGCGGACCGGTCGACCGACCGGACGATCTCGCCGGGACGCCGGTCTGCGGGCGCCCCGGCGAAGGCCGGTCAGAGTCAGACCCGCTGTCCCAGCTGGGAATTCACCCAGTCGACGATCTCGTGCATGGGCGTGCCCGGGGTGAAGATCTTCTTCGCGCCGAGCCGTTCCAGCTCGGGGATGTCCGCGTCGGGGATGATCCCACCACCGAAGACCGCGATGTCCCCCGCATCGCGTTCGGCGAGCAACTGCAGCACCCGCGCGAACAGCGTCAGGTGCGCACCGGAGAGGACCGACAGCCCGATGGCGTCGGCGTCCTCCTGGATGGCCGCCTCGACGATCTGTTCGGGCGTCTGGTGGAGGCCGGTGTAGATGACCTCCATCCCGGCGTCCCGCAGTGCCCGCGCGACCACCTTCGCACCACGATCGTGACCGTCGAGCCCGGGCTTCGCGACAACGATGCGGACCGGCGACATCTGTGCCTCCTCGACCGGCCGGTCACCCGACCGGCCCCCTGCCTTCAGCGAGCCTAGCGACCTCGCACGGCGCCCCGGCCGTCGACGGTCCCGGGTCCGGCCCCATCCATGGGATCACCCGGCAGATGAGGGGATAATCACGCACCAGGACGGCCCACCGGGTGACAATCCAGACAAACGGCATCAGTGCGCGAAGACAGGGGCGCGAAGCCGCTTCGGGGCCGCCCACCGTTCCGTATCGTCGAAGTGATCCGGGACCGCGACGACGGTCGGCCAGGGATGGCGGCCCGGACGGCACGCCACGAGGGACGTACCGCGACGGGTGACGAGGAGGCCGCGGTGGAGCAGGGCGAGGAGGGCACGCGGAAACACCCCCACGCGATGCCGCCCCCGACCGCCGGACCGCCGTCCCGGCCCGTGCCCCCACCCCCCACGATGCCCGCCCGGCCCAGGCCGTCCCCCGAAGCCGGGGCGTCCTGCTGGCAGGGAATCCCCCTGCTGGCCTCCTGCGGACGCAGCGCCGGGCAGGCACTCGACGAGGTGACCCGCAGCGCCGGACAGACCCTCGGCGAGGTGGGCCGCACCGCCCGGGCCGTACTCACCCCGCGCGGACTGCGCGGCGCCCTGGTCGAGACGGTCTGGGCCTCGGCACATCTGGCCATCTACCCGCTCGGGCTGGTCCGGGACCGGCAGGAGCCCCACGACCGGTACCACCTGGGCGGACTGGCCCCGGTGCAGCGCGGGCTGGTCATCGGCGACGTCGAGGCCGCCGGGACCCCGATCCTGCTCGTCCACGGGATGATCGACAACCGGGCGATCTTCGCCGTGTTGCGCCGACGACTGCGCCGCAGGGGTTTCGGCCGGGTCTTCACCCTCAACTACCCGCCCACGACCAATGACATCCGGACCGCCGCGCGCGACCTGTCCGCCGCTGTCGAGGACCTCGTCGCAAGGACCGGCTACGAGCGCATCCACGTCGTCGGGCACAGCCTCGGCGGCCTGATCGCCCGGTACTACGTGCAGCGGCTCGGCGGCGACGAGCGGGTGCACACCCTGGTCACCCTGGGCTCCCCGCATGCCGGGACCCTGACCGCCTCGGTCCTGCCGCTGCGGCTGTTCCGGCAGTTGCGCCCGGGCAGCGACCTGTACACCGAGCTGGCGGGACCGGCCCCTGGCTGCCGGACCCGGTTCGTCGCCTACTGGTCGCCGATGGACCAGCTGATCCTCCCCCACGAGAACGCCCGCCTGGAGCACCCGGACCTCAGCGCGCGCAATGTCCTCGTCCCCGGGGTCGGGCACATGTCGATCCCGATCGACGGCACGGTCGTGCACGAGATCTCGTTACTGCTCAGCCAGCTGGACAGCGACGGGACCGTACTGTCCGCCGGGGTCACCGCGTTGAGCGACGACCGCAGCACCGGCGGGCGGGTCTCCCGTGCCCGTCGCGGCCGCTGACGCCTGATCCCTGGTCACCGGCGCCCCTGAACCGGGGCCGGCCGGCCGCGGACCGGACCCGCCTGGGGTCAGCTGCAGGTGACGCCGTTGAGGGCGAAGGAGGACGGCCAGGCGGGCCAGTCGGCCTTGGCCTGGAAGCCGATCTGCACCGAGGCCCCTGGCGCGAGGGTCGCGTTGTACCCGAGGTTGCCCGCCCGCACCGAGGTCCCGTTCGCGGAGAAGGCGGCGTCCCAGCTGTTGGTCAGGCTCTGCCCGCGGGGGAGCTGGAAGGTCACGGTCCAGCCCTGCAGGGCGGTCCGGCCGGTGTTCGTGATCCGCACGGACTCGTTGTAGCCACCCCAGAAGGGCTGCACGGCGGCAGTGACCGTGCAGGTCACCGGGACCGGCTGCTGGCTGCGGGAGGGCTGTGCCGTCGTGGTCGTGGGACTGGGCTTCACGCTGGTCGTCGAGGTCGTCGAGGTCGTCGAAGTCGTCGCCAGCGGGAGGGTCACCCGGGGTGGCAGGCCGGTCGGGGTCAACGGAACGGCGGGGGCCGCCGTCGGGGCGGCGGTCGGCGTCCCAGCGGTCGGCGTCCCAGCGGGGGAAGATGCGGCGGCCAGGGAGGGCGGCGGAGCGGGCGAGCGGGACGGCGTGGCAGGAGCCGCGGTGGTCCGGCCCGAGTCCATCGCTCCCACCACTCCCCGGCCGACCAGGACCAGCGCGAGCAGCCCGGCGGCGATCCACCACCACCGGACGGCGCGGCGGGCCGTCACCACGCGGCCGCCGCGACCGTACGTCCTGGACGAGGTGGCGGCCATGGAGGGGTGGTCGGCGTCGGATGGGTGGTCGGGGCCGAGGCGCCCGGCTTCGAGCGACACCGGGTCGAGCGGCAGGGTGAGGGCCTCGGGGCCCGCGATCGGTCCCCGCATGGGCAAGAGCGTCTGGAACAGGTTCGCCTGCCCCCGCTTGCCGGGCTGCCCGGCCCCACCCGGTGGCACCGGAGCGGGCGAGGACCCCGACGGTGCCGGACCGCCCGCAGCGGCGTGGTCTGCCCCACCCGGTGGAAGCACGCCGATCTCACCCACAGTGACCAAGCACCCCCTCGACCTGAATCCATGCCGATCCAACCCTGGGCACTGTAGTGATCCCCGGCGGATTTCGGGTACATGATCAAGGTGGGATCAACGGCGTGTGACCGACCTGTCGGTGAACGGTCGCAGCGGCCCTGCCCGGTGGAGAGCCGGGCAACCCGGTGGAGAGCTCAGGAGCGAAGGCGACGACGGGTCAGAGCTTCTCGACCGGGGCGTAGCGCAGCAGCAGGCGCTTGACCCCTTCGTCCCGGAAGTCCACATGGGCGACCGCCTTGTCCCCGGCACCCTCGACCCGGATCACCGTGCCGAGCCCGAAGCTGTCGTGCGTCACCCGGTCCCCCGGCGCAAGGTGGACGATCTCCCGACTGCCCGGCGAGGACACCCCCGGACGGGTCGCCAGCCGGGCCACCACCGGGGTGGACGACGGGCGGACCGCGGTGGTCTCCGAGCGCCGCCAGTCGACGAGGTCGGGCGGGATCTCGTCCAGGAAACGGCTGGCCGGGTTGTAGTTCGGCTGCCCCCAGGCACTGCGGACCGCGGCCCGGGACACGTACAGCCGCTGCCGGGCCCGGGTGATCCCGACGTAGGCCAGCCGGCGTTCCTCGGCCAGTTCGACGGCGTCCCCGAGGGACCGCAGGTGGGGGAAGGTCCCGTCCTCCAGACCGGTGAGGAACACCACGGGGAATTCCAGGCCCTTGGCGGTGTGCAGGGTCATCAGGGTGACCACGCCCTCGTCGGGCTGGCCGTCGTGCGCCGCGGCCTCCCCCGCCGCGACGGCCTCGTCCGGCACCTCGTCGGCGTCGGCGACCAGGGATACCTGCTCCAGGAAGTCCGACAGGGATCCCTCGGGATTGGCCTGCTCGTACTCCTGGGCCACCGCGACCAGTTCGGCCAGGTTCTCCACCCGGGACTCGTCCTGAGGGTCGGCGCTGTCATGCAGTTCGGCGAGGTACCCGGTCTGCTCCAGCACGGCCTCCAGCGCGGTGGCCGGGCCGGCGCCACCCTCGACGAGGGTCCGCAGTTCCTCCAGCAGGCCGGTGAACTGCTGCACGCAACTCAGTGACCGGGTGGCGATCCCGGGGGCCTCGCCGGCGCGCTGCAGGGCAGCCGCGAAGGAGATCCGTTCCCGGTCGGCCAGCGCGGCGATGCAGGCCTCCGCGCGGTCCCCGATCCCGCGTTTGGGCACGTTGAGGATCCGGCGCAGGTTGACGGTGTCGTCGGGATTCGCCAGCACCCGCA
>DASTGO010000170.1:0-3585 GCA_035719045.1 Kineosporiaceae bacterium | reverse complement strand
CGGGGGCCGTCTGGGATCACCCGTCCCGCGCCGCGGGTGCAGCGGCTGGTCGCGTCGGTGCGGGCCGGTCCGGGCCGTGGCCTGCGTGCATGGGAGCATGGAGGCCGTGCCCGTGAACCCCGCCGCCCCCCCGACCACGCCCGCCCCGGCCATCCCCGGCCCGTCCGCCGCCGACGCCGCGGCCCTGCTGGGGGAGGTGCCCCTCGGTCCCCTGGACGGCCGGTACCGGTCCGCGATCGCGCCCCTGACCGGGCATCTGTCCGAGGCGGCACTGAACCGGGAACGGGTCCACGTCGAGGTGGAGTGGCTGATCCACCTCACCGAACACGCCGCCGTCCCGGGCACCCGGCCGCTGACCGGCCCGGAGCACGACCTCCTGCGCGGCATCGTCACCGGTTTCGGGGCCGCGGAGGTGGCCGAGCTCGGCGAGATCGAGCGGGTCACCCTGCACGACGTCAAGGCCGTCGAGTACTTCATCAAGCGACGGCTGGAGGGCAGCTCGCTGGCGGACCTGGCCGAGCTGGTCCACCTGTTCTGCACCAGCGAGGACATCAACAACCTGGCCTACGCGCGGATGGTCCACGGCGCCGTCGCCCAGGTCTGGCTGCCCGCCGCGACCACCCTGACCGACGAGGTGTCGGCGCTCGCGCTGGCCCACCGCGACCTGCCGATGCTGGCCCGCACTCACGGGCAGCCGGCCACCCCGACGACGCTGGGCAAGGAGCTCGCCGTCCTCGCCCACCGGCTGCGCCGGCAGTTGCGCCGGATCGAGGGAGCGGAATACCTCGGCAAGCTCAACGGTGCGACCGGGACGTTCTCCGCCCACGTGGCCGGCGCCCCCGGCACCGACTGGCCCACCGTCTCCCGGACCTTCGTCGAGCGCCTCGGCCTGACCTGGAACCCGCTCACCACCCAGATCGAGTCCCACGACTGGCAGGCCGAGCTCTACGCGGACGTGGCCCGGTTCAACCGCGTGCTGCACAACCTGTGCACGGACGTCTGGACCTACATCTCTCTCGGCTACTTCGCCCAGGTCCGCGGCCAGGGGACCGTCGGGTCGAGCACCATGCCGCACAAGGTCAACCCGATCCGGTTCGAGAACGCCGAGGCCAACCTCGAGGTGTCCAACGCGCTGCTGGACGTGCTGGCCTCGACGCTGGTCACCTCCCGGCTGCAGCGTGACCTCACCGACTCCTCGATGCAGCGCAACATCGGGACCGCCTTCGGGCACTCGCTGCTGGCGATCGACAACGTCCGGCGCGGCCTGGCCGGGCTGGACGCCGATCCGGCGGCGCTGGCGCGTGACCTCGACGCCACCTGGGAGGTGCTCGGCGAGGCCGTCCAGTCGGTGATGCGGGTGTACGGGCTGGAGCAGCCGTACGAGCGGCTGAAGGAGCTGACCCGGGGCCGGCGGATCGACGCGGAGTCCCTGCGCGAGTTCGTCCGCGGTCTCGGCCTGCCCGCCGATGCGCAGGAGCGCCTCCTGGAGCTGACCCCGGGCACCTACACCGGCCTGGCCTCCGCCCTGGTCGACCACCTGGGCTGAGGCCGGAGCGTCGGCCCGGATCACCCAGGCCGACGCCGGGGACCCCGCCCACCGGAAGGCCCCGCCCACCGGAAGGCCCCGCCCACCGCGGCATGAGCGGTGGGCGGGCGGGGTGGGAGCTGCCGTCCGGGCCTGCGCGTGGTCGAGCGGCCCCCGCTGCGGACCGTGCTCTGCCAGGTGCTGTAGGCCCACCGGGACCCCAGGTCGCGGTTACCGCGGCGGACGTGTGCTTCGGGGGAGGCGGAACCGAGTGGCTTGACGCAATTCCCCCGCACCCCGATGTGAGCCACGCCATTTCCCCGGGACCTCTGGCCCGGGCGGCTCCGGTTGGATCACGCCTAGCGTCATGTCTTTATCCGCCGAGCTCGCCGGCGGCAACCCCAGGACGGCCCAATGAGGAGGCGTCATGGAGGACCGGGAGATCCTGGACTGCATCCGCGGACTCGTGGCCGAGGAGCACTGGCTGCGCCAGGAGCGGGATCGTGGCGCACTCAGTGAGGATGTCGAGATCCGCCGGCTCAGCGAGGTCGAGCGCAGCCTGGACCAACTCTGGGACCTGCTCCGCCGCCGCCGGGCGATGCGCGCCGCCGGCCTCAACCCGGATGTCGCCGAGGAACGTCCCTCCCTGCAGCTGGACGCCTATCTGCAGTAGCTCGGCACCTACCTGCAGTAGCCCGACACCTACCGCGGCAGGCATTGCCATCTGCCCAGACCCGGGCTGTCCACCCCGCCCGCACAGCACCCGCCCGCACAGCACCCGCCCGCACGGCCCAGCGGTCCGTCTTTCGTCACAACCCCTGCCGACACGCCGCCCGAAGGGTCCGACGCGCGGGTTGTGACGAGGTATGGCACGCCGTTCCCCGCTCGCACGGCCACCGCACGCACATCCCAAGATCGCCCGGCACGGCCACCGCGGCACGCCGTTCCGGCCCCGCCCGGCACGGCTGCCCGAACACCCACGCACCTCCAGACCGAAGTCCCGGGCGAAATACCCTGCCGGGGTATGGTGTTGGACGGCAGAGGCGCTGCCGCACCGGCACGCCGCGGCGGTCCCCGGGAGGCGGCGATGGCGGGCTACACCGGCAGCAGGGATGACTACCTGCGGCGGTTGCGGCGGATCGAGGGCCAGGTCCGCGGCCTGCAGCGGATGGTCGAGGAGGACACCTACTGCATCGACGTGCTGACCCAGGTCGCCGCCGTCACCAAGGCCCTGCAGGCGGTCAGCCTCGGCCTGCTGGAGGACCACGTGGGTCACTGCGTGGTCAATGCCGCCCGAGAGTCCGATGACGCCGCCCGGGTGAAGGTCCGCGAGGCGGCCGAGGCGATCGCGCGGCTGGTCCGCACCTGAGCGGCCCGCGCGGGCACGGCTCCGATCCGGCCGACCGAACCACCTCGGGAGAAGCCCACCCGAACCACCTCCGGCAGACCCGAACCACCCGAGAACCAGGCACCACCGTCGCCGGGAATCCCCCGGGGCGTCCGACCACCGAATGGGAGCATCACGATGAGCGCCACCACCACCGTCCTCGTCTCCGGCATGACCTGCGGCCACTGCGTGAAGGCCGTGACGGAGGAACTGTCCGCACTCGACGGAGTGCAGGACGTCTCCGTCGACCTGGTCTCCGGCGGGACCTCCACGGTGACCGTGACCAGCCAGGCCCCGCTGGACGTGGCAGCGGTCCGCGGAGCCGTGGACGAGGCCGGCTATGCCGTCGTCGAGAGCTGAGCCGGGGACCACCCCGGTCACCGCGCCTGCGGACCCGGCGGGCGAGGTCCGCAGCCTGGACCTCGCCGTCGGCGGGATGACCTGCTCCTCCTGCGCCGCCCGGATCGAGAAGAAGCTCAACCGGATGCCGGGCGTGCAGGCGTCGGTGAACTACGCGACCGAGTCCGCACATGTCACCTTCCCGGCGGAGCTCGACCCCGCCGAACTCGTCGCCACGGTCGAGCGGACCGGGTACACCGCGCGACTGCCGGCACCCCGGCCCGCCCCCGGCCCCGGCCCCGGCCCCGCCGCGGCCTCCCCGGACCGGAACCCG
>DASTGO010000169.1:0-35254 GCA_035719045.1 Kineosporiaceae bacterium | reverse complement strand
GGCGGTCTCGGCACCGACCACGGCGTCCCAGCGGCCGATCACCCCGCCGACCGCGACCGGCGCCGACCAGCCCCGCTCGGACACCAGCCGGGCGATGCTGCTGCCGACGGTCTGCGGGTCCCGCGCGTCGGGGTGGGCGCCGGAGCGACGGGCCTCCCCGGCCACCCGTCGCCGGCGGTTCGTCGCCTGCGCCGGGAGGGCGGTCCCCGGCTGCAGTCCCCGGGCCACGGCCGCGGACCGTGCCCGGTTCAGCGCCGCCCGCACCGCATCCACTCCGGCACCAGGCTCGCCGGTCTCCGGCGGGAGGTCCGGCCGATCAGCGGACACGGCGCACCTCGCCGGCCATCACGTCCACCCGGGCGCCCTCGAGCTGCTCCGGGACGTCCTGCGGCACGGCGGCGGTGATGAGCACCTGCTCGGCCTTGGCGACCACGTCCGCGAGCCGGTCCCGGCGGGCGGTGTCGAGCTCGGCGAACACGTCGTCGAGAATGAGCACGGGCTCGCCGTCACCGTCAGGACCGGTGTCCTCGCGCAGCAGTTCGTAGCTGGCCAGCCGCAGCGCCAAGGCCAGCGACCAGGACTCCCCGTGGCTGGCGAACCCCTTCGCGGGGAACGGTCCCAGGCTGATCACCAGGTCGTCCCGGTGCGGGCCCACCAGGCTGATCCCGCGCTCGAGCTCCTGGGTGCGGCAGCGGGCCAGGGCGTCCAGCAGCCGGGCCTGCAGCAGCTCCCGGCCGGGCGGGCTCTGCGCGGTGACGTCCTCACCAAGGCTGCTGCGGTAGGCGATCGCCGCCGGTCCCTGCCCCGACGCCACCTGCTCATAGGCGGTGACCAGATGCGGGCCGAGCAGGTGGACCAGCCGGAGCCGGCCGGCCAGCAGCTCCGCGCCGACCGTGGCCAGGTGGCTGTCCCAGACGTCGAGGGTGCGCACGTCACCGCGACCGGCCCGGATGGTCGCCCCGGCCGACTTCAGCAGGGCGTTGCGTTGCCGCAGCACCCGTTCGTAGTCCGACCGCACGCCCGCGAACCTCGGGGCCCGGGCCACCAGCAGCTCGTCCAGGAACCGGCGGCGGCCGTCGGGGTCGCCCTTGACCAGGGCCAGGTCCTCGGGGGCGAACAGCACCGTGCGCAGGATGCCCAGCACCTCCCGTGGCCGCGGCACCGGCGCCCGGTTCACCCTCGCCCGGTTCGACCCGCTCGCCACCAGCTCCAGCTCGACCGTGGTGGTCCGCCCCGCGCGGGCGACCGCCGTCCGGATCACCGCCCGCTGTGTCCCGAGCCGGACCAGCGGGGCGTCGGTGGCGACCCGGTGACTGCCCAGGGTGGCCGCGTACCCCACCGCCTCGACGAGATTGGTCTTGCCCTGCCCGTTCGGTCCGATCAGCGCGGTCACCCCGGGTTCGAACTCGAGGTCCGCGGTCTCGTAGGACCGGAAGTCGGCCAGGGCGAGGTGGGTGAGGTGCATGGGCGGCCCGGGATCAGCGGGCGTCGCCCGTGCCGGAGGAGGGACCGGCCACCACGGCCTCGGCGGCACGCACGGCATGTCCCCCGAACTGCTGCCGCAGCGCCGCGACCGCCTTCATCGCGGCGGAGTCCGGCTGCCGGGAGGCGAACCGGGCGAACAGCGCCGCCGAGATCACCGGCATCGGCACGGCGTTCGCGATGCCCTCCTCGACCGTCCAGCGACCCTCGCCGGAATCCTCGACGTAGCCCGAGATCCGCTCCAGTTCCGGGTCCAGCTCGAGGGCCTTGACAAACAGATCCAGCAGCCAGGACCGGACCACGGTGCCGCGCGACCAGGCCTTGAAGCAGCCGTGGACGTCGGTGACGATGTCCTTGGCCTCGAGCAGGTCATAGCCCTCGGCGTAGGCCTGCATCAGCCCGTACTCGATGCCGTTGTGGACCATCTTGGCGTAGTGGCCGGCACCGATCGCCCCGGCGTGCACGAAACCCTCGTCCCGGGGACCTTCCGGGCGCAGCGCGTCGAAGACCGGCATCACCCGCGCGACCAGGGCCGCGTCGCCGCCGACCATCAGGCCGTAGCCGTTGTCCAGCCCCCAGATCCCGCCGGACACTCCGCAGTCCAGGAAGTGGATGCCGTGCTCGGCAAGGGTCGCGGCGTGCACGGTGTCGTCGGTGAACTTGGTGTTGCCGCCGTCGATGACCAGATCGCCGGTGGACAGCAGCCCGGCCAGCTCGGTGATGGTCGCTGTGGTCGGCTCACCGGCGGGGACCATCACCCACACCGTTCGCGGTGCCGGCAGGGCTGAGACCAGGCCGGCCAGTGTCGCGGTGTCGCTGACGTCCGGGTTGCGGTCGAAACCGGTCACCTCGATCCCGGCGTTGCGCAGCCGGGATCGCATGTTGCCGCCCATCCTGCCCAGGCCGACCAGTCCGATGTGCACGCTGTCTCCCTTGCCCCTGCTGTCGGATCCGAGCCTGGCGACCGACGCATGCCCGCGTCAGTCAGCCTGCCACCGCTGACCCCGCCCGCTCATCCAGCAAGGCGCACGGGCATCAGCAGGTACCGGTACAGGTCGTCGTTGTCGCCCTCGAGCTCGGCCTGCCCGGTGATCACGGCGGGCTTCTGCGGCTGGGTGAACGACAGCCGGGCGAACGGGGTGTTCAGCGCGCCCAGGCCGTCCAGCAGGAACTGCGGGTTGAAGGCGATGGACAGCTCCTCGCCGACCAGGCTGCTCTCTACCGCTTCGGAGGCCTGCGCGTCCTCGCCCTGCCCAGCCTCGAGGGTGACCGCGCCGTCGGAGAAGGTCAGCCGCACCGGGGTGTTCCGCTCGGCCACGAGGGACACCCGGCGGACCGCCTCGATGAGGGCGTGGGTGTCGACCACGGAATAGGTCGGGGACTCAGCCGGGAACAGCGACCGGACCTTCGGGTACTCACCGTCCACCAGCAGCGAGGTGGTCCGCCGGCCGCCGGCCTCGAACCCGATGAGCTCGGTGCTGCCACCGGACGACAGCGCGAGGGTGACGTCCCCGGCCGCACCGAGGGCCTTCGAGACCTCGGACAGGGTGCGGGCCCGGACCAGCGCGACCGCGCTCGTCGACGGGGCGGCCGGGTGCCAGATCAGGGTTCGCATCGCCAGGCGGTACCGGTCGGTCGCCATCAGGGTGAGGGTGTCGCCCTCGATCTCGAGGCGGACACCGGTGAGGATCGGCAGCGTCTCGTCCCGGCTGGCCGCCACGGTGACCTGGGCGACCGCCTCGGTGAACAGGTCTCCGGCGACGGTGCCGCTGCCGTCTGGCATCACCGGCAGTGCCGGGTACTCGTCGACCGGCATCGTGAGCAGGGTGAACCTGGAGGCGCCGCAGGTCAGCGAGACCCGGGACCCGTCGGTGACCACGTCCACGGGCTTGCCCGGCAGTGACTTCGAGATGTCCGCGAGCAGCCGACCGGAGACCAGGACGGTTCCGGGGTCGGCGACCTCGGCCGGCACCTCGACCCGGGCGGACACCTCGTAGTCGAAGCTCGACAGGCGCAGGGTGCCCTCGGTGTCGGACTCCAGGAGCAGGCCGGCGAGCACCGGGACCGGCGGCCGACTGGGCAGGGCGCGTGCCGCCCAGGTGACCGCTTCGGCCAGGACGTCTCGTTCCACCCGGAACTTCACGGGTACCGCCTTTCCTTCGGACACGTGCCGGGCCGGCCGCCGGGCACGTGGGGTCGCGACACAGATACCCCGGACGCAACCGGGTACGACGCGACGGTCGAGCACTCTGCCCGGACGACAGTACGCGAGTCGGCGGCAGCAGGTGAACCGCCGGGGGAACGCCGGGGGAGGGTGGCGGTCGGGCTGGCACGTGAATCCGGTGGCCGGGATGGCGGACCTGGCCGCAGGGGTCGAATCGGCAGATGTGGGTGGATGAATCCTCGAGAGGTATCCATTCCGAGGTAGTCATCACGCTTGTGGAATGTGTGGAGAACTGCCGTCCGCGCTGGTCGGACCGGGGATGGCCTGTCGAGGACCTGTCGATGACAGAGCGGGAGTCCGGGGACGGGCGGTGGACGGACACCGATCGTCCACGTTGTCGTCGTCGGTCATGCACCTCGAGGTAGCTGTGGGTCCACAGCGGGAGGCGGGTTCTCCCCATGCATCCACAGGTTGTCCACATCTGTGGGAAGCATGGCCTTCTTGGCGAGGTGACGGCTTGCACCTGACCCCCCGAGAAGTCCCCAGGTGGGGGTAGCGCTGTGGATTACTCGAGTGACGACTCGCAACTCTTCGTGATCGAGAAGGGTCTCACCCCTCCCTCACCTCGGCACCCTCGGTCCGACCGGACGGCTCGGTCATCCACAGGGTTGTCCCCATGCTGTGCACGATGCGTGCACGGGAAGACTCCCGTGCGTATGCAGCGGAGTTGCGGGGCGAAGGGCTTGGCTCGCGCTACCCGATACGGGGCAGGACGCGAAGATCCTGCCGGGCGGCAGAGGGCCTGGTACCCCGGGCGGGAGCGTGCGGGCAGTGCCTGTGCGGGTGCGAAGGGCCCGTACCCGGGCGGAAGCCTGCGCCTGGGTACGAGACACCGGGGGCAAGGGGCGCGGGCGGGTACGAGCGAACATCCTGGCGCCCACGGACGGAGGGCACCAGGATGCGCGGGAAGGAACGGATCAGCCCTTGGAGGTCTGCTTGATCCGGTTGGTCAGTTCGGTGACCTGGTTGTAGATCGAGCGGCGCTCCGCCATCAGGTGACGGATCTTGCGGTCGGCGTGGATGACCGTGGTGTGGTCACGGCCGCCGAACTGCTGGCCGATCTTGGGCAGGGACAGGTCGGTGAGCTCACGGCACAGGTACATGGCGATCTGCCGGGCGTTGACCAGGACCCTCGAGCGGGAGGAACCGCAGAGGTCCTCCATCGTGAGGCTGAAGTAGGCCGCCGTCTGCGCCATGATCGTGGCCGCGGTGATCTCCGGGGTGTTGTCCGCGGGGATCAGGTCCTTGAGGACGATCTCGGCCAGGGACAGATCGACCTGCTGGCGGTTCAGGCTGGCGAAGGCGGTGACCCGGATCAGCGCGCCCTCGAGCTCCCGGATATTCGTGGAGATCTTCGAGGCGATGTACTCCAGGACGTCGTCGCGCACCTGGAGCCGCTCGCCGATCGCCTTCTTGCGGAGGATGGCGATCCGGGTCTCCAGGTCCGGGGGCTGGACGTCGGTGAGCAGCCCCCACTCGAACCGCGACCGCATCCGCTCCTCGAAGCCGGACAACTGCTTGGGCGGGAGGTCGGAGGTGATGACGACCTGCTTGTTGGCGTTGTGCAGGGTGTTGAAGGTGTGGAAGAACTCCTCCTGCGTCTGCACCTTGCCCTGCAGGAACTGGATGTCGTCGATCAGCAGCACGTCGACGTCGCGGTAGCGGCGCTGGAAGGCGCTGGCCTTGTCGTCGCGGATGCTGTTGATGAAGTCGTTGGTGAATTCCTCGGAGTTCACGTAGCGCACCCGGACTCCGGGATAGAGGCTGTGCGCGTAGTGGCCGATGGCGTGCAGCAGGTGCGTCTTGCCGAGCCCGGACTCCCCGTAGACGAACAGCGGGTTGTACGCCTTGGCCGGTGCCTCGGCCACGGCGACCGCGGCTGCGTGCGCGAACCGGTTGCTGGCCCCGATGACGAAGGTCTCGAAGGTGTACTTCGGGTTGAGCCGGGCCGGTTCGGCCGACGGGCGTCCCCCGGAGTTGCGGCCGGTGCCGGGGCGGGCCAGGTCCGGGCGGATGCCGGCCAGTTCGGGGTGGGCCAGTTCGGGGTGGGCCAGTTCGGGGTGGGCGAACGACTGAGCCGCACCGATTCCCCGCTCGCCGTCGCGGCCGTCGACCGGCCCCGGGCCGGGCAGCGCGCCGGGCACCATCGGACCGCTGGGCAGGGGCGCCAGCGGGTGGGGGCCTGGGACGGGATCCGGCCGGGGAGCGAGGGCGCCGGGTGCGTAGCCGCGCAGATCGATCACGCTTGCGTCGGGGTGGTCGGTGTAACGATCGGGGGCGTAACGATCGGAGCCGTAGCCGTCCCGGTCCGCAACTGCGCCGTCGAGCCGGCCGAGTTCCTCACCGACGTCACGGATCCGGTCCAGGCGGTCGCCGAACCGGTCGGGCAGGCCGCCGGGCCCGGCCGACCGGTCGGGCAGCCGGGGGTCTCCTGGCTGGAGCCGGGGGTCTCCTGACAGGTGGCGGTCACGCCTGACGGGCAGATCCGCACCCGTACGGTCGAGTCCGGGCCGGTCGATGCCGGTCCACTCGATGCTCGTCCGATCGAGTCCGGTCCGGTCGGGTGGGAACCCCGTTGTCCCGGTACGGGAGGGATCCGGGAGGGCTGCGGGTCCGGGGGGCAGGGGGTCTGTGGCGGCCAGGGCGGGGTCCACGGTGACGGCCAGCCGGATGGGCTGCCCGAGCTCGGCGCACAGCAGATCGGTGACCGTCTGGCGCATCCGCTGCTCGAGGAACTCCTTGGTGAGGTCGTTGGGCGCCGCAAGCAGAGCGGTGCCGTCGAGCAGGCCGACCAGACGGGTGAGCCGTACGAAGGCCCGGTGCTGGGGGGTGACCCCCGACGCGTCGAGCGCGTCCAGGGTGCGTCGCCAGATGAGGGAGAAGTCGTCGCCAGACACGCTCACGGCCGAGTACCTCCCCGCTCTCCCCTGGATGTGGGCCAGGTGGTCCACATACTTGTCCACATCCTGTGCATGAAGGTCAGTCCGGCGTGTGGTAGCGCCGCGACGCCCACAAGCCGACCCTGACCAGAAATGCACCGTTTACCCGGATGCTGGCCCCGCGACCTGTGAAGAGTGGGGGACGGCGTCCCGGCGTGTCACGAGGCTTCTCGGACCAGCACCACAGGACCATAGCCTGTTGTCCACAGGTTCGTGACGCGGACCCTTATCCTACTGTCAGTCACGAGCACCTTACGCTTTGTGTTGACGGCGGGGGTTTCACCTGGTCGTCCGCGTCCTGACCGCCATCGCGTCCCGCTGATCCGTCTGATCTGGGCGCGAGACGTCCGACCTCATGCCGATCTCCATCGTGCAGGGCGGCGACACGCCTGTCGGGGAATGCGGCCCGGGCGTGTCGGGACCGGTCCGCTGCGCCGGTTTGACCCTGTCCCCGGGATCGCCGTAACGTGTGGACGCTTGACAGCGACTGGTGGACCCTGCCCTCGGACAGGGTTTCCGGTAGGACATCCTCGAGGCCTTGCCGATCGTGCCCCTGTGGCGTGCTCGGGGCGTGCTCGAGTGCCATGGCAGCGCGATCGTGGAGTTACTCGTGAGCAAGCGGACCTTCCAGCCGAACAACCGGCGCCGGGCCAAGACCCATGGCTTCCGGCTGCGTATGCGCACCCGTGCCGGGCGTGCCATTCTCGCGGCGCGCCGCAGTAAGGGTCGCGCCGAGCTTTCCGCCTGACACGCCGCCTCGGCGCACACCGTGCTGCCGGCCCCGAACCGGATGCGTCAAAGCGCGGACTATCGTGCCGCGGTCCGTACGGGCCGGCGCGCGGGGAGGGCGAGCTTGGTGCTGCACATGGCGGCCGGCGACGATCCGGACCAGCCCGCGAGGGTGGGGTTCGTGGTGTCCCGCGCCGTCGGGTCTGCCGTCACGCGCAACCGGGTGAAACGCCGCCTGCGGGAGGCTGTCCGGAGCCGGATGTCAGACCTGCCGGCCGGGTCGCTCGTCGTCGTGCGGGCGAACCCTGCAGCGGCCAGGTCGTCCTGGGCTGATCTGCAGCGTGATCTCGATCAGGTCATGGGGCGTCTGTTCGCCACCCGGCCCGCGGTCGCGGCGACCGGCTCCTCAAGGGCGGCTGCCACCGGTGCCGACGGGGCGAGCTGAGGTGACCGGGCGGAGTCGAAGGCTGGCCTATGTCGGCACGGAGGTCACCCGGCGGGCGGCTGTTGGCGGATCGGTGGCAGCGAGCCCGGACGGTGCTGAGCCGGGGGCGGCCACGACAGCGCCCGAACCGGTGTCCGGACCGGCGCGGGATCTGGTGCGGGACATCGCCCGGTTCGTGGTCCGGGTGCCGGCATACCTGCTGATCGGAGTGTTCCGGCTGTGGCAGCTGCTGGCCTCGCCGACCTACGGGCAGACCTGCCGGTTCTACCCCTCCTGCTCCGCCTATGGCGTCGAGGCTGTGCGTCGGCACGGTGTGGTGCGTGGCGGTTGGCTGACCCTGCGGCGCATCCTGCGTTGCCATCCCTGGAACCCCGGTGGCGTCGACCCCGTTCCCCCGAGCATCGGGCGCGGGACGGGCAAGGCCACCTCCGCCGACCTGGGCGCGCCGCAGCGGCGACGTGCCGTGTGACAGCCTGAGGAGCCCCTGTGATCGACTCGATCCTGCATCCCATCGAGGTCGCCGTCGCGTGGATCATGGTTGCCTTCCACGGCGCGCTCTCGGCGATCGGGTTGCCCGCGTCGTCAGGATGGACTTGGGCCCTGTCGATCGTCGGCCTGGTGATCGTCATCCGGATCCTGTTGATCCCGCTGTTCGTGAAGCAGATCAAGGCGTCCCGCGGGATGCAGCTGATCCAGCCCGAGATCAAGAAGATCCAGGAGAAGTACAAGGGGAAGACCGATCCGGCGTCGCGGCAGGCGATGACCCAGGAGACGATGGCCCTGTACCGCGAGACGGGTACCAACCCGTTCGCCTCCTGCCTGCCGATCCTGCTGCAGTCGCCGATCTTCTTCGCCCTGTTCCGGGTGCTCAACGGCATCGCGGGAATCGCCACCGGGAAGAGCGGGGCGATCGGTCCCCTGAACAGGGAACTGGCGCAGAGCGCCAACTCCGCCACGCTCCTGGGTTCACCGCTGTCGGACAAGTTCATCGGCGCGAACAACTTGTCGACCCAGATCCTCACGGTCGTCCTCATCGTCCTGATGTCGCTGTCGACCTTCACCACGCAGCGCCAGCTGATGATGAAGAACATGCCGGCTGCGGCACTGGACAACCCCTTCGCGCAGCAGCAGAAGATTCTTCTGTACGTCCTGCCACTGGTCTTCGCCGTGTCCGGGATCAACTTCCCGATCGGCGTCCTCATCTACTGGCTGACGACCAACGTGTGGTCGATGGGCCAGCAGTTCTACGTCATCCGGCGGATGCCGGCCCCTGGCTCGCCTGCCGAGAAGGCGCTGCGGGAGCGGCAGGCGCGGCGGGGCAAGGGTCTGCTCGGCGGCGGTGCGGCGGCCGTTGAGGGCTCACCGGCCGCCGACGGTGTCGGCGATGACGGAACCCGTCCGTCCGGGGGACAGCGTCAGCAGCCGAAGCGTCAGCAGCCGCGGAGCAAGCGTGGCCCCACGACCCGCCCGCAGTCGGGTGGTACGGCCAAGCGCGGTAGCGAACGGGCGGGAGCCGACGGAGTGGAGTGACGCCGCGCGGGCATGCGTCCGGAAGGACGGGTCCGCTGGGTGGGGCGTGGCTGGTCGAGCAGGGGGGATCCGGCCCGGCTGGATGCCTGCGCTCCCTGCGGCGGTGATGGGCTTGGGCACCAGGAAAGGAGCAGCGTGAGCGAGACTCAGCAGACGTCTGTCGCCGCCGAGGAGTCGGTGGCGAACACCACCGTCGACGCGGAGGACCTGTCGGACCGGACCCCTGAGGACGTGGAGGTCCCCGCGGCCGACGAGGAGCCGGACGACGACGTCGAAGACGACGACGAGGACGAGTCGGAGGACGACGAGGAGGACGGGGCGGACGACGCTCCCGGGGCCGGCAGATCCGGCCGCCGCCGGGGCGGGGAGAGCCTGCGCCGCCTCGAGGAGGAAGGCGAGGTCGCCGCGGACTACCTCGAGGAACTCCTGGACATCGTCGACCTCGACGGCGACATCGACATCGACGTCGAGAACGGCCGGGCGTCGGTGGCGATCGTGGCCGAGGCCGGCGGCGAGCGGGAGCTGCGCCGACTGGTCGGCGCGCACGGTGAGGTGCTGGAGGCTCTGCAGGAGCTGTCGCGGCTGGCCGTGCAGGCGCGGACCGGGGACCGCAGTCGGCTGATGCTCGACGTGGCCGGCTTCCGGGCCGCCCGCCGCCGGACTCTGGAGGACGTCGCGGCACGGATCTGCCAGGAGGTCCGGCGGTCCGGCGAGCCGGCCCGGCTGGATCCGATGTCCGCCTTCGAGCGCAAGGTCGTGCACGACGTCGTCGCCGGGGCCGGGCTGGTCAGTGAGTCCGAGGGCGAGGAGCCCAACCGCCGGGTCGTCGTGCATCCGGCCGCATCCTGAGCCGGAGCGCCGGCGGCGATGAGCATGGTCGAGGGACCTGAGGCCACCGCCGTACCCGAGGAGGGTGCGGCGGTGGCCGCCGTTTTCGGGGACCGGATCGAGTCGGCCCGCCGTTTCGTTGGGCACCTGTCCACGACGGGGGTGTCTCGTGGTCTGCTCGGTCCGCGGGAGATTCCGCGGCTGTGGGAGCGGCATGTGCTCAACTGCGCCGTGGTCGAGGGGCTGATCCCGCCGGGGGCGCAGGTCGTCGACGTCGGTTCCGGGGCGGGACTACCGGGCATCGCGGTGGCGATCCTGAGACCGGATCTGCGGATCACCCTGCTGGAGCCCCTGCTGCGCCGTGTCGAGTGGCTGCAGGAAGTGGTCGATGACCTCGAGCTGCAGCAGGTGACGGTCTGCCGGGGACGGGCGGAGGAGTACGCGGGCAGGCTCGGGGCTGATGTGGTGACCGCACGTGCGGTCGCTTCGCTGGACGTGCTGGCGGGCTGGTGCCTGCCGCTACTGCGGCCTGGAGGGATCCTGCTGGCGGTGAAGGGCCGCACTGCGGGTGAGGAACTGGACCGTTCCGAGGCGCAGTTGCGGCGAGCGGGCGCCGCCTCCTGGGAGGTCGTCCAGGTCGGGGAGCCGACGCTGGAACAGGCCACGACGGTGGTGCGGGTCGAACTGGGCCACCAGCCCCACACGGCGCGCCGGTCCCGCGGCCGCGGCCGAGCCCGGAGCTGACCGTCGGCCTGGTCTTCGGGGGCCCGGATGTCGGTGGGCGTACGTACTGGGGCTGCGGTTCCCCTCCCCCGCCTGCCCGGCCCAGACCCTGGCAGCGGGCTCTCCGCTGAGCCGGGCAGAGCGCCGTGAGCCGTGAGCCGCCAGTCGGTGGGGTGAGTGCGTGGAGCAAGGAGGGCCGGATCTTCCTCGAGCCCCGGTCCCCCGTCGACGCCTGGCCTGAGCGACTGCGACGCAGTGAGCGACCGTGACGTACGGGGGCGTAGGGAGCGTGGCGCGGGGGTCCAGGGGCCGGTCCGCTGAGGTCAGGCAGCACCTCGGCCGGGTGACCGGGGAGCAGGCGCTCAACGGTCTGCGCCGTCCCAGTCTTGATCACCTATCGACGGCCATTCGTCGTCACAGGGTCAGTGGTCCGGCGCCGCCGACATGAACAGTGCTCGACGGCGAGAGGTGACCACCCTCGAGGGGACCGGGAGGCTCCGGTCTGATCCCTGCGTCGCGCTTCGTGGTGCCAGGTGGGACCGGCTCAGGTGCGCGATGGGGCGGTGCGCTGCCCGCCGGGGGCGGGGCATACGCAGGCGTCCGGCGGAGGCGGCATCGGCGTCGCGATGTGCGGTACCCGGCACAGGTCTGGTGCGCGGGCATCACGGTCGGGTGCCGGCGGGCCGGTGACTGCCGGGGCAGCGAGTCTTCCGGGTCCACTGCATGCCGTGGTGGCGAGGTCACGAGCCCGCGGCAGTCGGTGTCCCTGGCCGGTGCGGTGGGTACTTGGAGTGGTCGAGTCCGTGGTCCACGAGTGTTCGCGCCGGGGCCGCTCCACGGCAGTTCCGGGACGGCGGCGTGGACGAGGTCGGGTGCGGATCAGGTCGATGCCTGGTTTGCGGATGAAGCGCTGGTGGGGCGCTGAGACGGGCGATCAGTGGGTCTGGGCGGGCTCGGATGGTCGTCCCAGGCGGGTATGAGTCGTGGCATGGATGGGTATGGGCAGGAGTTCTCCCCTGCTCACCCGGGCCTGAGCGCGGATGACGCCACAGGGAGGCGACGGAGGGTCCACGGGACGGGAGCAGAGACTGTCGGGCGGAGGGCTCCGGGGGGAAGTGTCTGGCGGAGGCGAGCGGGAGGCGAGGCGCAAAGTGCCGAGGTGCTATCGCCAGGGCTTCGGGGAAGGGTGGAGCCGCGGACGGACCGGCCATTCGCGGTGTGCTCCCCGCCTCCGGAGATGGGGTGGTGCGTGGGCCCGGTGGTGCGTGGGCCGGGCGTGATACTTGCGTCGCCGACACGCGGCCGTGGGCTGCGCGGCGCAGGGCAAGGCTGGCCTGCGCCGGGGTCGCGAGGCGGGGGCGCACGAGGTAACGACGAGGCCCTGCACGGCGTCCTGGGTGACTCACGGGCGGGCCCTTGCCGGGATGGTCTACCTGGGGTCTCGGACCTGCCTGTAGTGGCGGGTGGGCGGCCTGCTGTCGGTGAGGGCGCTGCAGGGTGGACTCCCCGAGAGGCAGGCGCACCAGGTCGAACCGCCTGGCCCACCCCGGAGGCGGCCCGTCAGTCCGGGAGGAACTGGGGGCAGGGCCGGGCACCCCGCGGGCAGGTAGGGGCGGGTCCGCCGAAAGACGTTGCCGATGGCGCCGGGCGGCCCTGGTGTGTGGATCAACGACTGCCGGATGACTGTCGACCGGTCGCGTGACCCGTCTCGGGGCCAGGGGAAATGGCCGTCGTGGTGACCGGGACTCGCGGAGCGTGTGTGGTGGATCCGCGGGGCGGGCAGCGTTCCCGGGACATGTGGTGAGGCTCTGCCGGTCGGGGAGACGAACGATCCCGAAGGAGTGTGGCAGAGCCGGCCGAGTTGGTTTGCCGCTCGTTGACACGTGAGGTCGGACGGCTCCCTTGGCCACTCGGGAACTCATGCCAAGGACGCTGTCCGCGAGAGTCGCCACTCTCCCCGTTTCGGGCGGATCCGGTGACGCCACGAGGGGACCTGGCGGTGAGGCACGGCTGGGGTTGAGCCAAGCGGGTGATCCCTCGGACGGGTGATGGGCCGGGTTTCACGTGGAACCTGAGGGTGGCCGGGGCTGGATTGCATTGCCGCTGGGCGACGCTCCCCTGACCGAATGAGACAGGGTGGGCCGCAGGTACCGGATGGTGATGCCTCGGAGTGGCTTCCGGGGGAGTTGCTGCGAGGCCGGGGGCACGGGCGGAGAGGGTTCATGTGAAACCGGGAGTCCCTGGACAACTGGGCGCGCGTCTCGAAGCTCAGCTCCGACGTTGGACGGCACGTGGGTGCCCCCCCGGCGGCATTCTCGTGCCCACCTGGCTCCGCCATGAGGGGCTGCTGTGGCCTTGCTGGAGACCCGCCCGGGCGCCTGCATGCTGTCGGCGGAGTATCGCATGTCCTCTGAGGCTGGTACGCGGGGTGGCGTGGGTCCGGAGTTCACGTCCGGAGATGCGGGTGCATGGGGGGCGGGATGAGTTGCCGCAAGATGTCGAGGCGATCCCACGGTTGGCCGCCAGGCGAAATCGGGAGGCGCAGAGTGGCCCCGGGGAGAGGCATGTGGGATGGCCGAGAAGTCGAGGACGGATCTCGGAGAGCTGGGGGCCAGGGACGTGTGGCCGGGGGTGTCGCTCGGTTTCCCGTGAAACGACGGGCCGGACCCATTGACTGTGCCGACCCCGTTCCGAGCCTGACGCGCCTCTCGTTCGGCGGGCAAGCGCGGCCCCGTACCTCGATCCACGTGAAACGGGAGGCCGACGGGCCCGGGGGTTGGGTGGGGGGTGGGGAAGGGCTGGACGATTCCATGAACTCGTCCGTTCAGGGGGCTCACTCTTTCGGCTCAACGTGCCGATGGAGCGGGTGTTCGGGAAGTCGAGGCGTCCTGCGGTGGATGAAGCCGCGATGGAGCCGCGAGATGGGCCAGGCCAGCCGTGGAGCGTTCACTGAGAGCCGGGCCTCAAGAGCTTGAGGGAGACGGAGCGGTGACGGAGCCTGTGTGGGTCTGCGACGCCGAAGGCGAGACAGAAAGTGAAGCCGGGCCGGTGACGGGCGATGGGCGCAGCCGTGAGCTGATGCGTGGCGCGGACGGACGGGGTCTGTACGGGGGTGAGCGGAGGGGGCCCGGAGATGAGGTTTCCCGTGAAACCAGGGCTCTGGCGGAGGTCAGGACGCCGACCGCGATCCGCTCCACCGTGGGCGCGCCGATGGCCGAGCAGATGCCTCCGTGGGCGATGAGTGACTCCGGAGACCGCGGTGGGCCTGGTGCCGGGTGCACGGGGGATGAGCTGATCCCCGGTGGCCACTGCCCGGACGGCCCGCGGCCCGGAGCCTCGGTGGATCCGGGCGGGATGGGACGGCCGCGAAGGGCGCAGGAGGAGCGAATCCTTGGGGAACTGCGGGCTGCTGAGGCGCGCCTGGACCGATCGGAAGCGGCGTCCAACCTCAGGTCGAGCGGAGTTGACGGTGAACGGTCAGGGGGCGAGTCGCCGCGCGAGACCAGCGCCGTAGTGCGGGAGGGCGGCCGGAGAAGCAGGCCAGACACCATCGCCAGTCCTTCGGATTCACGTGAAACGGCGTACGTGGTTGGCGAGCAGGAACGACCAGCAGGCCTCGGGGCGTCTGGAAATGCGTTCCGAAACCTAGGTGCACTGTCGGCGGAGTTGTCTCAGACTCGCGGGCCGTGGAACGGAATCGTAGGCCGCGCCATGACGTCGGCCGACTGCGTTCGTCAGCTCGGGGGCTTGAGTGCACAGGCCAGGGGTACGGCTGCCGACCACGACTGGCCGGGCTGCCGACCTATGCGGGATGGTGCGGGAACCCCCTCGGAAGCTCTGGGGCCCGATCTGTTGGCAGGTGGTCAGGGACTCCCCCAACTACTCGAGGGTCGGGACGACGAAGAGGCGATAGCGGGTCAGGAGGCCTCGATTTCTGACACCAGCGTCAGCACAGGCCTGACCGCACAGCCTGGATTCGGTCTGGCCTTGGCGTGCGGGTCTCCGGGAGGAGAGCGGCCCGGACTTCGTGCGTCAGAGATGCGCGGGCCGGCGAACTCAGCGGTCGCGGCCTCAGATTCGCCAACCGAGGGTGGTGCGGTCGGGGGAGCACAGGCACAGAGCGGACGCGGCCGCGGGGTGGGCGCCGCCACTGGGGCCGAGCCCCTCGAAGGCGACGGTGCCACGGAGGGGGGCGCCGGACATGCCGACCCGAGCACGGTTCTGGCGGTGACGCCGCGGCTGGGCGGCGAGACGGCAGGCTCACCGACGACTCCCACGCAGGGGCACGGCGCCGAGATGGGGTCGGAACCTCTCGGCCGGAGCGAGCGTGTGGCTGAGGGAGCGTGCAGTGTGGACGGCGGTGAGTCTGAACGGCCGCTCCCGTGGGGGCCGGCCGCAGCGAACCCTGCTGGGGACAGGTCGACGAGCGGCGGGGGCGTCGACCTGAAAGTCGCGGCCGAGACTGCGGACCTTCTCAGGCGCGGTCCCCTCGGGGTCCGAGAGATGGCCGGCGGAGGGAGGTCGGGAGTAGCCGCGAAGACGACTGCATTGGCCACTGAGAAGCCGGGAGCGACCGAGGATGCGCTGGGGACTGCGGGGTCACCGTCGGCGGGCCCGACTGCCCCTGGCGCGCTGGCACTGGGCGGCCTGAGAGGCGGTGGCAACAGCGCAGAACGGGAGTCCCAGCCTGCAGGGGTTGCCGTCGATCAGAGCCATCTGGGGGTGGCGGCCAACGCGCGGGTCTCGGAACGGAGCGAAGGCCGGGGGTGGGTTCCACGTGAAACCGGAATCCCCGGAACCGTGGGCCCGTCTCGGGAGCAGTCGACTCAGGAGGGGAAGGCGAAGCGGGGGGTCCGCAGCAGCGATGAGCCCGGGATGGCTTCACGTAGTTGCGGTCCGCCCGTAGTGATGGGCGCAGGCGAGAAACTCACCGGTGAACACTTCGCCCTCTCGGGAACGGCTGAGGCTGGACGGAAGTGGAGCGAGCCAGCCGCGGATGCTGTCCGCGAGGCAGATGTTTCCCGTGGAACGGCGAGCAGAGAAGGCGTGCGGGACTCAAGAAGCTCTGGCGCAACTTCCGGTCGCCTGGCGGGCGTCAAGCGCCTGCAGGGGCGGATAGCACCTTCGGAATCGGGTGAGCGTGTGCTGGAGCTCCAGCACGGAGGGCCGAGTCAGCAGGGGGCTGCGCGATCGATCCCTGTTTCCCGTGAAACCAGGCGTGGGGAAGAAGTCGGCGACCCACGTGTCTGTGCACGGGGAACCGAAGGCGCCCCCCACACCGCGACTGGACTTCGAGCATTCGGGGACGCGCAGTTCGGGCGGACGGCCGGAGACTTGCCGGCTGAGGGTGTCGAGCCTGTCGTCCGGCATGCCACAGACATGGCGAGAGCGGAGGCCCGAGCTGAGCGGGGATCGGGCGAGGGCCGCGTGCTCGCCGAAGGGCGGGCCCCTGAGCCGGCGCCTGGCGTACTCCAGCCGTGCGGACTGGCGTGGGTCGCTCCTCCGTCTGCCGGGATCCTTCCAGTTGGTTTCCTGGAGTTGGCCTCGGAGCGGACGAGGACTCCCATGGCTGGCCTTGCGTCTGCGGGTTCCTCTGGGGTTCGGCCATGCCTGGGGGGTCAGTGGGCGTCGGGCAGGTGGGGGTCGGTTTCCCGTGAAACCGAAGCCCCTGAGGTGTCCGGGGTGGCCGGCACCCCCAGGATCCTCGGGGGGAGTCGGGAGGCGGATCGGCCCCTGGTGCCGGTCGTGCTCAGAGATGTATCCAGTGACGGGGGCTCTGGGGAGGTCGCCCCCGGGGATGTCCCCGTTTCCCGTGAAACCGTGGACGAGGCGGGCGAGCGACCCCAGTTGGGTCAGCGAGAGGGCGTGATGGCAGTGAGCGTGCAGGCTCGGAGTCTCCGGGCCGGAGGTGGTCGTGAGAGCCGGACGGTCGAGACCAGACGGATGGAGCCGGACCCAAACCGGCCGTCGCCCGGGAGTGCGTTCCACGTGAAACCAGTCCCCGGGGAGTCGAGACTCGCGCGTCAGGGCCCAGGTGCCGAACCAGCTCTTGACGCAAGCCCGGGCTTGTCCGTGCGGGGTGGACAGGGGAGTCCCATTGCAGAGCGCTGCGGAGCAAGGGTCCGTCCTGCTCGGGATCCCCTTGCGGATGGCAGTGTCACGTGGATCGACCGTCCTTGTCCGACGCCTGGTCTCGTAGAGGAGATCGCCGAGAGGCCGGTGATGGAGGACCTCAGCCCGGCCAGGGCGCCCGTTGACTTGAGGCCACCTGAAGGCGCAGGGGACACGCGGCCGTCGAGGGGTGGTGGATGCGACGAGGAAGGCGAGAGGGTCGTGGTTTCCCGTGAAACCGGGTGCCTCGAACAGGTCGGTCCAAGCCAGGAATCACTCTCAGGAACACGGATACCTCTGCTCGGTGAGCCGGAGTTGCTGGATGAGCCGGCACCCGACCACTCGCCCGAGCCGTTCCGCCGATCGGGGGAACCCACGAGATCCGGCCGTAGTGCCGAGGGGCGAGAAGTGCCCGGCCTCCGGTCAGCGGACCGAATCCCGTGTAACACTTCGGGGGGCGCCCGTGAGTCTGGGACCCGCAAAGCCCACCCCGGTGCACCCACCGGGCCTGGCCCAGCCGTCCGGTCGGCCCTTGAGAGGGCAGACCTGCCTGCGCGGCCCTCACGACCGCAACTCACCGCACCACCACGCTTGGTACAACCTCAAAGTCCACATGACGCGGCCGTGCTTTCTGCGAGGAGCCACTCGAACGGCGTAGCGTCTGCCTCAGTCACGGGGACGACAGCGTTCCCGGCCTGCCCCGAGTCACCACCGGTCCCCACGCACCGGCAGACTTCTCCCTCGGGAGCAGGAGCCCCAAGCGACGACGGGAGCGCCGCAATGCACGAGGTCACGACCGGTGGACGGTCGGGATCCCTGGGCGCCTGGGGAGCCACCCAGGCCGGGGAACCGCCGACACCGCAGGTCTCGACGTCCTGGGAGACTCCGGGGCTGAAGCCCTATCTGGAGGAGCGCGAGCGGGCCGACCTGGTCGAGTCGCTCCCCCTCGTGGACGAGTCCACACCCCTCGCCTTCGAGGTGGCCCAGGACGCCAGGCGCCGGATCACTCTCGTCGGCCGGCCGTTCCCCCTTCCGCCGCGGACCCGGATCCTCACCGTCGCCAACCAGAAGGGCGGCGTCGGCAAGACCACCACCACGGTGAACATCGCCGCGGCGATGGCCCAGTCCGGGTTGCGCGTCCTGGTCCTGGATATCGACCCGCAGGGCAACGCCTCGACGGCGCTGGGCATCGACCACCACGCCGAGGTCGCGAGTCTCTACGACGTCATCGTCGAGGGCCGGCCGCTCGGTGAGGTCCTGCAGCCGTGCCCAGACGTCCCGAACCTGTGGTGTGCGCCGGCGACGATCGACCTGGCGGGTGCCGAGATCGAACTCGTCTCTCTGGTGGCCCGGGAAACGCGGCTGCAGAAGGCTCTGCACACCTTCCTCAGTGACCGTGAGGACGCCGGGCACCCGCAGATCGACTACATCTTCATCGACTGCCCCCCGAGTCTCAGCCTGCTCACCGTGAATGCCTTCGTGGCGGCGCACGAGGTCTTCATCCCGATCCAGTGCGAGTACTACGCCCTGGAGGGGCTCTCCCAGCTGCTCAAGCATGTGGAGCTGATCCGGGGGCACCTCAATACCGCGCTGCACGTGTCGACGATCCTGCTCACCATGTACGACGGCCGGACCCGGCTCTCCTCTCAGGTGGCCGAGGAGGTCCGCTCGCACTTCCCGCACCAGGTCGTCCGCACGACCGTTCCCCGCTCGGTCCGGATCTCCGAGGCGCCCAGTCACGGCCAGACCGTGATGACGTACGACCCCGCCTCCAGTGGGGCCCTTTCCTATCTCGAAGCTGCCCGAGAACTCGCCGAGCAGGTGCTCCGGTGGGGCGACGTGATGACCCAGAAGGAGCAAGTGTGAGTGAGAAGCGACGGGGACTGGGCCGCGGACTAGGCGCCCTGATCCCGGCCACCCCGGCCAGCGGCACCGGTGACCGTCCGGTCGACGTCTTCTTCCCCGGCAAGTCCGAGGGTGACGGCGCCGCCGCAGGACGCGGCGCGACCGGTGTCCTTACCCAGGAACGTCCGCCGGCCGTGACCGCCCCCGAAGCCCGGCACACCGACGGTCGCCTGCCCGGCGAGGGGCATGTGGTCCGGCCTGCCGTCCCCGGGGTTCCGGGGCATGCTCCCGGCCTCCTGCGGGCGCCGGGCCAGCAGCGGCCGGAATCCGGTGGCGCGTCCTCGGTGAGCGGTGACCCCGCGGCGGCTGTGATCGACGGCGATCACGCCTCGGTGGCCCCGGGAACGGTCGACATCTCTCGCCCGGCACAGCCGGGGGCCGAGGCCAGGGACGGGGTGGAACTCGTGCCCGTGCCGGGCGCGGAGTTCGCCGAACTCGCGGTCGGCGCGATCCGGCCGAACCCGCGCCAGCCTCGGCAGGTGTTCGACGAGGAAGCGCTCGCCGAGTTGGTCCACTCGGTCCGCGAGATCGGCGTCCTGCAGCCGGTCGTCGTCCGGCGGGTCGAGCCCGAGAACGGTGAGCCCCGGTACGAGCTGATCATGGGTGAGCGTCGCTGGCGCGCCACCAAGGAGGCCGGCCTGGACCGGATCCCCGCGATCATCCGGGACACCGCCGACGACCAGATGCTTCGCGACGCCCTGCTGGAGAACCTGCACCGCAGTGAGCTGAACCCGCTCGAAGAGGCCGCCGCGTACCAGCAACTCCTGGAGGACTTCGGCTGCACGCATGAGGAACTGGCCACGAAGATCGGCCGTTCCCGCCCACAGATCAGCAACACCATCCGGTTGCTGCGTCTGCCTCCGCAGGTCCAGCGCCGGGTCGCCGCGGGGGTGCTCAGCGCCGGCCACGCCCGATCCCTGCTCGGCCTCGAGGACACCGACGCGATGGAGCGGCTGGCCGCCCGGATCGTCTCCGAGGGACTGTCGGTGCGGGCCGTCGAGGAGATCGTCGCGCTCGGGGACGGTCCGGTGGCCAAGCCGGCCAAGCGGCGCCCCCGGGCCGGCACCTACACGGGTGAGCTCAACGACCTGGCCGGCCGGCTCGGTGACCGGCTGGACACCCGGGTCTCCATCGCCCTCGGCAAGACCCGGGGCAAGCTGACGATCGACTTCGCCAGCGTGGACGACCTCAACCGGATCCTCGGCCTGATGTCCCCGGAGGTCCGCGGGGCGTTCAAGGGCTGACGGCCCGGCCGGCAGACGCATCGAGGGGCGGAACCCGATCGGGTTCCGCCCCTCGATGCGTATCAGCTATCGCCTGGGTGGTGGACCGGCGGCTCGACGATCCGTCGGTCCCTCCGTCCCGGATGCTACCCCTCTGCGACGGCGGTGCGGGCTGCCGCCTCCACCAGACTCCGGTACAGGGGACCGGCCGCCTCACCGGCCGCTTCCACGGACTGTGGCAGCAGCGAGGTCTCGGTCATCCCGGGAGCGACGTTCACCTCGAGGAACCACGGCTGGCCGAATCGGTCGACCACGAGATCCGTCCGGGAGAGGTGGCGCAGCCCGAAGGCCTGGTGCGCGGTGACCGCAGCCTCCCGGACCGCGGCAGCCGCGGCGTCGGTCAGCCGGGCCGGGCAGAAGAACTCCGTGGCCCCCGCGGTGTACCGCGCGTCGTAGTTGTACATCCCGCCGTCGGCGACGATCTCGACCGACGGCAGCGCGGTCGGGCCGTCCCCGGCGTCGACCACGCTGACCGCTACCTCGACCCCGTCGACGAACCGTTCCACCAGGGCCACGTCCCCGTAGGCGAAGCAGTCCACCATCGCCCGGGGCAGCTCCCCAGCCGTGCGGACCACGCTCACCCCGAGGGCGGACCCCCCGCGCGCCGGCTTCACCACCAGCGGCAGTCCCAGCCGGTCGAGGATCGCCCCGAGCACCGGCTGGGCGCCCAGCTCCCGGAACGTCCCGTGCGGCAGGGCCACCGAGTCGGGCGTGGCCAGGCCGGCCGCCCGGGCGACGGACTTGGCGACCGGCTTGTCCCAGGCCACCCGGCAGGCCGCCGGGACCGAGCCCACGTACGGCACCCCGAGCAGGTCGAGGACATCGCGGATCGCGCCGTCCTCACCCGTCGCACCGTGCAGCAGCGGCCAGACCACGTCCGGGCGCAGGTCGGCCAGAGCCGGGAGCAGGTGGGCGTCCACGTCACGGACGTCCACCTGGCAGCCGGCGTCCCGCAGTGCCTCCGCCACCCGGCGCCCCGACCGCAGGGACACGTCCCGCTCATGGGACAACCCTCCGGCCAGGATGAGGACTCGAGGATCGGTGTTCACGGATGCCTCCCCAGGCGGTGTGCGGCGGGATCAGGTCAGGTCCGGCGCGGGGGACTGCACCCCGCCGCGGGGGCCCGTCCCACCGTCCTCCCCGGTGCTCGGCCCGAACGTCTCCCGGACCTCCAGCTCGGCGTCGATCACCGCGGCCAGCCGGCGCACGCCCTCCCGGATCCGCTCCGGGGTGGGGTAGCAGTACGACAGGCGCATGCTGTCCCGGCCCTGGCCGTCCGCGTAGAAACCGGTCCCGGGTACATAGGCCACCCGCTCGGTGATCGCCCGGGGCAGCATCGCCTTGGCGTCCAGCCCGTCCGGGAGGGTGACCCAGACGTAGAAGCCGCCCTTCGGGGTGGTCCACCGGGCCCGGGGCATCAGGTCGGCCAGTGCGCTCAGGGTGGCCTCCGCACGCTCCCGGTAGATCGCGCGGAACGTGTGCACCTGACCCATCCAGTCCTGGGTCGCCAGGTACGTCGAGACGGAGGCCTGGCTGAACGCGCTCGGGCAGAGGATGGAGGCCTCGCTGGCCAGCACCAGCTTCTCCCGGACGGCGTGCGGGGCCACCGCCCAGCCGACCCGGAAGCCCGGGGCGAACGTCTTCGAGAACGACCCGAGGTAGATCACGCCGTCCGGGTCGAGCTGCTGCAGCGACGGCAGCGGGTCGCCCTCGAAACCGAGCAGTCCGTACGGGTCGTCCTCCAGCACGAGCACGCCGTGCCGCTGGGCGATCTCGATGATCTGCGGGCGGCGGGCGGCGGACAGGGTCACCCCGGCGGGGTTGTGGTGGTTCGGGACCGTGTACAGCAGCTTCACCCGCCGGCCCTGGCGCTCCAGCCGGGTCAGCGCCTCCTCCAGCGCGGCCGGGATCAGCCCGTCGTCGTCGAGGGGCACGTGCACGACATCCGCCTGGTAGGCCTCGAACACCCCCAGCGCACCGACGTAGCTCGGGGCCTCCGCGACGACGACGTCACCGGGGTCCACGAAGATCCGGGTGACCAGGTCGAGGGCCTGCTGCGAGCCGGTGGTCACGACGATGTCGTCCGGGTGGGCCTGCACCCGCTGGGGGGCCATCACCTGGACGATCTGCTCGCGCAGCAGGGGGTCGCCCTGTCCGGAGCCGTACTGCAGCGCCACCGTCCCGCGCTCGGCGACGAGCCGGCCCAGGGCGTCCCCGACCACGTCGAGCGGAAGGGCGGACAGGAAGGGCATCCCGCCGGCCAGTGAGACCACCTCGGGGCGGCTGGCCACGGCGAACAGCGCCCGGATCTCCGAGACGGTCATCCGGCGGGTGCGGGCGGCATAGTCGTCGACCCAACGGTCCAGACGGGAGCCGTGCACAGGTACCGGTGCAGGGGCGGCGGCGGCAGCAGCGGCGCCGGCCGCTGCGGTCGCGACCCCCTGCGCCTCGACGGTGCCCGTGCGACGGCTGCTGCTGTCGGATGCCATGTTCCGTCCCTTCTCTGTGCGTTTGCGCCGATTCTTACGTTTTGGAGCAGGATCGCATCGCGTGGTGCTTCACCCGGGTACAGGGACCTGCGTACCATCTCTTGGGAGCGACGCGACGTCGTCACCATCACCCGCTCGTTCACGGGAGTCTCGCATGCGGCTTGGGCGCCTGGTGTTCGCGGGTCTCGTCGGCGGGGCCGTGGCGGGATTCCTGATCGCGCTGCTGCGCCCCCGCAGTACTCATACGGCACCCGGCGTGATCCCCCTGCCGGGGCCGGATCCCGAGATCCCCTATACCGGCCTGCCGTCCGCCCCGGATGAGCTCCCCCTCCTGCCGGGGCAGCCGGGCGGCCTCGCCGACCAGGACCAGGAGCCCGCAGTCAGCGCCTCAGGACCGCGGCGTCACTCCGGTGGTCCCGACGGCGCGGGAGCAGGGGACTGATGGCCCGCAGGCTGGCTCCCCTCACCCTCGACACCCTCCCCGACCTGCCGGACCCCTGCCGCGGCTGCGTCGTCTGGGAACTGGACCCGGTCGCCGCGCGCCGGGCCACCGAGGTCGGTGACACCGCCTTCGAGAAGGAGGCATGGGTGTCGGCGACGCTGCTGGAGTGGGGGTCCTGCGGCCGGATCGCCTACGTGGACGACGACGCCGCCGGATTCGTGCTGTACGCGCCGCCGGCCTTCGTCCCGCGGTCGATGGCCTTCCCCACCTCTCCGGTGAGCGGGGACGCCGTGCTGCTGATGGCCGCCCGGATCCGTCCCGAGCACCGCGGCGGGGGACTGGCCCGGATGCTGGTCCAGGGGGCCGCGAAGGACCTCACCCGTCGCGGGGTCCGGGCCATCGAGGCGTTCGGTCTGGCCGCCGCGGCAGCTGCGGCCGAGCCGGAGGAGTCGGAGAGCTCCGCCTGCCTGGTCCCCGCGGACTTCCTGCTCTCGGTCGGCTTCAAGACCGTCCGGCAGCACCACCGGTACCCGCGGCTGCGGCTGGACCTCAAGACGGCGCTGTCCTGGCGGGAGGACGTCGAGCAGGCCCTGGAACGGATCCTCGGCTCGGTGCGGCCGCCGGCCCTGACCACCCAGCACCGCGCCAGCCACTGAGATCGCCGCAGCGGCGACCACCGACGACTCGGCCCGGACCCCGCGGGGGATCCGGGCCGAAGTGCGTCAAGGGATGGTTCAGTGGCCGGGACGGTTCAGTGGCCGGGACGGTTCAGTGGCCGCTGACCAGGGAGGGTCCGGCTTCCAGGGCACGTCCGGCTTTGAAGAGTCCGGCCCGCGCCATCACGTCGTCCAGCCGCAGGGTGCCGGTGGCCCGGTCGTCCTCGCCGAGGTAGAGCCGCTGGATGGCGACCACGAGAGCTTCCGCGACCACGTCCCGGAACAGCGGGTCGGCCAGCCGCTGGGCGTCCTCGGCGTTGGTCAGATAGCCGAGCTCGACCTGGACGGCCGGCATCCTGGTCAGCCGGAGGATGTCGAACGTGCAGGCATGCGTGCGCAGGTCGGCCATTCCGGTCCTGGCCACCACCTCGCGCTGGACCAGGGTGGCCAACTGCCTGCCGGTCGCCGAGCGGGCTCCGATCCGGGCGTCACCCCAGTAGAAGGTGGCCACCCCGGAGGCCTGCGGCGAGGCGTTCCCGTCGCAGTGCAGCGACACCAGCACGTCGGCTCCGGCCTCCGCGGCCAGCCACGCCCGGTCCTCGCCCCCCGGGCAGGAGCCGGCTCCGCGGGTGAGCACCGCATGCACCCCGGTGGCGGCCAGCCGCCCCTCGACCCGGCGGGCCAGGTCGAGGACCACCTCGGCCTCGCTCAGCCCGTTGGCCACCTGGCCGGGGTCGCCACCGCCGTGGGCGGGATCGATGATCACGGTCTTGCCGGCCAGGCTGGCACCGGCCACGGCCACGTCCGCCTGCTGGCGCAGCGCCCAGGGGTCCCCGCCGCCGATCGCCCGGGACAGTGCGTCCATCGCACGCAGGGTGTCCGGGCCGCACAGCCCGTCGGACTCCAGGCCGAGCCCGCGCTGGAGTTCGCGCATGGCGATCTCGGTCCGCGAGCCGAAGACGCCGTCCACCGGTCCGGCCAGCATGCCGAGGACGACCAGGCGTTCCTGAAGGGCCGCGACGTCATCCCCGCGCATCAGATGGCCCGGGGTGTGGAGCAGGATCCGGTCGCCCAGCCGCCAGCGTGCCGCGTCGAGCCCACGGGCCGTCTGCGGGCCGACGACCCCGTCCGCGACCAGGCCGCGTCGCTGCTGGAAGGCCCGGACGGCGACCTCGAGGTGGGCGTCGAAGTACTCCTGGGGATCCTCCCCGGCGTGACGACCGGCCGCCGGGGTGGTGTGCGGGCAGGGCTCGGGGCAGATCGGGACGGGTTGTCCGGCCCGTTCGAGCAGGCCGCGCAGTGCGGCGACGCGGGGACCGCGGTCGGCGAGTCGCAGCGGTGGCGCAGCGATGGATTCGGGGGTCACCGCCGGGCGGTCAGGCGAGCCAGTCCGACAGCTCGCGCAACAGGGCGGGTTTCGGCTTGGCCCCGATGATCGCCTTGACCATCTCCCCGCCGGAGTAGACCACCAGGGTCGGCAGCGCGGTCACGCCGTACCGGGCCGTCACCTTGGGGTTCTCGTCGGAGTTGATCTTCACCACGGAGATCTCGTCGTGCTGGGCGGCGATCTCGTCGAGGATCGGGGAGACCTGCCGGCATGGCCCGCACCACGGCGCCCAGAAGTCGACGACGACCGGCTTGTCCGACTTCAGGACCTCGGCGTCGAAGGTGTCGTCGGTGACGGCCTTGGCGGTCATCTCGTCTCCCTCATGTGGTTCGGTTGCCTGGACGATGGTCCCACGCCTGGACGGGTTCTCAGCTCGGCATGTCCGCTTTGCGCTTCGGCGGTGGCCGTCGTCACCCCGGTCTCCGGGGCAACGACGGACGGCTCCGAGGCCGGCCGGGGGTGGGAGCCTCCGACACCGTACGGGCCCGTCCGACTCGACGGGCCCGTACGGTCCGATGATGGTGCGAGAGCTGTGCGCCAGGTGCCGGTGCCGCGCCTGGGTCGACGCAGCGGTGACGGCTCAGCCCTGGGCGGCGGCGTCGGCCTGGGTGATGCCGCCGCCGAGGGCCGCGAGGTAACGCTCGGCGTCCAGGGCCGCGGAGCAGCCGGTGCCGGCGGCGGTGATGGCCTGCCGGTAGGTGTGGTCGACGACGTCACCGCAGGCGAACACGCCCGGCAGGTTGGTGGCGGTGGTCGGGTGGGCGACGGTGATGTACCCGGCGTCGTCCAGGTCGACCTGGCCCTTGACCAGCTCGGTGCGCGGCTCATGTCCGATCGCCACGAACACGCCGGTGACCGGCAGGGTCCGCTGCTGTCCGGTGAGGGTGTCCGCCAACAGCAGTCCCGAGACCTTGCCGTCGGTGCCGAGGACCTCCACCGGGGCGGCGTTCCACGCGAAGGACAGCTTCGGGTCGTTGAATGCCCGCTGCTGCATGATCTTCGAGGCGCGCAGGCTGTCCCGGCGGTGGACCAGGGTGACCGAGCGGGCGAACCTGGTCAGGAAGGTGGCCTCCTCGACGGCGCTGTCCCCACCACCGACCACGGCGATGTCCTGGTCACGGAAGAAGAACCCGTCACAGGTCGCGCACCACGACACCCCGTGCCCGGACAGCTGTTCCTCGCCCGGCACGTCCAGCTTGCGGTAGGCCGACCCGGTCGCCAGGACCACCGCCCGCGCGGAGTACTCGGTGCGCCCGCCGTACCGCTCGTCCCCGGTCCACACCTTCTTGATCGGGCCGGTCAGCTCGACGGCGCTGACGTCGTCGGGGATCAGCTCCGCGCCGAAACGCTCTGCCTGAGCCCGCAGGTTGTCCATCAGCTCCGGGCCCTGGATCCCGGTCGGGAAGCCGGGGAAGTTCTCCACCTCGGTGGTGTTCATCAACGCACCGCCGGCGGTCACCGCCCCCTCGAACACCAGCGGCTTCAACTGCGCCCGCGCCGCGTAGATCGCCGCGGTGTACCCCGCCGGGCCCGAGCCCACGATGATCACGTCCCGGACCTCGCCCACGATGACCGCTCCTCACGCCTGGGTGGATGCCTCGTCGGTGAACCGACGCTGGTGTGAACCGATCGTAGAGCGCCACTGTTCCAGGTCACGAAACCCCTGGGGGTACCGCGTGGCGGGGGACGGGCGTCGCCTAGTTGGCGAGCGACAGGTAGGTGATCGTCCCGTCGGCGCCGGGGCGGCAGTCCCGGGCCACCGCCCACACCTCGTAGCCGCCGTTGATCCCGTTGAGCACGATAATCGCCGCCTCCCGGCCCTCATAACGAGCCAGGTCCACCGCGACCGGCCGCCTGCCACCGGCCTGCAGGGCGCTGAGGCAGCCGTTGAGTGCCTTCGGGTCCTGCAGGCTCACGTTCCCGCCGTCCGCCTGAGCGGAAGTCGCGGTGGTGGTGCCGGGGGCGGCGCTGGGGCTCGTGCCGGCGGCCGCGCCCTTGGCGGCCATCGTCCGCGGCCCCGTGCCGTCCACCTGCTTCACCAGGGTCCGGGCCTGGGTGCCGAGTGCGGCCTGGGTGTAGTCGGTACCCGTGCTGAGCACCGGGGGACCGCCTGCGGCCGCCCCAGGGCGCGGCGCGTCCAACGACTGCACGGAGGAGGCTGCGGTGCTCGCCGAGCCTGTCTCGCGGTTGCCGAGCAGCCCGACCACGACGTAGCCGCCGAGCCCGACCAGGACGACAACCCCGGCCGCCGCGGCGAGCACCGTCCCGCGCTTGCCGGCCCGGACGTCGCGGATCTCCTGGCGCAGGTCCCGTCGTGACCGGGAAGGCCCCCGGGACGGGCGGCTCAGCCTGGGGCCCCGGGTCCGGGCAGCCGGTCCGGCCCCGGCGGTGGCCGCTGCGGCGGAGGAGGCGGACTCCTCGGGCCGGCGAGCGGTCTGCCGCCGACGGGCCGCCTCGTACGCCTCGATGGTGGTGGTGTCGTCCCAGGGGGTGACCACCCGGACGGGCTGGGTCGGGGTCCTGGGCGGCGGTTGCACCGGCGCCTGTGGCGTGGTGAAGAGGGAGGGTTCGCCGTGCGGGACGCCATCGGCGCGCGTGGTCCCGGCGGCAGGGGTGAGCGGGTTGCGCGGG
The DNA here is from genome assembly GCA_035719045.1 of Kineosporiaceae bacterium. GTDB lineage: Bacteria > Actinomycetota > Actinomycetes > Actinomycetales > Kineosporiaceae > DASTGO01. The sequence goes on along the minus strand of DASTGO010000169.1, from coordinate 7,450 downwards.
AGACGGCCGGCCGGCTGCGCGTACGGCTGGGCCTGACCCGGCCGGGACCGGTTCGGCTGCGCCTGGTCCGGGCGGGCCGGCGCGGGCTGGGACCGGTCGGTGCCCGGTTGGGGAGCGGGGGCACGGACCGGTTGGGGAGTCGGCGGGCTCGGCACCGGGTGCTCGGCCAGGCCGTCCCGGGCGGCGGCCTCGATCTGGATCACGGACTCGAGCCGGGCCAGGACGTCCGGCGGCATCGGTCCCGGGTCGTCGCGCAGCAGCAGTTCGCGGACCTGGGCGGCGTCGGTGAGCAGTGCGTAGCAGGACGAGCAGGCCATCACATGGGCCTCGACGACCCGCGCCTGATGGGTCGGGAGCACGTCCGCGGCCAGATCGGCCAGCAGATCCGGGTCGGGATGATCGGGGGGAAGGACGCTGCTCACTGTCCTGCGCCTCCTGTGGTCGCCGGTCCGCCGACGCCCTCGACTCGGGCCGTCTCGGCCCCTGCGACGTGCGGGTGCCGGGCCCGGTTCCCACCGTAGGCGCTCGGATTCTGCCCGGCCGCCGCGCGCAGCAGTTGGGCCAGGGCCGTGCGGCCCCGGGAGCACCGCGACTTTACGGTCCCCTCCGCGACCCCGAGCACGATCGCGGCCTCGGCGACCGACATGTCCTGCATATCGACCAGGACGATCGCCGCACGCTGCCCCTCGGGCAGGGTGGCCAGCGCCGCCTGGACGTCGAGCCGGGTCTCGGTCCGGCCGTGGTCGTCCCCGCGGGAGGGCACTTCGATGGCCCCCAGCGGCACGGTCGGGCGGGCCTTGCGGCGGCGGACCCGGTCCAGGCAGGCGTTCACGACGACCCTGTGCAGCCAGGTGGTCACGGCCGCCTCGCCGCGGTAGGTCCCGGCACTGCGGAACGCCGAGACCAGGGCGTCCTGCAGGGCGTCGGCCGCCTCCTCCCGGTCGCCCAGGGTCCGCAGGGCGACCGCCCAGAGCCGGTCGCGGTGCCGGCGGACCAGTTCGGTGAACGCCTGCTGATCTCCGAGAACGTGGGCGCGCAACAGGGCCCGGTCTTCCTGGTCGCGGCGGGCCCGGTCGTCTGCGGCGGGGGGGTACCCCGGGTGCGTGGTCACCGTACGTTGATCTCGGACACGATGAGCTGGTACTTCCCGTTCGCCTTGGGCAACTTGGTGAACCAGAGCAGGAGCAGTTGCGAGTCCACGGGCTTGTCGGGGGTGAGCACCGCATGCCCGGACTCGATCGGGGCGGTCGCGACGACGGTGGAGCCGTCCACGCCAGGGCCCGGTGTGGTGCGCAGTTCGACGGCGCCCCCGCTGCCCGCCACATCCACCGTGACCTGCTGGACCGCGCTGCTGCCGGAGGCCAGCTTGATCACCAGGCCGACGCCGCTCTTGAGTCCGGCGAAGTCGGCGGTGGCGTAGTGGTTGGACTTCCAGGACGTCGAGGTGTCCCCGTCGACCGCGCGTGCGGCCTGGTCGTTGTTCTCCTGCCCGTCGCCCTGCGGGTCGATGGCCTCCGCGCCGACGATCTGGGGGCTCGCCGAGGGGGACGGCTGGGCGGTGGGCGGTGACGTCACCGGTGCCGAGGTGTGCCGGGCAGTGGCGGCGGGGGTGGAGGTCGCCGAGGAAGTGGGCAGCGGCCTGGTGATGTCGTTGCCGAGCAAGTCCGTGGGGGAGCCGAGGTTGCGCAGCGACAGCGCCGCCACCACGACCACCACGACGACGAACACCCCGAGGACGGCGAGGACCAGGCGCGACTGGTCCTGGGGCGGGTTGTCGATCGGCAGCGCGGGGGAGAACGGGACCAGCGGTTCCTCATCGGGCACCGGGGTACCGATCGCGGACAGATCGTGCCAGCCCCCGAAGCGGTGGACCGGCTGCGGGCCCGGGGCGGGTTCGGCGGCCAGCGGCCCCACACCGTGGTCGTGGACGGGACCGTGGTCCAGCAGTTCCTGACGCAGGTCGTAGGAGCTGTCCCGGGGCAGGTCGGCCCGGCCGCGGACGGGGACGGCCGCCGGTGCGGAGGCAGGAACGGGGACGACCTCGGGGATGGAAGCCGGTGCGGTCGCCGGGATGGATGCCGGGATGGATGCCGCCGCCCCGGGCGCGTCCTCGGGGGGCAGTTGCAGACCACGTGGATCGGTCAGCGGGTGGGTCGCGGACCAGGGCCGCAGCCGGTCCGCCACCTCGGCCGGGCTCATGGCGCCGTCGACGCCGGAGCCGAGGGTCGAGGTGCACAGCAGGTTCAGGTCGGGGGGCACACCCGGGACCAGGTCGACCGGCGCGACCGGCTGCCCGCCGATCCTCGGTGCCGGCGGCAGGTTGCTGGAGGCGGTGCCGGGCCAGCGGCCGGTGAGGGCGGCGTAGAGCACGCTGACCAGGCCGACCGCGTCCGCCTGGGCAGCGGCTGCGGCGTCCCGTGACTGCGTTCCGGTGGCGGCCGCCTCGACCGCCGTTCCGGTGACCTTGACCGAGCCGTCGGGACCGATGATGAAGGATTCCGGCGTCAGCCGCAGGTGGTGCAGCCCCTGGTCCGCCGCCCGGGACAGTCCGAGGGCGGCCTCGCCGACCAACCGGCGGGCCTCCATGGCGGGCAGTGGTGCCCCGGACACCGTCTGGCTGAGCGCCTTGCCGGGCAGGTTCTCGATGACGATGTACGCGGTCGCGGACTCGGAGCCGACATCGAGGATCTGGGCCAGCCGCGCATCCCTGGCGAGGGTGGTCCGCCTGGCGGCGTCCATCACGTCCGAGGTACGCGGGGCTGCGGGATCGAGCAGCCGGACCTGGACCTCACGCTCGAGCGTCTCGTCGAAGGCCCGCCAGAGCGAGCCGGAGGCACTCACCCGCAGCCGTTCCTCCAGCCGGTACCGCCTGGCGAGGACGCTGCCGTGGCCCACGCTGTCCAGAGCCGTCCCCTCCCCTCGGGCCGCCGACCGGTCGCACCATGCTAAGGCGTGCCGCCGGTGGCACCCAGGTGCCTGGGGTGAGGTGATCCCCACCGCGCGGGCGACCCGGGCGTCGGACCGGGAGCCGGGGACCTGGGACGGGGACCGGGGACGGGGACCGGGGACGGGGACCTGGGACGGGGACCGGGGACGGGGGACCGGGCGGGGCGGTCAGCGGGAGCCGCGGTGGGTGGCGTGACGGCCCGCCCGCGCCGGACCGCCCCGGCCGAACCCGAGCCGGGAGGCGATCGGCGAGATCACCGAGTCGAGCTCGTCCGCCTGCACCGCCTTGAGCAGGCCCGCGTACATCGCCAGCATCGCCGCGCCGCTGACCAGGACCGATGTCAGCGCACCGAGCCGGGTCTGGCCGAACAGGACATGGGTGCCGAGCGACGACAGCCAGGCGACGGAGGCGGCCCCGACGGCGGCGGCCGTGAACTGGACGTGGCTGCGGACGATCACCGGACCGTCGACGGAGCCGATCCGCCGTCTCAGCACGATCAGCGACAACAGGGCGCCGCCGAGATTCGCCAGGCTCATGGCCGCGCCGACCCCGACCGTGATCCAGTCCGGCGGCAGCAACTCCAGGGCGAGCAGGTTCCCGCCGGTCCACAGGGCGATGACCACCAGTTGGATGTAGAAGGGGGTCCGGGCGTCCTCGAAGGCGTAGAACACGCGCTGCATGAGGTACTGCGCGCTGAACGGGACCAGTCCGACGACCATCGCGATCGCCACCCGGTACAGGGTCTGGGCGGCCTCCGGCGAGTTGCCGAACATCACCAGCCGGGCGCCGTCCCCGCCGAGCACCACGAACGCCGCGGTCGACAGCACGGTGGCCGCGCCGGTGGTCCGGATCCCCAGCGAGAGGTCCGCCCGGACCCGGTCCAGCCGGCCGGCCACCGCCGACTGGGCCATATTCGTGAAGATCGCTGTGACCAGGGACACCGCCACCAGCGAGTGCGGCAGCATGAACAGCAGATAGGCCAGGTCGTAGACGCCGCGCCCGGACCCCCGGCCGGAGTGGGCGTGCGTCGCCTCGACAGCGCCGGTGTTGACCACCTTGGACGTGATGACGAAACCGAGCTGGCTGATCGCGACCGCGGCGAACGACCAGCCGGCGACCCGGCCCGCGGAGCGCATGCCCACCCCGCGGACCCCCCAGCGCAGCCTCCAGCGGAATCCGGTGCGGCGCAGCACCGGCAACAGGACCAGTGCCTGGGCGACCACGCCGAGGGTGGTGGTCCCGGCGAGCACGGCGATGGAGCGCCCGTCCCACCACTGCACCGGCTTCTCGCCCGCGCCGTAGAGGACCACGAACAGGCCGATGCCGGCGATCGCGACGACGTTGTTCACCGCCGGTGCCCACATGTAGGGGCCGAAGTTGCCCCGGGCGTTCAGCACCTGCCCGATCACGGTGTACAGCCCGTAGAAGAACATCTGCGGCAGGCACCAAAGCGCGAACGCCGTCCCCAGGGCCAACGATCCCGGCACGTTCTTGCCCCAGTAGAGCAGGAACAGCGGTTCGGCCAGCGCGGTGAGCAGGCCCGACGCGACGAGCATGATGACGACCGAGACCGTGAGCAGCCGGTCGACGTACTCCTTGCCGCCGTCGTCCTGCTGGGTGGCCCGGACGATCTGCGGGACCAGGACGGCGTTGAGCACCCCGCCGCCGATGAGGATGAAGAAGGTGTTCGGCAGTGTGTTCGCCGTGCTGAACACGTCGTTGGACAGCAGCCGGCCGATCGCCCAGAACAGGGCCGTCGAGCGGACCAGGCCGAGCACCCGGGACACCATCGTCCCGGCGGCCATGATCCCGCTGCTGCGCATCACCGAGGAGGTGCTGGTGGCGGCGGTCGCGGTGTCCGCTGCACCGGGCGGCTCGGTGGTCGCCGGCTCCGCCGGGGCGACCTGCTGATCGGGCGGGGCTTCGGCCGCGGCCGCATGCTGCTGCGGGCCGGTCCCGTGGGGCGCCGGTGGCCGGAGGCCGGCAGGTCCGGTCGGCAGGGGCGAGACCTGTGGGACGGGCGGGACCTGCGGGACGGGCGGGACCGGGGGAACGGGTGGGTAGCCGGGTGCCGGTGGGACGGAGGGCTCAGTTCTCGCGGCGGGCGCCGGTGCCGGCGGGCCGGGCGGGGCCACCTCTGGCGGGGCAGGGGTAGCGGCCCGGGTCTCGGGCGGGACCCGCGGCACCAGGCCGGTGTCCGGGCGGTAGGGGGGCTGGCCGGTGCGGGGCCAGGCCGACGGCAGGGGCATGATCGGCAGGACGACCGTTGCCGCAGGGTCCGGTGGCGAGTACGGAGCCAGCCCGCTGTGCGGCCACGTCGGCGGGTCCAGGGGCGGGCCGGCGGGCCGGACGTCCGGCCCCGGCTGGTGGACATGCCGGCCGCGGCGGCTTCGCCGGGAGGACCCGTCGTCCACCCACAGTGGACCGGTCACCCAGTCGTCGTCGGGGAACCGCGGGGCTCCCGTATGCCGCCCGCTCCCGGCGCCCTCGCCCTGGGACCCTGCCGTCGGGTCGTCCTCCGGGACGGGGACCGGCGGCAGGTCGTGGTCCGGCGCCGGCGCCCACAGCGGGTCGGGAGTGCCCGGTCCTGGCCTGTCCTGCCCTGGTCTGTCCTGCCCCGGTCTGTCCTGCCCCGGCCCGGCTGATCCCGGCCCCTCATCCGGTCCTGGTCCGTCCTGCCCAGGGCAGGACGCGGGACCGGGGTAGGCCATGGGCCCCGGATACGCCGCGGGTTCGTCCTCATAGCGGTCGCGCCGCTCATACCCGCTCATGGCGGCAGGCCCGGGTGCCGGGGTAGCGGGCCGGAGGGCGAGATCGTCCGCCGGCCCGGTGGACGGGCCCGAGCCGGCGTCCGCGGGCGAACTGGCCGGCAGCCAGGGTGGGGTCGCGACGGCGGGACCGGCATGCGACGGCGCGTAGTCGCCGGCCGGTCCCGGGGGTCTGCGCCGGGAGGTGTCCGCCTCATCGCCGTCCCGCCCGTGACGGCCCTCCGGGCTCACGGCTGCCTCCGCACGGGGTGCTGCCCGGACGGGTCATCGCTGCCTGCGGACCGCTCCCGCAGGCCCGGCCCGGGGGCGTCTGCGGGGGAGGCCGGGGAGGTGGGTGCCGGGGAGGTGCGGGTTCCGGCGATCCCGGGGCCGACGGCGGACGTTCCCCCGGGACCTGGGCCGGAGGGACCGTCGCCGCCGCGGCCGAAGGGCCAGCGCCGGCCGCTCTCCCGGCGTACGACCTCCTCATCGGCATCGGGGGCACTCTCCGGCGGAAGCGGATTGCGCCCCCGCCGGACACCGCGGACCAGGCCGGCCACGACGAGCAGACCCAGCAGGATGCCGGCCCCGGACAGCCCGATGTTCTCCCAGTTGCTGTGCACCTGGACCAGGATCGGCAGCGACGGGGAGATCGGCTCGGCCCCGGGCGGGGACGTCCAGAGCGTGGCGTCCAGCACCGCATCGCCGTTGGCCACCGCTCGCACGGCGATGAACACGGCGTGGTGGCCGTTGGCCGGAACGGTGAACGGCGCGGGGTCGCGCACCAGGAGCCGGCCGGACCGCGGTTGCAGCTGCAACTGGACCTGCACCGGCTGGTCCAGTCTGTTCTGCACATACACCTGGAACCGCCCGGAGTGGGAGATCAGCTGCTGCACGCTGGGGGGCGCCACGACGACCCCGTCGTAGAGCCGCGAGATTCCCGAGGCCAGCGGCTGCCGGGCTGCCGCGAGCTCCGTGATCCGGGATCGCCAGGCCAGCCCGAGCACGGAGACCTCGTACCGCTGCAGCTGCGGAACGACCAGTTCGGGCTGGGTCAGGGCGGGCCGGAACGCCTCCAGGGAGCGGTGGGCGTCTGCGACCGCCTGCACATGTTCGGTCGGCAGCTCGGCGGCGCGGGCCTTGCGGGGGTACTGCAGTCCGTTGCGGCGCAGGTCGGAGGGGCGCTCGGCGAGCAGGGCATCCATCGACTGCAGCTGTACCCAGGGCAGCCGGCGCAGAACCTGCAGGGCAGGTCCGGCCGTGGTCGGATCCGGGTCCCAGTCCCGTGGCGCGACCGCAAGCACGGACCGGGACTCGCCCGGGTGCTCGGCGGTGATGGTGGCCAGCTCAGCGGTGAGCCGCTGCAGGGCCGGCGCGCTCTGGGGAGTGCCGAGCTGGGCGATCAGGCTCGAGAGCTGTTCGTCGTAGAGCGCTGCGGCCAGCGTCCCGTCCTGGGTGATGGTCGCGCGGGGCGGGGCGGTGGTGACCTGAGGTGTGGCGGGGGGCAACGAACTGCCGGCCAGCACCACCGACTGCCAGCCCACCGAGGAGAGCAGGTGGGCGGTGGCGGGGTCAGCCCTGCCGTCCGCGGGGAGTGCGACATCGGAGCGCAGCGGGTCGCCGAACATCTGCCGGGTCGCGGTGTCCGCCAGGGACCGGGCCAGTCCGAGCAGATCGGCGGCGTCCTGCCCGGCGTGCGCGATGGCGGCCAGGTCCGGGTCACCGAAGGGAAGGGCGAACGGCCGCTGCGATCCGC
>DASTGO010000168.1:0-3582 GCA_035719045.1 Kineosporiaceae bacterium | reverse complement strand
CCGGCTGCGGGCAGTCGCACCGCCGGCAGCCGCGGGGGTGCTCGCGATCGGGATCGCGGCCAGTCTGGCGGTGCCGAGCTGGCAGCGGGTGCAGCCGTCCACCTCGGGCACCTTCCTCGCCGGGACCGGCGGCGTGCCCGGCGGCCGGGAGGCGGGGGTGTGGCTGCGTGACCACGCCCCGGCCGGATCCCAGCTGCTCGCGGTCGGGCCGTCGATGTCGAACATCCTGCAGTTCTACGGCGGCCACCGCGCCTACGCCCTGTCGGTCAGCGCCAACCCGCGGGACCGCAACCCTGCCTACGCCCCGGTCCCGAACGCCGACCTGTGGGTGCGCACCGGACGGGTGCAGTACCTGGTCTGGGACTCCTACAGCCAGGCCCGCACACCCTTCTTCACCGACAAGGTGGTCCAGCTCGTGCACAAGTACCACGGAGTGGCGGTGTTCACCGCGACGGTCGACGTGGACGGCGGCGACAGCACGGTCCGCAAGCCGGTGGTCATCGTGTACCAGGTGTGGGCGGCATGACCGGCCGGACGGGACCGCGCCGCCGGCTCCGCTCGGCCGCCGTGGCGGCGCTGCTGGCCGGGGTGGTCTGCGGCGTCACCCCCGCCGCGCCGTCCGCGGCCGTCACCGGTGCCCGGGCGGCGGGCACGCCGGGGGCCCCGGGACCGGGCAGCACCCCGGTGGCGACCCCCGGGAACGGTGGCCCAGCCGACCCGTCGAGCCGGACCGCCACCCCGATCAAGCACTTCGTCATGCTCATGCAGGGCGACCGGACCTTCGACAACTACTTCGGGACCTATCCCGGTGCGGACGGCCCGCCGTCGGGCACCTGCCAGGTGTTCGTCCGGTCCAAGCCGCTCAACGGATGCGCCAAGCCGTATTCCGCGCACGGGCTGACCCTGCCGGTACTGGCCGCCGGGCAGGCCGTGGTCGAGGCGCAGTACGACGGCGGACAGATGGACGGGTTCGTCGCCGCCTACCGCAACCAGGGCCGGGACGGCACGCCCGCGATGGCCTTCTACGACCGGCGGGACCTGCCCTTCACCTGGGCGGTGGCCGATCGCTACGTGCTGTTCGACCGGTTCTTCTCCGGCAGCCTCTACGGCACCCGGCTCAACCGCTCGTACTGGGTGTCGGCGGCCCCGGCACCCGGTGGCGGTTCGCGGATCCCGCGCGGCGGGTACGGGGACCTGCCGACGATCTTCGACCGGCTGCAGGCCTCCGGGGTGAGCTGGAAGTTCTACGTGCAGGGCTACGACCCCAGGCAGACGTTCCGCAGCGGACCGCTGAACGCGCCGTCGGGGCAGACGGTTCGGGTCCCGCTGCTGAACTACGCCCGGTTCCTGGACGACCCCCGGCTGTCCGGGCACATCGTCGACCTGGAGCAGTACTACCAGGACCTGACCCGCGGCACCCTGCCGGCCGTCGCCTACATCGCCAGTTCCGGGGACAACGAGCGGTCGGCCCAGTCGCTGCGTTCCGGCCAGCTCCTGGAGCAGCGGCTGACCACCCAGCTCATGCTCAGCCGGTACTGGGACTCCAGTGCCCTGATGTGGACCTACGACGGCTCCGGCGGCTGGTACGACCACGTCGCCCCGCCGCGCAACGGGTCGACGACGCTCGGGTTCCGGGTGCCCGCCCTGCTGGTGAGCAGCTACGCGCGGACCGGCGTGGTGGACCACACCGAGCTCAGCTACGCCAGCGCGCTGAGGTTCATCGAGGACAACTGGGGCGTCCCGCCGCTCACCGCCCTGGACCAGGGAGCGAGGAGCCTGGTGAGTGCCTTCGACTTCCCCGCCGGGCCGCGGCCGCCGGTGCTGATCACCCTGGACACCCCGCCGCCCGGACAGGTGGTGTCGGTGTCCGCGGCCTACTGGGCGTACGGCACCGCCACCGTGGGTGCGCTGCTGGTCTTCCTGGGCGCGCTCGTGCTCCCCGGGCGGCTGCGGCTCCCAGGGCGGTGGCGTCGCGGCATCCCCGGGGGCGGACCCGGTGGTGCAGGCCCCGATCCGGGTGGCCGCGGGGGCCGGGACGGTCCGGATGGTCCCGGGGGCGCGGCGAACGATCTGCAGGAGTCCGACGGGCCGCAGGTCCGTGATCTGGCCGAGTGCGAAGGGGTGTCCCGATGACGGCTGAACCGGGCGACCGGCGGGTGCCGCGCCGATGGCTGGCCGCCGGGACGGTCGTGGCCGGGGTCGCCGTGCTGGCCGCGGGACCTGTGACGGCCGCGGCCGCGACCACGAGTGACCCGTCGGCATCCACCTCGGCGAGTACGTCGACCCCGAGCCCCACCGACGCCCCTGTCCCGACTCTGAGCGCGACCGAGGTTCCCGTCCCGACTCCGAGCCCGACCGAGGTTCCCGTCCCGACTCCGGCCCCGGCCCCCGTGCCCGGCGTCCCGGTGCCGAGCCCGGGCCCCACGGCGCCGGGTACGGCACCGGTCCGGCCGCCCCACTTCGGGACCCCGCCGCCCAAGCGTGCCCACCCGCACCGCAAGCCCTGGCCGGTCACGGTGACGGTGCAGACGGTCCCCACCCTGCCCGGACTGCGGCTGTCCTGGGACGGGCAGGTGGCCACCACCGACGGCAGGGGCCAGGTGCACTTCACCGCGGAGCACAACTTCAACCGGCACGCCCTGCGCCTGCTCGACACCGGCCGGTCCGGGGACCAGGTGCGGTACCGGTTCGTGCGCTGGGCCGGGCAACGGGACCCGATGCAGGCCTACCGCACGGAGGTCGACGGGCTGCCGCAGCGGGAGGCGTACACGGTGACGGCCGCCTTCTCCGTCCAGTACCCGGTGTCGGCCTCGATCGTGGACCAGAACGGTGTCCCGGTGCCGCCGTCACGGATCAGCGGGATCACCCTGCGGGACAGCACGGGGGAGGACGTCGCCTTCCCGGTCGGCGGCCAGGTGTGGCTGGACGGGCAGGTCCCGGTCTACCGCAACAGCGCGCTGGAGATGCGCACCGAGGTCTACTCGCTGCAGCGGGTCATGGTGCAGGGGACCAACACGGTCAACGTCGGGGAGCAGAGCCTGCGGCCCGCCGACCGCACGCCGGTGGTGTTCCGGGCGAGGTTCTACGACCTCACGGTGGTCGCCCACGACGCCCTGTTCAGGAAGTCGGCGGACGGGACGGCCCGGGTGCGGTTCCCGGACGGCAGCGTCCGGTTGGTTGCGCTGGGGCCGGGCCGTTCGGTCACCCTGCGCGAACTGCCCCGCGGGGTGTACACCGTCGACCTGGTCGGCAACGGGACGGCGGTGCCGAGCCTGGTCACCCTGTCGCGTTCGGCCACCGTGGACGTCACCGTGGCCACGACCTGGGACCTGGTCACCCTGGCGCTGATCGGGTTCGGGCTGGCCCTCGGCCTGGTGGTGTTCGGCCGGGGCCGGCACCGGACCCTGCGCACGGTGCTGGCGACCGGCCGGTGGACCGGATCGCTGGCGACGGGAGCCGTCCGGCCGGTCACCCGGCCCCTGCTGCGGGCACTGCGCGGCCGCGGGCCGGGCACCGCCGCCGGGGCAGCGGTGCCCGGGGTGCCGCCGGGCATTGGCGAAGGTCCTGCGGGCCCTGAGCCTG
>DASTGO010000167.1:0-4781 GCA_035719045.1 Kineosporiaceae bacterium | reverse complement strand
GACCGGAGGTCCAGATGGCCACGTCCGCATCCCCGTCCACGTCGGGGCAGCGCCACGAGTTCGTCCCCGGGTTCAAGGACGAGCGCGACGCCTCGGCGAACCTGTTCGACCTGCGGTACCTGATCGGGACGCTGTTCTCCGTCTACGGCGTGGTCCTCGTCATCGCGAGCTTCTTCGTCAGCAGGGCCAAGGCCAACGGCATCGACGTGAACCTGTACCTGGGCATCGGGATGTTCGTGCTCGGGGCGGTGTTCCTGGTCTGGGCGCGGACCCGCCCGCTGCGGCTGGAGGGCCGGTCCGCGCTCGCTGAGGCGGAGGAGGCCGCTGTCGGTGAGACGGGGGAGACGGTTGTCGGTGGGACGGGGGAGACGGTTGTCGGTGGGACGGGAGAGGCCGCCGCCGGTGAGCCGTCCAGCGAGGCCCGCGGTACGGCAGCCACCCCCTTCCGCCGGTGACCGCCACGCCGCCGCTGACGGTGGCTCTGCCGGCAGATGCCCCTCCACCTGCTCGGATCGCACCGGTGTCCGGATCGCGGACAGCGGCAGTCGGGCGCATCTCGGATGACGAGACGTCGGCGAGGGGTGATTGACAGGTCGGCGCCGGAGGAGAACTGTGAGCGCATGCGTCTGCTCCTCGTAATCGGACGGCGCGCCGGCTGAGGTCTCACCCGACCCCACCGAGCGCGCGACCCCTCGCTTGCCCACCATCGGGCCGAGGGGTCTTTTCGTCCCCGGGGGTCGCAGGGCTCCCGGCGAGGGCACGCAGGGCTTGCCCCGGACCTTCGGGCCCGGAACCGACCAGACCGTGACACCCGGCCGAGGGCTGCCGACCGCAGCACCCGCCGGGCCAGCCGATGAGGAGAGGCAGCGATGCCAGGCAGCGGCAACGACGGCGCCAGCACCCAGGGCACCCGCCCGGACGGCCAGACGATGAGCGGGGCGAGCAGCCTCGTGCGTTCGCTGGAGACCTTAGGGGTCGACGTCGTCTTCGGGATCCCGGGCGGGGCGATCCTCCCGCTGTACGACCCGCTCATGGACTCCCCGTCGGTGCGGCACATCCTGGTCCGCCACGAGCAGGGTGCGGGGCATGCGGCCGAGGGGTACGCGCAGGCGACCGGCCGGGTCGGGGTCTGCATGGCGACCTCCGGGCCCGGGGCCACCAACCTGGTCACGCCGATCGCCGACGCCTACATGGACTCCGTCCCGATGGTGGCGATCACCGGGCAGATCTCGTCGAACCTGATCGGCACCGACGGGTTCCAGGAGGCCGACATCTCCGGGATCACCATGCCGATCACCAAGCACAACTACCTGGTGACCAACCCCGCGGACATCCCGCGGACCCTGGCCGAGGCGTTCCACATCGCCGGCACCGGCCGCCCCGGACCGGTCCTGGTCGACGTGGCCAAGGACGCCCTGCAGGCGATGACGACCTTCCAGTGGCCGGACCGGATCGAGCTGCCCGGGTACCGCCCGGTGTCCCGGCCGCACGGCAAGCAGGTGCGGGAGACGGCCCGGCTGCTGATCGACTCGAAGCGGCCGGTGCTGTACGTCGGTGGCGGAGTGCTCAAGGCCCGCGCGTCCAAGGCGTTGCGCCGGCTGGTCGACGTCACCGGTGCGCCGGTGGTGACCACCCTGATGGCCCGCGGCGCCCTGCCCGACTCCCACCCGCAGCACCTCGGGATGCCCGGCATGCACGGGACCGTCGCCGCGGTCACCGCCCTGCAGAAGGCCGATCTCATCATCAGTCTCGGCGCCCGCTTCGACGACCGGGTGACCGGCAAGCTGTCCTCCTTCGCCCCCGGTGCCGTCATCGTGCACGCCGACATCGACCCGGCCGAGATCTCCAAGAACCGGGTCGCGGACGTGCCCATCGTCGGCGACTGCAACGACGTCATCACCGAACTGGTCGCCGCGGTCGAGACCGAGCACGCGGGCGGCCGCCGGGCCGACCTGGAGGGCTGGTGGCGGCAGTTGGACGCCTGGCGGGAGGCCTATCCGCTCGGCTTCACCGCCCCGCCGGCCGGGGAGATCTCCCCGCAGCACGTCATCCAGCGGATCGGGCAGGTCGGCGGGCCGGAGGCGGTCTACGTGGCCGGCGTCGGCCAGCACCAGATGTGGACCGCCCAGTTCATCCGCTACGAGCGCCCGAACACGTTCATCAACTCCGGCGGTCTGGGCACGATGGGCTTCGCGGTGCCGGCGGCGATGGGCGCCAAGGTGGGTGTCCCGGACAAGGTGGTCTGGACCATCGACGGCGACGGCTGCTTCCAGATGACCAACCAGGAGTTGGCCACCTGCGTGATCAACGACATCCCGATCAAGGTGGCGGTGATGAACAACAGCAGCCTCGGCATGGTCCGGCAGTGGCAGACCCTCTTCTACAACGAGCGCTACTCCAACACCGACCTGCACACCTCGGTCGGCAACCGGGTGCCGGACTTCGTCAAGCTCGCGGAGGCCTACGGCTGCGTCGGACTGCGGTGCGAACGGCCGGAGGACGTGGACGCCACGATCGAGAAGGCCATGTCCATCAACGACGTCCCGGTCATCGTCGACTTCGTCGTGCACCGCGACGCCATGGTGTGGCCGATGGTGCCGGCAGGGGTGAGCAACGACGACATCCAGATCGCCCGCGGGATGACCCCGCAGTGGGACCGCGAGGACTGACGCCGCGATCCGGCCCCTCCCGCGACCCTGCCTCTCCCCTCGAATCCAGCTCGATCCCGACGGCCGGCCGGCCGACGACCTCGTCCACGGCCGGCCGGCCGTCCACCGCCCTGCACGGCAGCGCGCCGTGTCGACCACGTGAGGACCCCATGAGCAAGCACACCCTGTCGGTCTTGGTGGAGAACAAGCCCGGCATCCTGGCCCGGGCGGCCGGCCTGTTCGCCCGCCGCGGCTTCAACATCCACTCCCTGGCGGTCGGCCCGACCGAACACCCGGACGTGTCGCGGATGACCGTCGTGGTGGACGTCGAGGACCTGCCGCTGGAGCAGGTCACCAAGCAGCTCAACAAGCTGATCAGCGTGATCAAGATCGTGGAACTGGAGCCGACGGCCTCCGTCCAGCGCGAGCTGCTGCTGGTCAAGGTGCGCGCCGACCTGCAGACCCGCTCCCACGTCCTGGAGGCCGTGCAGCTGTTCCGGGCCAAGGTCGTCGACGTCGCTCCGGATGCGGTCACGATCGAGGTGACCGGCAACCCCGACAAGCTCGACGCCTTCCTCAAGGTGCTGGAGCCGTTCGGGATCCGCGAACTCGTCCAGTCCGGACTGGTCGCGATCGGCCGGGGCGGGCGCTCCATCACCGACCGCGCCCTGCGGTCGGCCTGACCCGCCCGACCCACTGACCCGCGGGACCGGGCCGGCGGTCTGCTACCACCGGCCCGCCCGACCCGCCGGGCGAGATCACCAGCGGCCGGATCCGGCGTGTCCGGGCCCGACCGCTAGGGTCGCAACCGAAGTAAGCGACCGGCATGAGGGAAGCCCGGACCCGCTTCCCGCCGGCAGGACCGAGCCACCATCCGAAGGAGAAGCTCCCCGTGGCCGAATTGTTCTACGACGACGCGGCAGACCTGTCGATCATCCAGGGCAGGCACGTGGCCGTCCTGGGCTACGGCAGCCAGGGCCACGCGCACTCGCTGAGCCTGCGTGACTCCGGCGTCGACGTCCGCGTCGGCCTGCCCGAGGCCAGCAAGAGCCGCGCCAAGGCGGAGGCCGAGGGGCTGCGCGTGGTCACCCCGGCCCAGGCCTGCGAAGAGGCTGACGTGATCATGGTGCTCGCGCCGGACCCGGTGCAGCGCCACCTGTACGCCGAGGCGATCGCGCCGAACCTGGTCCAGGGCGACGCGCTGTTCTTCGGCCACGGCTTCAACGTCCGGTTCGGGTACATCGACGCCCCCGAGGGCGTGGACGTCTGCATGGTCGCCCCGAAGGGTCCCGGCCACCTGGTCCGTCGTGAGTACGTCGACGGCCGCGGGGTGCCGGTGCTGGTCGCCGTGGAGCGGGACGCCACCGGCAAGGCCTGGCCGCTGACCCTCTCGTACGCCAAGGGCATCGGCGGCACCCGGGCCGGCGCGATCAGGACCACCTTCACCGAGGAGTGCGAGACCGACCTGTTCGGCGAGCAGGCCGTGCTCTGCGGCGGTGTCTCCCGGCTGATCACCCTCGGCTTCGAGACCCTGACCGAGGCCGGCTACCAGCCCGAGGTCGCGTACTTCGAGTGCCTGCACGAGCTGAAGCTCATCGTCGACCTGATCTATGAGGGCGGCATCGCCAAGCAGCGCTGGAGCGTCTCCGACACCGCCGAGTACGGCGACTACGTGTCCGGCCCGCGGGTCCTGGACGACTCGGTGAAGGACCGGATGCGCGAGGTGCTGGCCGACATCAAGGACGGCAGCTTCGCCGCCCGGTTCATCGCCGACCAGGACGCCGGCGCGCCGGAGTTCCAGCGGCTGCGCGCCGAGGCCGAGCAGCACCCGATCGAGGCCACCGGCCGCGAGCTGCGCAAGCTGATGAGCTGGGTGAAGTCCACCGACTCCGACTACGTCGAGGGCACCGCGGCCCGCTGAGCCGCACCCCGACCGTAGACCCCCGTCCCGCCCGGCCCGTCCTCGACACCAGGACGGGGCCGGTCCGGTGGCGGTGACGCCGGCGGCGGGACCGCGCGATCCGCGGTCCCGCCGCCGACGTGCGTCCGGGCCACCGGCCGGCGCCGGGCGGGCGGGAGGGGACGGCGCCGACGGGGCAGAGCCGACGCCTGGGACGGGCCCGGACCGTCGTT
>DASTGO010000166.1:0-6447 GCA_035719045.1 Kineosporiaceae bacterium | reverse complement strand
AGGCCGCAGCGGCGGCGGGCGGGCGGGCGGCCGCCGCGGTGACCCTGGGGATCTGGGGGAGCAGCGCCGCGGCCCTGCTCGTCCCGCTGCTGCGGGCGGCGGCCGCAGCCTGCCCCGACCTGCGGGTGCGGACCCGTGAGGTCGACGTGAACACCGCGGCGGCCGCGGTCCGGCGCCGCGAGGTGGAGGTGGCCTTCGGCCTGGACTACCCGGACTGGCCGATGCCCCGGGACAAGGACATCGAGCTGGTCCGGCTGCGCCGGGAACGGTTCTCGATCGCCTCGGCGACCGCGTCCGGACTGCCCCGCCGGGTCGCGCTGGCGGAACTGGCCGACCGGCCGTGGATCCTGCCGGTCCGGGAGACGGCGATGGGCCGGGCGGTGCTCGCCGCGTTCCGCCGGGCCGGGCTGGAACCCGAGGTGTCCCACGAGGTGAACGACACCGCCGGTTCGCTGCGCCTGGTGGAACAGGGGCTGGGCCTGGCACCGGTCACCGAGCTCATGCTCCGGCTGACCCCGCGGGCCCGGCTGCGGCTGACCGAGACCGTGGAAGAGGTGGTGCGGGACGTCGTGCTGATCGTCCCGGTCGACCGGTCGGGCCGGGCCGGGGTGGAGGCGCTGATCGGCGTGGTCCGCAGTTCGATGCCGGCGATCACCGGTTGAGCGCCTCCGACGGGCGGGCGCTACAGCAGGCCCTGCCGGCGTAGCAGGGCGCGGCAGAGCCGTACCCAGGGCGACCAGCGTGCCGGGCGCGCGACGCGGCCGGTGGCCACCTGTTCGGCCCGGTCGAGCAGGTCCTCCAGCAGGGCGTCGTGCAGGGGGCGGATCAGCAGCGGCCACAGCACAAGGGTCCGCCGCCTGACCAGGCGGGCGCGGATGACGTGGCTGAGCCGGCACCGTGGAGTGCCGTCGTCGGCGGGCGGCAGCGGTTCCAGAGTGAATTCGTGGTAGCCGTCCAGGCCGACGGCCGGGGTGAACCGGAACCGGACGCGCTGCCCCGGCTGGTACTCCTCCACCGCGTAGCGGATCGGGCCGTGTCCGCCCGAGGCGCCCGGCGCAGGGCCCGGTCCGGCCGCGCCGGTCAACCGGAGCGGCCACCAGACAGGTGCCGGCCACAGCTCGTCGTCGGGCCCGCCCAGGTGGTCCAGGCGGCCCGCGAGGGACTCGGCCGGGGCGAGGAGGTGACGGGCGTGCACGTTCCGGACGGCGGGGCTCCACCGGGGGGTCGCGGGCATGGGAAGAGCCTTCCGGCGGGCCCTCGCTCCCGCAAGATCATCCAGAGGAGGCCACCCGTCCGGCCCGGGTCGTCCCGTCCGGGTCGATCAACCGGGTCGATCAACCCAAGCCGGCTCCCGGGGTCGCTCCCGGGTGCCCGGAACTCCTTGCGCCGCAACGCCGGTCGCCCCTGCCGGAGGCGGTTGCCGGTCCGGTTCCGGAGGGGTCCGGCCGCAGCGGGCGGGCCGCCACGGGCCGGTGCCGGGACTGTTACGGCAGCATGTCCGCCGGTTGGGTCGGCCTGAGGGGTGCCGTCTATCATCGGCCGCATGTCGACCCAGACCCAGGCGCCGTCGACCAGCCCCGGGGGAAGCGACCTCCGCGAAGGGGTCCCGGTGCGGTTGTTCAACAGCATGACGCGGCAGCTGGAGCCCTTCCGGCCGCGGCACGGCAACCAGGCGCGGGTCTACTCCTGCGGGCCGACCGTCTACAACTACGCCCACGTCGGCAACCTGCGCGCCTACGTCTTCGCCGACACCCTGCGCCGGACCCTGCAGTGGAAGCTGCTGGACGTCCTGCACGTCATCAACATCACCGACGTCGGTCACCTCACCAGCGACGCCGACGAGGGTGAGGACAAGGTCGAACTGGCGGCCCGCACGGCACAGCGGTCGGCCTACGAGATCACCCAGGAGTACACCGAGGCCTTCTTCGCCGACCTCGGCCGGCTGAACATCCGGCCGGCCGCCGTGTACGCGCGGGCCACCCGGCACATCCAGGAGATGATCGCCTTCGTCGAGGTCCTGCAGCGACGTGGGCTGACCTACGATCTGGCGGACGGGCTGTACTTCGACACCGGTCAGGTCCCGGACTACGGGCGGCTCGGCGCGCTCGACCTGGAGGCCCAGGTGGCGGGGGCGCGGGTGGCCGCCGACCCGGACAAGCGGCAGGCCTGGGACTTCTGCCTGTGGCGCCGCTCGCCGGAGGGTTCGTCCCGGCTGATGGAGTGGGACAGCCCCTGGGGCAAGGGATTCCCGGGCTGGCACCTGGAATGCTCGGTGATGAGCCTGAAGTACCTCGGCGGCCCGTTCGACATCCACACCGGCGGGGTGGACCACCGCCAGCTGCACCACCCGAACGAGGTCGCGCAGAACCAGGGCTACCTGGGAACGGCGGACAGCGGCGCGAACTACTGGCTGCACTCGGAATTCCTCGTCCTGCGCGACGAGAAGATGTCCAAGAGCAGCGGCAACTTCTGGCGGCTGCAGTCGCTGCTGGACCGTGGCGTGCATCCGCTGGTGTACCGGTACTTCCTGCTCCAGGCGCACTACCGCTCGCAGGTCGACTTCTCCCTGGAAGCGATCGGGTCGGCCCGGATCGGGCTGGAGCGGATCCTCAAGCGGATCGGGCACCTGCTCGCCGAGGCCGGGGACGAGGGGGAGCACCTGGTCCGGCTGAGCGGGGAGGCCGGCTCCACCACCGGCGGCGCCCTGGGCTACCTGCGCAGCCGCTTCGAGGACGGGTTGGGCAGCCACGCCCGGCAGCATCTGGAGCGGTTCGACGAGGCGGTCTCGGAGGACCTGGGCACCCCGAAGGCGCTCGCCGTGCTGTCGGCAGTGCTCTCCGACCCGGACCTCGGACCGGTCGACGCGCTGCGCCTGGTGGCCAGCTTCGACCTGGTGCTCGGCCTGCAGCTGCTCAGCCTGCGGCCGCGGGAACTGGTGATGCGGCCGGTCGGGGTGACCCTGTCCGACGCCGAGGTCGACGAACTGGTGGCGCAGCGGGCCCAGGCCCGGGCCGACCGGGACTTCGCCCGGGCCGACGAGGTGCGCGGCCGGCTCGCCGAGGCGGGCGTGGCCCTGGAGGACGGTCCGGCCGGGACCGTCTGGTCCTGGCAGCTGCGGGACTGACCGGGCGCTCAGATCAGGCCGTTGCGCCCTGTTGGTGAGATCAGGCCGCTGCGCTGCGCTGTTCAGATCAGGCCGCTGCGCTCTGCTGTTCAGATCAGGCCGCTGCGCATGGCGACGCCCACGGCCTGTGCTCTGGTCCGGCAGTTGAGCTTGGTCAGCACGTCGTGGACCACGTTCTTGACCGTCCGCTCGGAGTAGTTCATCTCCAGGGCGATCGAGCGGGTCTCCTCGCCGTCGGCGAGCAGCTGCAGCACCTTGCGTTCCCGGGTGGTGAGCTGGCCGGCCCCCTCCGGGCTCAGCCGGGCGGCGTGCTCCAGCAGCCGTAGCAGTGCGCTGCGGGAGAGGGTGGTGCGGTCCTGGGCGGCGGTGCGGACAGCGTGGACCAGGCTGTCGGGGGTCAGCTCGGCCATCAGCAGGATCGCGGCGGCACCCTCCTCGGCGAGGCGGTGCAGCAGAGCGCCGGTGGGCTGCCGGACGGTGGCGACGAGCTGGACGCCCCGGCGGCGGGCCTGGTGCAGGACCTCCACGCGGTGCGGGGCATCAGCCTCGAAGATCAGCACCTTGACCCGCTCCAGGGCCGGTTCCGGCTGCAGGGCAGCGCTCTCGCCGATCACCGGCACTCCCTCGGCGGCCAGCGAGGCCACCATCCCGCGACGGACGACCGTGTTGCCGTCGTCCACCCAGGCCCCGGGAATCGGGAGCACGGGGGAGGAGCCGAGCGCGGAGCGGGACAGTCCGGTGCCGGGACCTGGCGCCGCTGACCTGCTCCGGGCCTGCCTGGTGCCGGTGGCGCCCGGCTCGTTCGTGAGTTCCTGCCCGCTGTTCACCACTGCGGTCACCTCCGGCCCGATCGTCGGCGACAGGGCCCGGCGGTGGGGAGGACACACAAGAGTCAGCCCCCCGTTGCCAGGCTCTTACGTGGTGGTGATCATAGCCAGGCGTGACAGCGTTGTCTGTCACGGTATCGGACGGAACGTGATGGTTAGCGTTGGCTGCGTGGAAAAGGTCACACTGTGATGTTTCTGGCCCGTAGCGTTACTTCGCCCGATCAGCCCCCGCCGCGCAGCAGTGCGGCGACCAGGACCAGCGCCGTGACCAGGCCGATCACCAGCAGGGCGGCGCGGCGGGCGGCCTGCCCGTAGGCGTCGTCCCCGGCCAGGCTGGCGTGCAGCGGCTCGTTCTGTTCGGCGGGGCGGAGCCGGCGCCGCAGTTCGGCGGCGGGCCGCACCGGGACCCGGGCCGCGTCGGCGAGTCCGTGGTCCGCGAGGTCGACCTCGAGCCCGGGCAGGCCACCGGAGGCTCCCGGCTGCCCGGCGTCCAGAATCTCGGCGGTGTCCAGGACGTCGGCGGGGACCGGTGCCGCGGTGGCGTGGCCGTGGCCTGGAGCAGGGACCGCCGGGCCGGGGGCCAGCAGGCTGCCCGCCGCGATGGCCGCCCCGAGACACACCGCATGTTTCGGGTGGGCGTCCCTGACGGTGGGGATCCCGAGCCGTTCGGCGAGCAGGCGTTCCACCAGGGGCATCCCGCTCGACCCGCCGACCAGCAGGATCCGGTCGACGCCGGTCGTGCCGAGCCCGGCCTGGTCGATGGCGTCGGCCATCAGCTCGACGGTCTGCTCGACCAGGGGCCGCACGGCGTCCTCGAAGGCGGCGCGCCGCAGGGTGAGGGTCCGGGCCAGGCCCGGCAGGCGGACCGGGAGGCTCAGCTCCGTCCGGACCGACAGGGTCTCCTTCGCCCGGACCACGTCGTCGCGCAACCGGGCCAGGGCCCGGCGGGTGTCCGGCTCGTCGCGGTCCAGCCCGGACCAGCCGCCGCCGAGTTCGGCGGCCACCAGGCGCAGCAGCGCGTCGTCGAGGTCCACCCCGCCGACGGCGTCCAGGCCGAGCGGTTCGCCGAGGATCTCGAAGCCGCCGGAGGTCTTCCGCAGCAGGGTGGCGTCGAAGGTGCCGCCGCCGAAGTCGTACACCCCGACGGTGGTCCCGGGCAGGACCTGGTCCCGGCCGGCGTAGAACACCGCCGCGGCCGCCGGCTCGGGCAGGACGGTGACCCCGGCGAGCCCGGCGGCCCGGGTCACCCGGTCCAGGCAGCGCAGCCGGTAGTCCTGCCAGGTGGCGGGCACGGTGAGCACGGTGCGGTCCGGGGGGACCCCCCGCCGGGACCGGGTGAGCGCCGCCAGCACCCAGCCGAGCAGGTGGCCGGTGAGCTCCTCGGCGGTGAGCTCGTGGCCGGAGAGCAGGTAGGGGATCTCGTCGCCGAACCGCCGCTTGAACGCACGGGCCAGCCCCTGCGGCCGGTCGGCGGCGAGCCGCTCCGCCCGGCTGCCGACCTGCACGCCGCCGTCGGCCTCGATCAGGACGGCGCTCGGGCAGCCGCCGTCGCCGGGATCCGGGACCGCCAGGGGCGCCGACGCCGTGCCCACCGGACCGTCGGGCGGCTCGGCGGGTTCCAGCGGCAGCACCCGGACCCGGCCCGCCGACCAGACCGCCGCCGCCGTCCGCGTCGTCCCCAGATCGATCCCCGCTCCGTACACGTCGCCCCGCTCAGCCGGCCGCGACCGCGGTGACCGAGGTGAGCAGGGCGACGACGCCACTGCCCGGGGGACGCCCGGACAGGGTCACCGAGCGGAAGCCGCGGCCGCTGGCGTCGGTGAACGTCATGGTCACGGTCTCGCCCTCGGCAGCGGTCTTGGTGATCGGCCGGTCCAGGTCCTCGATCCGCAGCAGGTAGGGCAGGAAGTGCGGGTCGGGCCGGGCGGGAGCGGCGCCGGAGGTGGCCGTTCCCGCGCCGCTCGCGGTCGCGGTGGCCGTTCCCGGGGGGGCCGCGGTCGCGGTGGCGGCGCCGTATGTGGTGGTCGCGACGAACTCGACGGTGAGCTGGGTCGCGGGTGCGGCCAGCTGGATCCGCAGGGCCAGGTCGTTGCACTGCCCGACCGCCCCCTGCGCGAGGTCGCCGGACACCACTCCGCGGGCACCGGAGGGGTCGGCCAGCTGCAGCCAGACCACACCCGTCCCGGAGCAGCTGCCCCCGGTCGCGGGCACCGCGGTCAGGACGATCCCGGGGTAGGCGTCCGGGAGCAGGCGCTGGGCGACGGCGGGCCGCCCGACCGGCGGGCGGGTCAGGTCCACCACGGTGCGGACCGGTCCGGTCGAGGTGGGGGCGGTCGCGGTGGCCGTCGCGGTGGGCGTGGCCGTGGGGGTGGCGGTGGGGGTGGGGACACCGGTCGGCGTCTGGCCGCGCGTCGCCGGGCTGCTCGCCGTCGGGGCGGGCCGGCCGGCCAGGGCGTTGCTCATCTTCAGCCCCACCCCGACCATCGCGGCCGCCAG
>DASTGO010000165.1:0-4890 GCA_035719045.1 Kineosporiaceae bacterium | reverse complement strand
CGCACACGAGCCAGCGCATGGGGCGCGTCGGATCCGGCTCTGTGTCCGGGACGCGTTTTGCTGGTCGCGTTCCCCTCGGCCATGCCCCTTTCCTCCCCCACCTCCGCAACTCCGGCCGTGGCCGCAGCATTGTTCGGTGGGTTCGCAGGTACTACGGGCATGTCAGACTTCCCACGCTCGTTCATCCCAGGCTTGCCGCATTCTGCGTTCCCTGAGCGGCCCGCCCGGTCATCACTCCGGCGGGCAAGACGTGGGATCTCCCGGTTCTCGCGCATGGAGATTCCGTGCATGCCCTGGTTCTCCGACCGCGCGGGGTCCCCTGGCGGCTCGCGAATAGCGCCACCAGCGATGTTGCCTTCCGGCCTAGTTAACGGCGTCGGCACCCCGAACTCCCTGATTTCGCGGCTCAATAGCCCGGCCTACACGTACCCCTACCAACGCTTCACCGACGCCCTCACGGACGCCGATGCATGGTTCGGGGCCACCGTGGGTCGCTAGCCCTTCGATGTAGAGCTCTTCCATCTCCTTCTCCATGCCGGTTTATCCCGGCGCTCTAACTGGTCAGGTCTCGGTCGGCGCGCCTGGTTGATCTCCGTGGCGGGCTGGCGATCATGTCGCGGTGTCTGTTGGTCCGTCCTATGAGGAGCTCGCCGCGCTGAACGGTGAGCTTCGGGCGACGGTGGGGGCGTTGACCGAGCGGTTGGATCTGTTGGAGGCCGAGAACGCGGAGCTGAAGCGGCGGCTGGGGCAAAACAGCCAGAACTCGTCGAAGCCGCCGTCGTCGGATTCGCCGTTCGTCAAGCCGGCGCCACGGTCGTTGCGGCGCCGCAGTGGACGCAAGCCGGGTGGGCAGCCCGGTCATCCGGGGTCGACGTTGGAACTGGTGGACAACCCGAACGAGCGGCTTCGGCACGAACCCGGCCGCTGCACCGGTTGCGGCGGGGATCTGTCCGGGGCGCCGCAAGTGGGTGTGGAACGCCGGCAGGTGGTCGACCTGCCCCCGGTGTCGGTGCAGGTCACCGAGCACCAGTTGATCGCCCGCCGCTGCGGCTGTGGCACCACCACCTGCGGCGCCGCCCCGGACGGGGTGAGCGCGCCGGTGCCGTACGGGCCGCGGATCACCGCGATCGTGCTGTATCTGTGTGTCGGGCAGTTCCTGTCCAAGAAGCGCACCGCCCAGGCGTTGGCCGAGCTGTTCGACGTCCCGGTGTCCGAGGGCACCGTGGTGACGATGACCAGGCGGGCCGCGGACGGGCTCGACGGGTTCGTGGCCGAGGTCGCCGACCGGATCGCCCACGCCGAGGTGGCCGGGTTCGACGAGACCGGGCTGCGGGTGGCCGGAAAGCTGCACTGGGTCCACTGCGCCCGTACCGGCAAGTACACCCTGATCACCTGCCACCCCAAACGCGGCGTGAAGGGTATCGACGCCGCCGGTGTGCTGGGCCGGTTCCACGGGGTCGCGGTGCACGACGCGTGGGCACCCTACGACACCTACGCCGAGCCCGAGCATCAACTCTGCTGTGCCCACGCGCTGCGGGAGCTGGCTGCGGTCACCGACGCCGCACCCGCCGATGCCGACTGGTGCTGGGCCACCCAGGCCGCTGACGCGCTGGTCGCGATGCAGAAGCTGGTCACCGAGGCGATCACCACCGGCGCCGAGCGCCTCGACCCCGACCTGCTCGCCAAGCACACCCAGCTCTACAACTCCGCGGTCCAGATCGGCATCAACACCACCGCCGCGCGCAGCACCACGGTGATGCGCAAGCACAACGCGCTGGCCCGCAGGCTGCGGGAGCGGCAAGACGACTACCTCCGTTTCACCACCGACCGGCGAATACCACCCGACAACAACGGTTCCGAGGTGCGACACGAGGGCGCACGTTGTGAGTGGACGTGCAGGAAGGGGGGCCGACTGATGGTCGAGTCGGCTGCATAGTCCCGGGCCAGTGCCCATGGCCTGTCCCCACCCGGGCGTGCGTCGCTGGCAACGGCGGGGTGCGAAGCCCCGGGGGTGAGCCCAAGGGCTCTCGATCCATCCGGGGGCCACAGGCGAGGGGAAGACCGGACGGGTGAACGTGAGTGAGTGAACCCTCGATGATGCCTCGTTAGGTTGAGCCCCGGGTTGATGGAAGCAGTACCGGGGTGCAGGGACTGTGCCGTTGAGAGACGGTAGGCGGCGGCCGCGGATTCGGAAGCGGTCGTGTCGGGCACCGCTGTCCCCGGGGTCGAGAGGGCACCCCACCCGGTCGTTGCTCAGGCGTGTGGAACGTGGAAACCCCGTCGGGGTCCGGGCACCCGGCGGTGCACTGGTCGGCCGACCGTGAGGAAGGCTCAATTCCCCGGCGGGACAAGGATGACCCAAGAAGCGAATGCCGGTGCGCCGAAAGGCGACGGGAACACCACGGCCGATGGTGCGGCGCCTCCTTGCCGCAGGTCGTGGAGGAACCGGCCGGATACCGGGCCGCTGCCCGGGCCCGAAAGGGCGCCCACGTGGGTCGGGTGAGTCTGCGAAGAAGCTGATGACCGGCATCGCCGCGAACCGAAGGGCAAGTTGGACACCATGACCACGTCTGCGACCGTTGCGGCCGAGGCGGGCCTGGTGAACGGACCGGAGGACGGCATCTCGACCGACCCGCCGATCGATTGGTATGAGATCGACTGGGAACGGGCCGAGCAGGACGTACGGCGACTACGGCAACGGATCTTCGCGGCGTCGCGGGACGGGGATCTGAAACGGGTCCGCAACCTGCAGAAGTTGATGCTCCGCTCCCGGGCGAACGCGCTGGTGAGCGTGCGTCGGGTCGCGGAGATCAACGCTGGCCGCACGACCGCGGGTGTCGACGGCAAGGTGGCGTTGCTTGCCTCCCAGAAGGCGGATTTGGCCGACTGGGCACAGCGGCGTTCCCGAACCTGGACAGCCCGACCGGTCAAGCGGGTGTTCATCCCGAAAGCAGGATCGACCACGAAGCTCAGGCCGCTCGGCATCCCTGTGATCGCCGACCGGGCGCTGCAAGCCGTGGCGGTCAACGCGCTGGAGCCGGAATGGGAGGCGCGGTTCGAACCGCGTTCCTACGGCTTCCGGCCCGGCCGTTCCTGCCAGGACGCCATCGCCGCGATCTTCTGGACCGTGGCGGGCCGCCGCACCCAGCGCCGGTGGGCGCTGGATGCGGACCTGAAAGCGGCGTTCGACCACGCCGACCACGCCCACCTCCTCAACCAGCTCGGCACCTTCCCCGCCAGGGAAGCGGTGGCCGGATGGCTGAAAGCGGGAGTGATCGGCAAGGACGGGTTCGCCCCGACCGAGGAGGGAACGCCTCAGGGCGGGGTGATCAGCCCCCTGATCTTCAACATCTGTCTGCACGGGATGGAGGCCGCCGCGGGGACCATCTATCGGTGGGACCCCTACCGGCAGGCCGAGGCCACGGTCTCGGGCACGCCGGTGCTGGTGAGATACGCAGACGATTTCGTGGCGTTGTGCGACAGCCGGGAGCAGGCCGAACAGGTCAAGACCCGGTTGACGCCGTGGCTGGCGGCCCGAGGACTGGCCTTCAACGAGGACAAGACCCGCGTGGTCGGCCTCGACGAGGGCCTGGACTTCCTGGGGTTCACCATCCGCCGCTACGGACCGAAACTGCTGATCAAACCCAGCAAGGCGGCTGTCAAGCGCGTCCGGAACCGGCTCGCTGCCGAGATGAGGGCCCTGCGCGGGGCCAACGCCTCGGCGGTGATCCGCACGCTCAACCCGATCGTGCGGGGATGGGCCGCCTACTACCGGGGTGTGGTGTCCACCGAGACGTTCCAGTCCTTGGATCACTACGTGTGGATGCTGACCTACAAGTGGGCGCTCTTTCGCCACAACCACCGGTCGCGGCACCGGATCATCACCCGGTACTACGGCCGGTTCCACCCGACCAGGCAAGACCGATGGGTGTTCGGCGACCGGGAATCCGGCGCCTACCTCACCCAATTCGCCTGGACGAAAATCGTCCGACACGACCTGGTGAAAGGACGGGCGTCCCCCGACGACCCGGACCTGACCCAGTACTGGGCCCGACGCCGCCGCAAGACCCGCGACGACATCCCGCCGATCGGCCACCAGCGGACCCGGCTCCTGCGCAAGCAGAACGGCCGCTGCCCGATCTGCCAAGGCCTGCTGCTGCACGCCGACCACCCACCGCGCAGCCCCGAAGAATGGGAGCAATGGGCGGCCGCCACCCGCAAGGCGATCACCATGAACGCCGTCGCCGTCACGGGCAGCACCACGGACGAAACCGAACGACGCCTTGTCCACGAACACTGCCGACGGCGCCACCGAACCCGAAGCAGCCCAGCAAACACTGCACCCGGACACCCCAGGGACTTGCCTGAGCCGTGTGCCGCGACGAGTGGCACGCACGGTTCTTAGGGGGGTGCGGCGCAGCGATGCGCCGCACCTACCCGACCGCGACATCCGGATGATCAAACTCCGGCAGAAGGTGTCCGGCTGCCTACGCACCCTCACCGGAGCCGCCCAGTTCTGCGCGATCCGCAGCTACCTGTCCACCGCCGCCAAACACGGCCGGAACATCTTCGACACCCTCGTCATGCTCGCCGCGGGCCAACCCTGGCTGCCCCCACAACAATCAGACCTCGCTGCGGCGGCCTGATCAATCACGCGATCCCGGAGACCTGACCAGTTACGCTACGACAACTCTCTGATGGAGTCGTTCTGGGACACGATGCAGCTGGAGCTTCTCGACTCCAGAATTTGGAGAACTCGCGCCGAGCTTGCCACGGCGATCTTCGAGTCGATAGAGTGTCGGTACAATCCGCGTAACTGGTCAGGTCTCGGTCGGCGCGCCTGGTTGATCTCCGTGGCGGGCTGGCGATCATGTCGCGGTGTCTGTTGGT
>DASTGO010000164.1:0-16527 GCA_035719045.1 Kineosporiaceae bacterium | reverse complement strand
GTTCCGCACATCTCGGCGATGGCGCCCTGCCCACCGGGGTGACGGGACACCCACTGCGTGAGGTCGTACACCTTGCCGTTCACCACGGACCAGCAGTCGGACGGCGAGGCGTGCTTGGCCACCTCGGCCTGGGAGTAGCGCGTGGTCGGGGCAGGGGCGGCCGTCGGGGCCGTGGCCGGTGAGGCGGACCCGGACGCCGGGCCGCCCGCCGACAGGGGACCGATCGCGAAGCCGGTCAGCGCGCCGGCCGGGGCGGGAGCAGCACCGTGCTTGCCGCGGAAGGCTCCCGTGGCGTCAACACCGCACATCCCGGCGATGGTGCCGGGCCCTCCCGGGTGCTTGCTGATCCACGGGGTCAGGTCGTAGACGGTGCCCTCGACCACCGACCAGCAACTCTCCCGCGTGTTGTGCCTGGCGACCTCCGCCAGGGTGTGGCCACCTTGCGCACCGGGCGTGGCACCGGGCGTGACACCGGCCGTCGTGCCCACGGCGGGGGCCGATGACATCGCCGCTGCCGCCCCGGTCTGCCCCTTCGACTCCCAGACCGACACCGCACCGCTGTGCCCGGCGAGCACCGTGACCCCCACGGTGACCACCGCCGTCACCACCACCGCGATGCCTGCGGCGCGGGTGGACCATGCCGGGACACCCGGGATCGCCGGCCCGCGCTGCAGCCGCCACCAGACCACCCCCACGATCAGGGCCAGGACGGCGACCACCGGCACCCAGGCCCCGTACCGGGCATGTGCCTGGGCCACCCCCACCCGGTCGGCGAGCGACTCACCGGATTCCTCCGCGAACCACGCCGAAGCGGCGGCCACGGCCAACCCGAGGACCGACAGTCCCGCCACCCGTGCCCGGAACCTGGGCAGGAGCACGGCGACCACCAGGCCGAGCACGGACAGCGGCAACAGCACCGTGACCGCATGGACGACCAGGGGATGGAACGGCAGCCCCTGGGACACGGTGAGAACGTGCCGAGACATCGCGGGAGTGGTGACCATGACCGCGAGCATTCGGGCCGAACATGAGGCGGTCGTGAGGACGACATGAGGGGGCGCCCACGTAGACCGCCGGGCGCGGTCCGCCGGTGAAGGAGCGCCCGCCGTGCCCAGGGTTGTCCCAGAGGGGCCCGGTCAGCGCTCCGCGCCCGGGACCGCTGCAGCACCGAGGGCCCGCTGGGCCCAGGCGCCGCCGTCACCCCGTTGCAGGGCGACGGCGAGCAGGTCCGGAAAGACGTCGGGCGTGGCCGCGACCGCGAGGTCAGCGGGAGACTGCCGCCGCCGCCACGTTGCCGACGAGCGCGAGCTGGGCCTGCCACGCCGACCGGTCCGGCGGCAGGAACAGGGTGACCCGGTCGGCCCCGGCGTCAGCCAGTGCCCGCACATGGGCGGCAGCGTCGTCCGGAGTTCCGATCGCGCCGCACTGCAACCACCAGTCGTCGGGCATCCGCAGCACCGCTTCCGTCCCGTCGGCCTGCACTCGGGTCGCCAGCTCGTCGTAGAAGGGCAACGCCCGCAACGTGCCCGGACCACGCAACACCGACGCGGCGAGTTCCCCGGCGACCCGGAGCCGGGCCACCGCACGGTCGGCGTCCAGGCTGGCGGGCGCGAAGGCGGTCACCGGGAAGCCGTCGGCGCCGCCGGCCAGTCGCAGGGCAGTCCGGACGTAGTCCGGCACCGGCCAGTCCGCCAGGACCAGGCCGTCGGCGTGGCGACCGGCCAGGGCCAGCGACTTCGGCCCGAACACCCCGGCCAGCACCGGGGGAACGGGCTGCGGCGGCCGGTCCAGCTGGACGTCCTGCAGGCGCACGAACCGTCCCTCGACGCTCACCCGCTCGCCGCGCAACAGGGCCCGCACGGCATCCAGGACTTCGCTCAGCGCAGTCAGCGGAGACGGCTGCCGCGCCCCGATCTGCGCCATCCACTCCTGCACGCCGTGCCCGATCCCCCCGATCAGCCGGCCGGGGGCCAGCTCGGCCAGGGTGGCCAGTTCCATCGCCGTGATCGCCGGGTTGCGCACCACCCCGGGCAGGATCCCCACCCCCACGTTGATCCGTTCGGTGCCGACCAGGGCGGCCGCAGCCAGCGACGGCGCGGCGGTGAAGAAGCAGTCCTCGACCACCCACAGATCGTCGACGCCGGCGCGTTCGATCGCCCGGGCGGACGGAAGCAGATCGGCGGGCGCGAACTCACGGGGGAAGCAGACACCGAGTGCGGGCATGCCCGAAGGCTAGTGGCGAACATCGGCAACTGCCCGCTCCGCGGCGCAGATGGCCTGTGTGCCAATGGGTATGGAGACCACGTGCTGGCCTACCTCCCGGCTCACTCACGAGGCCGGAGGATGGCCGGGTGCAGGGCTGCGGTCTCGCCGCGGACGTACAGTTCGGCCCAGCCGGGTACAGCGGCAACCTGTCCGGGGGCCGTGTTAGCGTCGCCGCCGTTCGGGGATCACGAGTTCCGGAGGCCGTCCGATGGCAGGTGCACGATGACTTTCAACGACCATCTGACCAGCTTCGCGGGCCGACCGGTGGTCGACGTCCCCGCCGGGGAGCCGCTGCCGGCGGTGGAGGGCCCGGTGGCCTGGCGACTGTCCGAGTGGGACGACGACTGGGACGAGGGGGTCCCGTCCCCGAAGTTCGCGGCGGCGTTCGACGACTTCGTGCGGGAGCACGGGCCGTCCGTGGAGTCGCTGGTCATCGGCGCCTGGGGCTATGCGGCCTTCAACCCAGCCCCGATCGGGCAGCTGATCCGGCTCGCACCGGCGCTCCCCGCGCTGCGGTCCCTCTTCCTCGGCGACATGACGAGCGAGGAGTGCGAGGTCTCGTGGATGAAGGTGGGCGACGTCAGCGGGCTGCTGGAGGCCTACCCGGAACTGGAGGTGTTCGGGGCCCGTGGCGGTGAGGACTTCCGGTTCTCCGCGGTGAACCATCCCCGGCTGCGTGAACTGGTCGTGCAGAGCGGTGGATTGTCGCGGGAGTTCGTCCAGGCGGTTCTCGACAGCGACCTGCCGGCGCTGGAGAAACTCGAGCTGTGGTTCGGCGACGAGGACTACGGCGGCAACACCACCGTGGAGGACCTGGCGCCGCTGCTGGCCGGTGACCGCTTCCCCGCCCTGCGCCGGCTCGGGCTGTGCAACTCCGAGCTCGCCGACGAGCTCGCCGAGGCGCTGGCCTGCGCCCCCGTCGTCGCCCGGCTGGAGCGGCTGGACCTGTCCAGCGGGACACTCGGCGACCGCGGCGCCGCAGCCCTGCTCGCCGGGCAGCCGCTCACCCACCTCGCCGAACTGGACCTGCACTACCACTACCTCTCCCCCGAGTCGGCCCACGCACTGGTGGCGGCGTACCCCGGTGTCCGGGTCGACGTCGCAGACCGTCAGGAAGCGGACGGCGACTACCGCTACGTCGCGGTGTCCGAGTGACGTCCGGTCCGGGCACGCCGTGCGGCTGACCATTGTCGGCAACCCGGGGCACCGCCGGGTCGAGCTGTTCCGCCGGGCAGCGATGGCTCGTGGTCTGCCGGAACCCTCGGTGCTGCCGTGGCGTGACGTCCTCACCGGGGCGCCGCCGCCCCCGGCGGAGGCCGTGGTCCGGGTCGAGTCCCCGGGCGAGGACGCCGAGGTGGACCGGCTGCTTCGGCGTGCGAGCACCCCGGCCAGGCACGGCGAACTGGTCGGTCTGGCGGCCGCCTACGCGGGCCTGGTAACGGCCGTCACCCAGGTCGGCCATGGCGGCGCACGCCTGCTGACCGCTCCGGACGACGTCGCGACGCTCTGCGACAAGCGGCGATGTCACGCTGCGCTGCTCCACGCCGGGGTGCCGGTGCCACCGGCCCTGCCACCGGTGAGCTCCTATGGGGAACTGCGGTCGGCCATGCGGGACGCCGGGTTCCACCGGGTGTTCGTCAAGCAGGCGCACGGCTCGTCCGCGTCCGGAGTCCTGGCGTTGGAGACCGCACCCGGCCGGGTGCAGGCGACCACCACCGTCGAGGTCGCCCCGGACGGACTGTTCAACGTGCTGCGCCCCCGCCGCTACCGCGTCGAGGGGGAGGTCGCGGCGATCGTCGACCGGCTCGCAGCCGACGGTCTGCACGTGGAGCGGTGGGTGCCCAAGACCTCCCTCGACGGCCGGGTCGTGGACGTCCGGGTGGTGGTGGTCGCCGGCCGGCCGACGCATCTGGTCGTTCGTTCCGCCCGGGGCCCGCTGACCAACCTGCACCTGGGCAACCGGCGCGGGGACGTCGATGCGCTGAGGGCGGCCGTCGGCCCCGCCGTCTGGGGTGCAGCCCTGCGCACCTGTGAACGGGTCGCCGCGTGCTTCCCACGGTCGCTTCAGGTGGGCGTCGACCTGATGTTCCTGGCGGGCGGCCGCGGGCACGCAGTGGCAGAGGTCAACGCCTTCGGTGACCTGTTGCCGGGCGTGCTCGCCGATGGCCGGGACACCTACGCGGCGCAGGTGGACGCCCTGGTCCAGGGCTGGGCGGACGGGCAGGTCGCGGCATGACGGAGGTGGTGTGATGCGCGACCTGATCGGGAACCACGACGTACTCATGGTCACCCTGGACACCCTGCGCTACGACGTCGCCGAACAGACGACGGCTGACGGCCGGACACCCTGCCTGGCCGGGGTCCTGCCGGGCGGACGGTGGGAGCGCCGACACTCCCCGGCGAGCTTCACCTACGCCGCCCACCAGGCGTTCTTCGCCGGCTTCCTGCCCACCCCGACCGAGCCGGGCCGGCACGAGCGGCTCTACGCGGCGGCCTTCCCGGGGAGCGAGACCAGCGGCGACCGGACCTGGGTGTTCGATGCCCCCGACCTGCCGACGGCCCTGGCCCGCGAGGGCTACCACACGCTCTGCCTGGGAGGCGTCGGCTTCTTCAACCGGACCAGCCCGCTGGGCTCGGTGCTGCCGGGACTGTTCGCGGAGGCGCACTGGGAGCCGTCGTTCGGCGTCACGTCCCCGACCTGCCTGGACGCACAACTCGACCGGCTGGCGGAGGTGCTGCCCGGCGTGCCCGCGGGCCGGCCGCTGTTCACGTTCCTCAATGTCGCCGCCCTGCACCAGCCCAACCGGCACTACCTGCCCGGCGCCGCGCAGGACGGCCCGGATTCGCACGCCGCCGCCCTGGAGTACGTGGACGGGCGGATCGGGCGCCTGTTCGCCCTGGTCACAGGGCGGGGCCGACCGGTGTTCACGATCATCTGCTCCGACCACGGGACCGCCTACGGCGAGGGCGGCCACACCGGTCACCGCGTCGGTCACGACGTGGTCTGGACCGTTCCCTACGCCCACTTCACCCTGCGTCCCGGCACCCCGTACCCCGGCCGGTGGTGAGGCGGTGACGGACATCGACCCGGCCGACGGCGACCCCAGCCTGGACGGCTCGCCCTACCAGCAGTACCTGTACGCCTACCCGCACAAGACCGCCTACCGTCCCCTGCGGCCGCGCCCACTGCTGTCGGACCTGTGGCGCGGGGAGGACCGCGACGCGCTCTTCCTCTACGTCCACCTGCCGTTCTGCGAGATGCGGTGCGGGTTCTGCAACCTCTTCACCCGGGTCCGCCCGCCCGCGGACCAGGTGTCGGACTACCTGCGCCAACTGCGACGTCAGGCCGAGCAGATCGCGGGAGCGCTCGGAGGCGGCACCGGCTACGCGCGGGCGGCGTTCGGCGGCGGCACCCCGACCTACCTGACCGCCGGCCAACTGGCGGAGCTGTTCACGATCGCCGCCGGCACGATCGGCGCCCGGCTGCCGGGCATCCCGCTGTCCGTGGAGACCTCCCCGGCGACCGCCACCCCCGACCGGCTGGCCGTTCTCGCGGCGCACGGCACCACCCGGATCAGCCTGGGCGTCCAGAGCTTCCTGGACGCCGAGGCACACGCCGCCGGGAGACCGCAGCGGCGCGTCGAGGTCGAGGCCGCGCTGGGAGCCATCCGCGACACCCGGATCCCCACCCTGAACATCGACCTGATCTACGGGATCGACGGGCAGACGGCGTCCAGTTGGCGGCACAGCCTCGACGCGGCGCTCACCTGGCGACCCGAGGAGCTGTTCCTCTACCCCCTCTACGTCCGGCCGCTCACCGGACTGGGACGCCGGGCGCGGACCCGGGCGGACTGGGACGCCCAGCGGCTGGCGCTGTACGAGCAGGCCGTCGAGGTGCTCGGGGCCGCCGGGTACCGGCAGGAGTCGATGCGGCAGTTCCGTCGCGTCGACGCCCCCCGCGCCGCCGAAACGGAAACTGATGACGTCGGCACCACCGAAGCGGTCGCTGCTGACTACCGGTGCCAGGCCGATGGCATGGTCGGTCTCGGCTGCGGTGCCCGGTCGTACACCCGTGCCCTGCACTACGCGTTCGACTACGCGGTCACGGTCCCCCAGGTGCGCGCCGTCCTCGCCGACTTCCTGGCCCGCCCGGCCGGCGACTTCTCCCGGGCAGAGGCGGGCTTCGTCCTGGACGACGCGGAGCAGCAGCGCCGCTGGCTGCTCCAGTCGCTGCTGCGGGCCGAGGGCGTGGACGCCGTTGCGTACCGGGAGCGGTTCGGCCGCCCGCCGCTGGAGGACTTCCCGCAACTCCTCGAACTGGCCGACCGCGGCTGGGCCACCGACGGCGGGTTGCGGCTGACCAGCGCCGGGCTGGCCCGGTCCGACGCGATCGGTCCATGGCTGGTCTCCGCCGCCGTCCACGACGCGATGATCGAGTACGTACCCCGATGAAAGTGTCGACGCCGCCTCCCGCGCAGCCGTCCACAGGCCTCGCGGTCCTGTACCGCGGGCCGCTGGCGAGCTGCAACTACGACTGCCCGTACTGCCCGTTCGCGAAGCGGCACGACCCGCCGGAGACGCTGCGCCAGGACCGCGCGGCCCTCGACCGGTTCGTGGCCTGGGTCGCCGACACCACCGACGTCCCCCTGTCGGTCCTGTTCACCCCCTGGGGCGAGGCCCTCACCCGGTCCTGGTACCGGGACGCCATGGTGACCCTGTCCCTGCTCCCGCACGTCGAACGGGTCGCGGCCCAGACGAACCTCGCCGGCCGGGTGGACTGGCTCGCGGACTGCGACCGCCACAGCACCGCCCTCTGGACGACCTACCACCCCGGACAGGTCGCCCGCGAGCGGTTCCTGGAACGATGCCGGACCCTGTCCGCGCTCGACATCCGGTACTCCGTCGGTGTGGTCGGCCTGCAGGAGCATCTCGGCGAGGCCCGGGCCCTGCGCGCCGCCCTGCCCGCAGATGTCTACCTCTGGGTGAACGCCGCCGACGGACACCAGTACCCCGCCGATGAGGAGGCGGTCTGGACGGAACTGGACCCGCTGTTCGGCCACAGCGTCCGCCCGCACCCGTCCCGCGGCCTTCCGTGCCAGGCGAGTGAGTCCGCCATCTCGGTGCTGGGCGACGGCACCGTCCGCCGCTGCCATTTCATCCCCGACCCGATCGGCAACCTCTACGACGGAACCTGGCGCGCGGCACTGCGCCCCCGCCGGTGCACCATCGACGTCTGCGACTGCCACCTCGGCTACGTTCACCTCGAACCGCTGGGCCTGCGTGACGTCTTCGCCGGCGGCGTCCTGGAACGCATCCCCGCGGCGTGGCCGGCCGTCCCCCAGCGACGAGTGGCCGGCCGGGCGCTTGAGGTCGGGAAGACCGCACCCGAGGTCATCGCCACGTAGGTCTTCCGGGTCCGATGACCGGCTCTCCTGCCAGATGTCCCCGCATCCCATCGCATCCCGGCGGCCGCCTACCGCAGGAGCGGCAGCTCCGTACCAGACCTCACGGTGTCGCCGGGATCAGACCTCCGATGATCGCCCCCACGGGACGGCAGGCACGGGCCGGAGTTCAGGATCGGTGCCCAGGAAGGTGCGGATCGTTCCGGGCGTGTTCCGGGGGGTCTCGAACCGGACGGTGACGTGCTTGTTGCCCACGCCCCACACCCAGCCGCGGCCATGTTCGGAGTGCTCCACATCCTGGCCCGGCTTCCATTGCCCCGTCACGCGGGGCCCCGCCGGTGGGGAATCCCGGGTCGCCGGCTCTTCGCCGCCCTCGTCGGGGCCGACGTCCGAGGCGGCTTCCGTCTCAGGTGAGGTCCGCGGCCGGTCGAACACAGCCAGGGCGGGCTGCTGCCAGTCGCTCAGCGCGGAAACCCCCACACCCAGCAACCGGACGCCGCCGTGGGTGTCCACGTCGTCGAGGATCCCGCGCGCCAGAGACGCGATCTCGGCGGGGTCGCAGGTGGCCTGTGGGACCGTCCTCGACCGGGTGATGGTGGTGAAGTCGGGGAAGCGGACCTTCACCGTGACGGTGCGCCCGGACGCACCCTCCGCGGCCAGCCGGTCTGCGACCCGGTGCCCCAGGTGGTCCACCTCCCGGAGAAGCCTCACCGGGTCGGTCAGATCGGTCTCGAAGGTCGTCTCGTGCGAGACCGACTTCGCGCTCTCCCTCTCGGTCACCACTTCCCTCGGATCCAGGCCGGCGGCGGCCGCCAGCAGCCAGATCGCGTGGGCCACCCCGAGCAGCTGCTGGAGTTCTCCGGGGTCAGCGGAACGCAACTGGCCGACGGTCACGACCCCGATCCTCTTCAGCCGAGCCTCGGTCGCCGGCCCCACTCCCGGGACGGCGTCGACCGGGAGCGGGTCAAGGAACTCCTGTACGCCGCCGGCCGGGACGACGATCACGCCATCCGGCTTCGCGTGCGCAGACGCGACCTTGGCGACCACCTTGCTCGTTCCCGCACCCACCGATGCGGTCAGACCACCCGTCCGCATCCGGATCGCCACACGCAACCGCTCCGCGGCCGGGCGTAGCTCTCCCCCGCAGGCCACTGACGACACGTCGAGGTACGCCTCGTCGATCCCGACCATCTCCACGTGCCCGCAGAACTCCTGGAGGATCTCGAAGATCTCGGCGCTGGCGATGCGGTAGGCGTCGAGGCGAGGGGTGATGACCGCGGCGGTGGGGCACAACAGGCGTGCCTGTCCCATGGGCATTCCCGAATGAACACCCCACCGGCGGGCCTCGTACGAGGCGGTCGACACCACGCTGCGCGGGCCTGCCCCGCCCACGAGCACGGGCTTGCCCTTCAGAGACGGCTTATCCCGCTGCTCGACCGCGGCGAAGAAGCAGTCAAGGTCGACATGCCAGATCGTTGCGTCGTCTCGCATCCTCTACGCCGTCATGCCCTGGTCCTCCGGCAGCAGAGGCTACATCACCCGCAGGGCAGAGGATCCGGTCACCCCGGCGGCCACCAGAACTCACCTGCACCTGAACCTTTGTCATTGATCCCACCCGAACAGGTTCCCCGCTCCTACCCGCACCCACCGAACATCCTGCCTCTCCGCATTCGTACGCGGCAGCAGACCCCAGGCATAGGCACAACCCCCTGTCGATTGACCGTGAAGGGCATATTCGGGTGCCGGCTCGGGTGAAGTTCGCCCGGTCCCGACGCGCGACTCCCAACTGGTCATTCTCCGCCTTTCGGGCACCCTCCGATGTTTCCGTGCCCGGCAGGCTGTGGCAGAATACAGGCGTGAAGGTCACGGCCCGACCCCAGAATGTTACCCACCGACATCGCCTCCCCAAGGCGGAGCGGATCGAGCAGGTTCTCCATGCTGCCGCAATCGAGTTCGCGAAGACGGGGTACTTCGGCACGACGGTCGAGGCAATCGCGGATCGCGCGGGGATTTCCCAGCCATACATCTTCAAGCTCTTCGGCAGCAAGTCCGCCCTGTTCAGTCGAGTTGTCAGCGAGTCCTTCGACGCGCTGACCGGCGCCATGATGTCCGCTTCCGAGGGGCTGTCCGGGACATCGAGCCTGATGGCCATGGGAAACAAGTACCGGGAGAGCCTGCGGGACAATCCCGCGGTCCTCATCCAGTTGCACGCTATTGCTGCCTGCAGTGACCCGGAAATCCGCGCCGTCGTGGACGGGGCCTTCGGCCGTCAATGGAACGCCATTGCAGAACGCTCCGGCGCGAACAATGTTCAGATCAAGGTCTTCGTCGGGCTGGGACGCCTCCTCACGGACGTGGCCGCCATTGCCGGGACGGAGTCCGGACCGGGCTGGAAGTCCGCAGTCCGGACATCGATTCCGCGCAGCCTCTACGACGCATTGGAGACCCCACCTGAAGGCACCGGCTGAATAGGCCCCGAGAATGCAGGCGGAGGGGCGAAGAA
Source organism: Kineosporiaceae bacterium (assembly GCA_035719045.1). Lineage (GTDB taxonomy): Bacteria > Actinomycetota > Actinomycetes > Actinomycetales > Kineosporiaceae > DASTGO01. The sequence goes on along the minus strand of DASTGO010000164.1, from coordinate 6,357 downwards.
TTCCCGCCCCACTCTAGTGACAGGTCTTCGGACCCCGCCGAACGAGGGCCGCAGAGTAGGAATAGCCGCCACCAGCGTTCAGGAGGAGGGCGAGCCCTCCCGGGGCGACGAGGTCGTCCTCGACGACATCGGCCAGGTTCGCGAGGAGGTCCCCCGAACCGAGGTGGCCCGTCCTCGAGTAGTAACTGTGTGCCGCCGGCCCGAAGTGCTCCTCGTAGACACCGACCATCAGCCGTCGGACCCCTGGACTCAGGCGAGGCAGGAGCACGGCATCGACCTTCTCCAGCGGGATGCCACCCGCCTCGTCGAGGCAGGCGGTCACGGCGGCATGCATGCTCTCGGTGCCGCGTCGCAGGAGGAGGTCCCGGCCGCCGAGCGCGAGGAAGATCTCGGTCGGCCGGGAGTCGATGAAATCGGGAACCTGACGCCCGGGAAGTGCGAGCTTGCCGGTGTCCCGCGTACGCCACAGGTCAGCGGCAGCGGCATGTGCCAGGCCGAGCACGTGGAACTCATCCGCCGGGGCGGGGGCGGCCACGACGGCGGCGACTGCGCCATCCCCGTGTGCCAGCATCGGATGGCTTCGCCAGTGGTCGAGTCCGGGGGCTCCGAAGCGGTCGCCTGCCGCGATCAGAGCGGTCCCGGCGCGCCCGGACCGGACGGCCCCGATGGCCAGTTCGAGGGTGGCGGCCGCCCCGTTGCAGGCCTGCTGAACGGTGACGGGGTTGCATCGGCCGGAAAGGCCCAACCGGTCCGCGAGCCAGTGCTGGGGGGAGAAGAAGTCATTCCCCTGGTAGTTGGTCCAGGAGTAGAGGAGAAGATCCACCGCCTGCGCGTCACAGCCCGCGGCGCGCAGAGCCTGCACGCAAGCCCTCGCGGCCATCTCCACGGGAGGGTCGTCATCGGTGGCGATTCCGACGGCAACCTCGCCATGCGCCTCCGCCTGCTCGGCCGTCAGCACCTCGCCCGTCACGGCCTGCCTCGCGCTGACCCGGTCGGGGGGGAGCCAGGAGCGGACCGCGCGGATTCCGACCAGCGCCTCAATGGTCAACTCAGGTCGCCCCTTCCACCTGCGCCTGACCGGTGGCCTGCCGCTGGGTGACTCTCTCCCCGTACAGGGCGGTACCCGCCGCGACCGTCTCCAGGAGCAGACCGACGATGAGCGCGGCCTGAATGCCTTCTGTTGCATGGCCTCTGCGCGCGACCAGCCCATAGATGCACAGCGTCAGTGCAACACCGACGGCGATACCCAGTTGCTTGGCCGTGGTGTGGACGGCGGATCCGACGGCGTAGGAGGTCTTGGGGACGATCCGGGCGATACTCCCGGCGAGGGCCGCCATGCCGATGATGGTTCCGACGGAGGTGAGCAGACAGCCCGGAAGGATCTGCACCGCATAGGGGAGCGGGCGGCCGGCGGCGAACGCCCACCAGCCCATTCCGGCGCCGAGGACGAGGCATCCGGCGGCTGCGGTGCGGTACGTGCCGTAGCGACCGCAGATGGCGGGCGTCCTGGCCGCGAAGTAGGGCATCAACAAGGTGCCCGGAGCGATCGCCAGACCGGACTGCAGCGGCGAATACCCCATCAGACCCTGGGACCAGAGGATCACCCCCAGGAGCATGACCGCAAAGCCCACGCTGTAGACGAAGGCCGCCGCGTTGACCGCCCGGAATCCCGGGGAGTCCATCACGGCAGCCGGGATCAGGGGGTGCGGCGCCCGGGAGTTCCTGGCAAGCGCGATCCCCAGAGCGACGGCGGCGATGCATGCCGCACCCCACGCAGAGGTCTCGTCGGAACCGACCGTGGGCAGCAGGATGAGTGTGTAGACCACTCCCGTGACTCCCAGGCCCAGGAGGATGCCGGTCGCGAGATCGGGGATCGCCCCGCCGGCAACCTCGTCGGCCGGAAGGATCTTCGCGGCGAGAGCAGCTGCGATCAGGCCGATCGGGAGGTTGATGACGAAGATCAGGCGCCAGTCGATCTGGACCAGCACTCCGCCGACGACAGGCGCCAGAGCGGCGGCCAGGGCACCCGCGGACACCCACAGTCCGATCACCCGCTGATGTCGCTCCCGGGGAAAGACCTGCAGCAGCAGGGCCATCGACGTCGGAGTCAGGGCCGCCGCACCGACGGCCTGAAGGGCGCGTGCGGCCACGAGGACGGTGATGTCGGGAGACAGGGCGCAGGCGAGACTGGCGAGCGTGAACACCCCCAGACCCGTGAGGAAGACCCTGCGACGGCCGTAGTGATCAGCGATGCCACCCATGGGAATCAGGGCGGAGGCGTACATGACGGTGTAGGCGTTGAGCGTCCAGCTGACAAGTGTGTCGCCGGTCAGGTGGTAGTGGCTCTTGATGTCGGGATAGGCGACATTGACGATCATCATGTCCAGGCTCGTCAGGATGAACCCGGCCGCCAGGACGGCGAAGGTGATTCTCGGGGCCGCTCCACGGCGGTCCGTCATCGTTTCCTCTCGAACGGTCATCGCAGGCTCCATCCGGGCGGGGTCTTGACGCCCTTGGTTCCCATCAGGTGCTCGGACAGGAAGCCGTCGTGCGGAACACCCGGCGTCATCCACGTGGTGGGCGTCGGCCCGGCGTAGACGTTGCGGATCGTCGGTTCTCCCTCGAGCTTCTGCACGAAGCCGAGATCCCGGGTCAGCGCCGTGAGCACGAGGCTGTTCCGCAGCGGCGCCAACTCGCCGTCATAGGGGGCGACCCAGACACACGGAAACGGCAGCTCGACGGACAGTGCCGCATCACGCGCATTCTCGAGCACGCTGACGGCGGCGGTGAGCTGCCAGCCGCCACGGGCACCCGGGACCACCTCGGGTCTCAGCACGGGCGTGGCACTGGCCGCGGTTCGGGCGTACAGCCCCAGGACCCCTTCCGCGGTCGACCGATCCATGGCCGGCCCGGTCGCGGCCGACCCGCCCGACGGCGCCAGCACCTCGGCCAGACTCCGGGCGAGGTCCCGGTGCCCGTCCTGGACCAGGACCGCGGAGGTGCAGGTGCACGCAGCCCCACCCATGGCGGCCACCGAATGCCGGATCGTCTCCAGATGCTCCCTCCAGTCGGTGTCGGCTGTGACGACGATCTTCGACCGGCCGGGACCCTGCAGGATGACACGAGGGTTTCCGGAGTACTTGTCCACGACCTCCTGCCCCCCGTAGACGAGAGAGAAGTCGGCCTCTTGCACCAGATGGTCGGCCACTTCGTAGGAGCTCGGCAGGAGCGCCACATGGGCCCCCATCCCGGCCTCGCAGAGGGCCCGCACGAGCCGGCGAGGGGTGAAGGGTTCCCTCCGGGAGGGGCGGACCGCGACCCGGTAGCCCAGGGCGAGCGACTCCGGCCAGAGGCTGTGCACCCCCGGTGTGTTCCCGGCGGCGAGGACGGCGAAGGTGTGTCCCCGGCGGGCCCAGAGCACGCCACCGTCCGGTCTGCCCTCCGGCACCGGCTCCTGGATCGCGGTCGATGGTCGAGCCGCCGCGAGAGGCGCGGCGACGGACCGCAGGGCTGTCGCCACCGCCGCAACGGATCGCTGAGCGGTTTCCTCAGGCACGCCGCTGATCTCGGTGAGGGCCCGAAGGTAGGCATCCCGGGGCTCACCGCCGGGAGAGCCGTGCTCGAAGAGGCCGGCTGCCTCCTGGATCGCCCTGAGACGCTCGGGCAGCGGCAAGGGCGGAGAGTCCGCGAGAGCCCGCAACGTCCGGGACACGTACAGACGGGGAACCAGGCCGAGGGATCCCCGGGGTGCGCCGGCCAGATCGGTCAGCGGTTCACGTGTCCGGGACACGTGTTCCTGCTGGTACCACGCATCGACCTCGACCGTGAACCGACTCACCTCAGTAGACACCGTTGGTCACCGCACCACCGCCGAAGCTGTCCAGCGGCGCCACGTCCGCCACGGCGCACCCGATCTGCCCCTGCTTCGCCGGGACGCGGATCCCGGTGTCACGCTCGAGGTTGTTGGGGATCAGCGCGTACTTGGTCACGTGGTTCATCACCACCTGGCCCCGCTCGCCGAAGGGGACATCAGCGGAGGTCTGCGGGTCGACGACCCTCATGAACACGTACGGACTGAACGTGTCGAAGGTCGCGAGGTCCTCGAACCCGCCCTCGGCACGCTCTGCCGCGACGCTGAGGATCGTGGTACTGCCGTACCCCCCGACGATCGGGATGCCGGGGAAGATCTCGTTGCGCAGCATGTGGCGCGCGTCGGCGTCGAGATGTGCGCCGCCCCAGGCGATTCGCTTCACCGTGGACCGGACGCGCTCGACCAGATCGTCACGTTCGGCGATCCGCTCGAGGAGGATCGGGATCGTCTGGATCATGCCGATGTTCTGTGTGAGAAGGATGTCCGCCGTCTGTCCGACGAGGTAGTCGACGTACTCCTTGACCTGCCCGTACTCGCCCTTCTGGATGAGGAACTTGACCCAGCGCGGATCCAGGTCGATGACGAATCGGTGGCCGCCGAGGAAGCGGGCCTGCCTCGCGGTCACCTCACCGATCATGTGCGGGCCGGTCGGCACCGTGGCCAGCAGATTGATGCCGGTTCCGCCCAGGCCGGAGGCGCTGACCCGCCCGACCCAGGCGAGGTACTTCTGGAACCACTCCTCGAACATCAGGAACCGTTTGGGGGAACCCGTGGTCCCGCCGCTCTCGAAGACCGTCGAACGGGTACTGTCCCCGACCAGGCCCCGTGGGCGCAGGTCATCCACGTCCACCGCCCTCATCTCGTCGATGAGGTTGGGGAACAGGCTCAGGTCCTCCACCCCGCGCACGTCCTGAATCGGGTCGAATCCCAGGGACCCGCGGCGGCTCATCCAGAAGGGGCTGCCTGTCTCCTCGGAGAAGTGCCAGCGCATCACGGCGCGCACGTACGCATCCGGGTCACCGACGTCCTGCTGACTGTCGACTTCCAACAGCTTCGCGTCCTGCACGTCCACCCTGGGACCTCCCGTTGCGGTCACGCCTGCCTCGGCCAGGCTAACAGCGCTCCTGGCCCTGATCAATCAGAAACTGAGTGGTCACTTACTTATGTGAAGCCTGTATCACCCTGGTGCGTGTGTGGAATCCGAGACCATCAGTCCTCACCAGGTCAATCCTAGTGAGTATCCACTATCTACCTGGCACCCCAGGGATGGTGCCGCCACGACACGGACGTCCGGAGCGCACCACACGCCGGGGTGCGGTGCGAGCAGGACCCTGGGGGCTGGAGCCTCCCCGCAGCGTCCCGGGCCCCGGAGCCTGTCGGACCTTGACGGGCCGAAAGGTCCGGTCAGCCGAGTCCGGTCAGCCGAGTCCGGTCAGCCGCGGAAGGCTCCGATCTGGGCGTACAGGTCGAGCTGGTTGTCCGTCAGCCAGTACTCGGTCACCCGGTCGTCCCTCACCCGCAGCACGTCGACGCCGCGGAAGTCGACCAGGGTGCCGGGTCGAGCGGTGGCGGTCGGGGGGCGGCCGCCGCGCCACACCCCGGTGAACTCCCAGTGACAGAACAGCAGGTCGTCGACGCCGAGCGGGCCGATCAGGGGCCGGAACGTCCCGGACTCGAACGAACTGCGGAAAGCCGTCACCCAGGCAGCCATGGTGACCGGATCGTGCACCTGACCCGGCGGTGGCATGCCGACCCGGGGCAGATGTGTTCTCAGGTCAGCGGCGATGATCTGCAGCGCGATCTGCGGGTCGTCGTTCCACATCGACAGCCAGTTGCCGAACAGCCGTACGGCTGCGGGCGACGAGGCGGCGCCGGTCACGGCGGGGATTTCCATCGGCCTCCCTCTCCGGTACGGACCAGGGCTCAGGCAGCCCGGTGGTCAGTCCGCCGGACCACAGCCGCGGTCCAGCTGAAACCGCCGCCGCCGCCCAGGACGAGGGCGAACCGGTCGGCATCAAGGACGCCGTGCTCCACGACGTCGGCGAGATTGGCGAGGAAGTCGCCCGCGCCCAGGTGCCCGGTGAGGTCACCCAGCACCAGCGCAGGAGCCTTGAGCAGCTCCTGCACGACCGGCAGGTACATGAGGTCGAGGGTCGGCGGCCCGAGCCGGGGCAGGATGACGGCGGACAGGCGCGGGTCGTCCCCCGCGATCCCCGCCCGCTCCAGGGCGACGCCGATGACATCGCCGAGAACCTGTCGTGCGACGACCCCGAACCGGTCCAGGCCTCCCGCCTCGAAGAACGCCTTCTTGGCCCGCTTCACGTCGACCGCGGAACTCAGCGACCGCGGGGCCGGAGTGAAGGGATCGGCGCCGCGGTGCATCTCCTCCATCTGCGGCGCCGACCGGGTCGTGATCGACAGCAGTTCCAGCAGGTCCTGATCCTGGGTGAACGGGTGCAGGAGCGCCGCCGTCGCACCGTCTCCGT
>DASTGO010000163.1:0-3457 GCA_035719045.1 Kineosporiaceae bacterium | reverse complement strand
CTGAACATCACGTCGGAGTACCGCTCGTAGAGATCCGCCAGGGCTGCGGTGTCGCCGGCCGCCGCTTGCGTGGCTAGCTGCTCGACCCCCATGTCCAGCGTCCGCGCTGCGGCAGCGAGCATGCCCCCACTGTCCTTCCCGACCCCGTTCGGTGACCTTGACGCAACCCCCGTCACACCTTGCACGGCAGCCTCAAGGTCCTCAGGGCGCATAGTAACGGCGCGTAATGATTCCTAACCGGGACCACTACAAAATGGCCCGAACGTATGAGCATCAGCGCGGGAGTAACCCAACTCGCTGGCTTTCGGGGGTGTACGCTTTTCGCGCCGAGAGAGCGACTCGGCACGGACTCGCAGGGAGCCTACGTGGCGCGCAAAACCAAGTACCCGGACCGGACCGATCCGTCGTTCCCTCACGGGACGATGGTCGGATACGACTACGGCTGCAACGCATCCCGCAGAGCGGAGTGCCCGGCCACCCCTACGTGCGCGGACGTCCGCCGGCGAAAGCAGAAGCTCGCCAACGTCAACCGACGCCTGGGCCGCCCGACCTCCAGGGACCTCATCCCTGCCGGGCCAGTCTTGACGCACATGAGGAACGTCCTCGCGGCCGTCCCCTACAGCTCGATCACTGCCTACGCGAAGGTCGCCGGAGTTGACCGAGAGGTCATCAGCACACTCCACACCCGCGACACCATCCGGCGTCGAGTGGCTGAGGCGATCCTCGCCGTGACCCCCGACGCCGTCGCGGCGCTTACCGACGAGGTACCAGCGCAACCCGCCATTGACGCCGTCCGGAAGATGCAGGCCGCAGGCTGGTCGCTCAGGTGGCAGATGCGGAAACTGCGTGCCGACTTGAGCTGGCTGTGGCACCCGGACCGCCCCATTCGCAGGGCCACCCTCGATGCGGTCACCGCGCTAGCCCGCACTGTCGGTGAGCGAGCCGCCACCCCGGAGAACTCCGGCCTCACCAAGAACGCCATCCGACTCGCTATCGCCAACGCCCGCGCCCTCGGCTACTACCCGGCCGCCGCCTACGACGAAGACGGCACCCTGCACCCCGAATACCTGCAGGACGAGGAGCCGACCACGGACTACCGGAGGATGACCCCCGAAGCCAAGGCCTCCGCCAGGTTCGCCATCCTCACCGAGATGATCCGCAGCGGCACCAGCCGCGTACAGGCCGTGAAGCCGTACGGCATCGGTGTGAACGCCGTCGACCGCTGGCTGCAGCGAGGCCACCGCAACCCCAACGCGATCGGCCTGCGCTTCCAGGCCTTGGCCGGGAACCAGCAGGGAAGGATCGAGGTAGCCCCCGGCTATGGGGGCCTCGCCAACATCGTCCTCAAGTACGCCACCTGGGTGGCCACCGACAGCGACACCGACCCCGTCCAGGCCTGGACAGACATGATCGCCGAGGCCGCCGCCTGGCACGAGCAGCGCGCACAGAAGGCCGCCGTCCGGGCCCAGCGCTCCACCACCCGAACCGAGTCGCTGACGCCTAAGGGCGTGGCCGCGTGACCCACGACGACCAGAAGCCGCCCGCCAACACCCCAACTGACTCCCTCCGCCTCCTCGCCCAGCTCCCCGCCGACCCGGACACATGGATCACCGAAACCGAGGTCATCGCCGCCGCGACCCGGGCGGACCTCGCCATCCGCGAAGACGACGGACTCGTCCGGCTCATGGCGAGCCTGCGGCGCCGCGGCCTCGTCCGCCAATGCAGCGACCCCGCCGGCTTCCGCTGGCAGGTCACCCCGACCGGGCAGGAACGCCGAACCGCCTGACCCCAGCATCACGCCACACCCGCCCGGTGAGCGACCGGGCCAGAACCAAACCGGAGAACCCCCATGTCCCACCACGACAGTCACGACAGCCACGACATCCACCCCGGCGCCGGCCGACGCCACCATGGTCGGGGACGCGACGGCCATCACGGGAGCAGCGGAGGAGGCGGGGACGTCTTCGACGATGTCACGAAGCTCGCCGTCAACGCCGTCATCATCATCATCGTCCTGGCCATCGCCTACGCGGCCGTCCTCGGCGGCCTCGGCTGGTTCGCGCACTGGCTCGACGTCCAGGCGGCCACCCACCCGTGGCTCCAGGGGGCGGCCGACGCGATCCACAATCTCGCCGACGCGATCCGGATCCGCTGACCGTGCGCAACTCTGGCCCACCCGAACGCCGGACTGGACTTGTGCGCCGCACCCAACTCCGCCCCTCCGCCCACGCCATCAAGCGGACTTCCCGGCCACCGCGACCCAGGATGCCCGCCGACACCGGCCCCACCCAGGATCAGCGGGATCAGCTCCTCGCCTTGTTCGCCGACCGGTCTGGGGTCCCGCGGTGCGTGGCGTGTGGGGCCGTGATCGTCCCGGGCGTGACCGTCTACTCCGACCATCACCGTGTCGGCCGGGGCGTGGGTGGCCGGCAGGGGGAGGCCCGCGCGGAATCGAACCTTCCGGGCCGCCGGCTGCCGCTGTGCGGGACTGGCACCACCGGCTGCCATGGCTGGGTCACCGACCCGCCGCGGGGCGTTCCCACGCAGCACCTGCGGGACCTTGGCCTGATCGTGCGTCGATCACACCTGGACCCGGCGTCGGTGCCGGTGTGGACGTGGCAGGGGTGGATGGTGGTCAGTGATGACGGGAAGGTGTCCCGCCCGACGCTGCCGCCGCCCGCGCATCCGTGGCATCCCCTTGACCGAACTCCGTACCCTTCCTAAAGTCAGATCGGCAGTCATCCGGGAGAGCGACCCGGACCCCGTACCAAGAGAGGAACCCACGTGTCCGCACAGCCCGTCGCCACGCCCCCGCCCACCCCGAGCCACGCCCCCGGCGTGAACCTCGCCATGCCCGCGGACTCCCTGCTGAAAGCGCTCCGCCGCCTCGAACCGACCACCTGCAACAGGCCCCCGACCCCGATCCTGACCTGCATCCTCGTCGACACCACGGGCGGGACCGTCACCCTCCACGGCACCAACTACGAGACCCACGCCCGCACCACCCTCGCCGACGTCGAGCTCACCGACACCACCGACCGCCGGGTCGTCATCCCCCGCGGCCCGCTCACCACCGTCGTTCGCGCCCTCCGCCAGGTCTGCGCCGCCAAGAACCCCCTGGTCACCCTCGACGGCGTCACCCACCCCGGATGGGTCACCGTCAGCGCCGAAGGATACGAGCGGCCCCTGCAGACCTTCTCGATCGACGAGTGGCCGAACATTCCCACCATGGTCGACCCATGCCCGACCGGCGCCCCCGTCGTGACAGCTGTCGGCGCCGACCTGGCCTCCGCCCTCCGGTTCCCCATGGTCGCCGTCTCCCAGGACGAGACCCTGCCCATCCTCGGCGGCATTCACATCCGGCACGACGACGGCCGCCTGCGCTTCACCGCCACGGATCGGTACCGGCTCGCAGACGTCACACTGCCCGTCGAAGCGACCGGCCCGATCGGCGCCC